>JAZJZP010000170.1:2767-10910 GCA_040389805.1 Pseudomonadota bacterium
CGCAGCTGTGCCTGAGCCAGCAAGGGGTGCCCGAGGTGGTGATTGCCAATGCGGGCATCAGCGTCGGGGTGGACTTGTCCTTGGCCGAAGATCTGCCGGTCTTGCGCGACCTGCTGGACACCAATGTGATCGGTGTGGCGGCCACGTTCCAGCCTTTCATCGCCGCCATGCGCGAGCGGGGTCGGGGCACCTTGGTGGGCATGGCCAGTGTGGCCGCCATGCGCGGTTTGCCCGGCCACGCGGGCTATTGCGCTGCCAAGGCGGGCGTGGTCCAGCTGTGCGAAACCCTGCGGGGCGAGCTCAAACCTCAGGGCATCACGGTGGTGACCATTGCCCCGGGCTACATTGATACCCCGATGACCCAGGGCAACGACTACCCGATGCCTTTCCTGATGTCGCCCGAGGCGTTTGCCGATCGGGCCTTCAGGGCCATCACGGCAGGGGCGCGCTTTCGCGTCATCCCCTGGCCGATGGGCATCGTCGCGTCCGTGTTGCGCTGGATGCCCCGCCCTTGGTTTGACGCCCTCGTCGGCGCTCAAAAGCACCGCAAGAAGCGTCAAGGCTGAGCTTGTTTGACGTCAGTCGTGACCGTGACCATGTCCGCGACCATGACCGCGATCATGATCGCCACGACCGTGCCGGTCGCCGCGATTATCGCCGCGGTCCTCGTAGCCACCACGGTCATATTGGTTGCGTTGCGGGCCTCCGATGTTGATGCGGCCAGGATGTACAAAATAGACCGGTTGACCGCAGGCGTTGTAGCGCCCGCAGTATTGACCCCAGTGCTTGGAATGGCCCGGTGGCACGCGCATGTAGATCGGGCGTTGATACACGGCGACCGGCGATTGTTGAATGATGACCGGCTGGGCGTAAATCAGTTCGGGTTGCTGTTGGCCAATGTCGACCCGGCCATAGAAGCCGGGTTGGTTCACCGAGACACTGACGCCGACATTGGTGGCTGCCCAGGCGCTGGAGCCCAGTGCCATGGCGATGATGGCCAAGCCGGTGCGGCTGGCTGAAATGAAGTTGAACTGCATGGTGATGTATTCCTCAGGGGGGCTCGGGGTGAGCCCATCGCTTGATTGTGACCGGCTCATGCCCCCGGGTGTATCAAAATGTAGTGGTGTCGAGAGCCCATGAAAAAAGGCGATGTGAACACATCGCCTTTTTTCTGGTCTGTGGCCGCGAGGGCCACAATCCCACCTGCTTAGTAGCCGCCGCCGCCGTAGCCGCCGCCGCCACCACTGCGGCCACCGCCGCCGCCGTAGCCGCCACCACCGCTGCGGCCACCGCCACCGCCGCCGCCACCACCGTAGCCGCCGCCACCACCTTCGCGACGGCCACCGCCGCCACCACCACCGCCGTAGCCGCCGCCACCACCGGCGCCACCGCCACCGCCACCGCCGCTACCACCGTAGGGGCTGCGGAAACCAGCAGGACGCTCTTCACGGGGGCGAGCTTCGTTCACCACGATCGCGCGGCCAGCCAAAGATTGGCCGTTCATGCCGTTCACGGCAGCTTGAGCTTCCGGATCGGTGCCCATTTCGACAAAACCGAAGCCCTTTGAGCGGCCGGTGTCGCGGTCCATCATGACCTTGGCAGAGCTGACAGCTCCGAATTGCGAGAAAGCATCTTGCAGATCCTGATCGCGCACGGTGTAGGCCAGATTGCCTACGTAAAGTTTGTTGCCCACGAGAGAGCTCCTTTTCAAGTAACCATGTGGAGCTTCAACCTATCAGGACCCATTCCATCGAAGGTGCCGCTTCCAGACACAGACTTGCCCATTATGAGTGAGACTTTCACGGTCAGACAACAATTTCCATTGATATTTGTCGCAGTCTGTCAACCCTTGGTAAAGGTTGTTGCACGAGGCCATCATCCGGGGCTTAGGGCTAGCCCCTATGATCAGTGGCCTGCATGTGCGGGCAAAGACGCCCCCTTTTGTCATGCCTGAAACCCGGTTTAGCTCCTCTGAAGTGTCCTTTGCCAATCGGTTTGATTGGTGGCGTGCGTTGGTGCGCGTGCTGGCCAGTGTCGAGGCGGTGCGGGATGGCAGGGCCATGTATCTGTTGCTGGCGAGTTTTTCTGGCGCTGGCCTGGCGCTGGCGACGGCTCAGGCATCCTTGGCTCGTGGCGAGATGCCATGGGCCATCGGACAAGGCGCTGCGGCCTTGTTCATCGTGTTCTATGGCAGCAATGCGGCCGGTTTGTTGTTGATGGACCGTGCCTTGGGGCGGCCCGCCCGTGAGGTGATGGACGCCCTGGAAGACTCGCTCGGGATTGCCCACCGATTGCTGGTGGCGCTGTTGCTGGTGGGGCTGGTGGCCGGCGTGGTCGCGGCTGCGGTGGTCGGGCTGTTCTGGTTGTGTAGCTTTGCGGTGATTGGGCCATGGCTCTTTGCGCTGGTGGTGCCGCTCACGGTGCTGGCCATGGGCTTGGGCCTGGTGGCGGGGGTCTCGGTGGTCGGGCCATTGGCCGGGCCGACTGTGTGGGCCGGGACCTCCTCGCTGGAGAGCCCGCGCGTGCTGTGGCGCTTGATTCGCGAGCAACTCTTGCAGGCGGCCGTGTTGATGGCAGCCCTCAGTCTGGTGACGGCCATGGTGGGCGGTGGCGTCAGTGTGGTGATCATCGCCAGCGGGCGGGTCATGGCCGAACTCTCGATTTGGTTGTTGGGGGTGGACGTGGCGCCCGAATATTTCATGGCGGGGCTGTTTGGGCACAGCCTGCGTGGCGTGGCGGTCCCCGATGTGCCGGTGGCTGCGGTGCGCTACATCTCGGCCGCCTCCGTGGGCGGCGGGGTGGTGTTTGCCATCGGCCTGGTGTTGCCCAGCCTGGTGTACTTGCGCGGGGTGTGCGAGATCTACGTCACGTTGCGCGCGCGCATGGATGAGACGGCGGCCTTGGCGATACGATAGTGGCGATGCGTGAGCCTTGCCCTTGTGGGCTTCCTGCTGCGTATATCGATTGTTGTGGCCGCTATCACCAGGGCGCTCTGTTGGGTATGGCCCCGACGCCGCAGGCCTTGATGCGATCGCGCTATAGCGCCTTTGTGTTGGACCTGCGGGACTACCTGCTGTCAACCTGGCACCCCTCGACTCGGCCGGCCGAGCTGGCGCCGCCAGAGGCGGGATTGAAGTGGCTGGGTCTGGAGGTGCGGAGCGCCGCCATGACCGGCCCCGACCATGGCACGGTGTTGTTCGTGGCGCGCAGCAAGTTGGGTGGGCGGGCCCACCGCTTGCAGGAGCACAGCGAGTTCGTGCGCGACAACGGGCGTTGGTTTTACCTGCGGGCCTTGGCGGAGGAGCCTGTTTCGGGGCTGTTAAAGCGTGATTTTTCATCCCCCGCAAACAAGGGGTCGCGCGGCGGGTGAAAGGGCTTCCCCGGGAGACAAACGCCGGGCAAGTCCGTATGGTGGATGACTGTAGCCATTCGCATTACACGAAGTTCATCATGCAGTTTCCTCACCTCACTGTCATTCAGACCATGATGGGTATCCTGGGCCTGTCGGCCGTGGCCATCACCGCCCTTGAAGGGCTGTGGATCGGTCGCCGACGGGACCGTGCGCCGTACGATTGGAGCGCTTTTTGGACCACCGTGCGCATCAACCTGTGGCGCGTGGCGGTCGAAGCCATTCCGATGGGGGTGGTGATGGGCGTCGCCCTGCCGTTTGGCGACTGGATGTACTCGCATCGCCTGTGGACCGTGCCGATGAACACCTGGTGGGGCTGGGTGGCGATGTTCTTTTGCACGGAGTTCTTCTATTACTGGCTGCACCGCGCCGGGCACCGGGTTCGCTGGTACTGGGCCTCGCACCAGGTGCACCACACCGGCAACCAGTACAACCTGGCGGCGGCGTTTCGCCAGTCGATCACCGGCAAGATTTCGGGCGGCTTCGTGTTCTTTGCGCCGCAGTGCCTGCTGGGGTTCTCGCCTGATACCGTGCTGATGTCTTACGGGGTGAACCTGGTGTATCAGTTCTGGATCCACACCGACCTGATCTCCAAGTTGGGCTGGATGGAAGGGGTCTTCAATACCCCTTCCGCTCATCGGGTGCACCACGCCGCCAATGTCGAGTACCTGGATTGCAACTATGGCGGCACGATCATGTTGTTCGACCGCCTGTTTGGCACCTATGTGCCCGAGAAGGATGGCGAGCCGATCCGCTACGGCCTGGTCAAGACGGTGACCACCTACAGCGCGATCAAGATCTGCCTGTTCGAGTGGGGCAACATCCTGCGCGATGTGCTGCAGGCGCGCAGTCTGAGCGATGCGCTGGGCTATATGTTTGCGCCTCCCGGCTGGGCGCCCAACGGGCAGGGGCTGACAACCGAGGGCTTGCGTGGGCAGATGACTCTTTTGACGGGATCGCCCACCGGGGCGCCGCCGGAGTCCTTGCTGGAGCGGCCCGTCGGTGACGCCACTGCGACGGCGCAGGGCCTCAAGGCGGCGGGTTGATCTAACGGGTGTCTGCTTCGAGTTGGGTCAGCCAGCGCATGGCTTGCTCGCGGGTGTCTCCGCACATTTCTGCACTGGGTTGCAGAGAGCCACACACCGCAGGGCGCTGTGGGTGTCCAAAGAGTTGGCAGCGCAGGGTGGCGTCCAGGTGCGGGCAGGGCAGGCCGGCCGGTTTGCCGTGAGGCAAACCAGGCATGGGCGATGAGATGGAGGGTGCGGTGCAACAGGCGGCACAGCCAGGTCGGCAATTCATGGGGCTCCTACAGCAGGAGCCCCATTGTCGTCTTGGGTTTGGGGAATAGAGTCCCTATTTTTATGATGGGGTGACGACAGCGAACCGACTCAGTGTAGAGCCGTCGGGCGGTGGGCGTCCACCCCCTAATTTGAAGTGGCGCTGGAGGCCCGTGTTCAGGCTTGCGTTGGCTGGCGACGCCGACGCAGGGCGACCAGGCTGACCAGCCCCAGGCCCATCATGGACACGGTGGCTGGCTCAGGCACGGCCTGGGTCGTGCCGACGATGATGCCGCCCTCACGGAAGGCCATGGCGCTGTCGATCACCTGAAGCTGTCCGTTTGCATCGGCTTTGAGATGAGCCCAGCCGAAGACGGTGTAGACCGGATTTTGCCAAGAGAACTCGGGATCGGTGAACTTGTAGGTGCGGCCACCCAGGTAGAAATCTTGGCCGACGGTGACGGGCCCTGAGCGGAACGATTCGGGGGGCGTGCTCAGGAGGGTCTGGTCTGTCAGCACCTGGCCAGGATGGGTGAGAAACAGATGCGAGCCTTCATCAACGGTCATGGTGACGAATTGCAGTGTCCCCAGGGCAGGGTCGTAGTTGAAAACCGTCCCGGTTTCGTCGCCGCCTGGGGTCTGGTCGATGGCGACCACCAGGGAGAGGGCGGTACTCTGTGGGTCGGCAACCGTATGAACGTTCCAGTGACCGGATTCGACCACGGCGTGCGCGTTGGCTCCGATGGACAGGATGGCGCAGGCGGACAGCTGCTTGAGCATGGATGCTTTCATGTGGGGTTCCCTTGAGTTTGATATGGATGAGCGCGGCCAGTTTCAGGGGGTGTTGCGGGGGCGTCAACAGGTGGTGATCCCTAGTCCGTTTGGCGGAATCAGGGCGGGGCTGTGGAGGCGGTCTTGCCTTGGCGTCCCCGAAGGGCAATCATTCTCAGTACAATCTCAGGTTGCCTAAAAAATAGGCAGTTTCTTGACTTGTCCGAGGTGAGCCATGCTGTACCCCAAAGAATTCGACGTCATCGTGGTGGGTGGTGGCCATGCCGGTACCGAGGCCGCCCTGGCGGCTGCCCGCATGGGTTGCGCCACCCTGCTGCTGACGCACAACATTGAGACGCTGGGGCAGATGAGCTGCAACCCGTCGATTGGCGGGATCGGCAAAGGCCACCTGGTCAAAGAGGTGGATGCCCTGGGCGGCGCTATGGGTGCGGCCACCGACGAGTCCGGCATCCAGTTTCGCATCTTGAATTCGTCCAAGGGGCCGGCGGTGCGGGCCACGCGGGCCCAGGCCGACCGCATCCTCTACAAAGCCGCCATCCGCCAGCGCCTGGAGAACCAGCCCAATTTGTGGCTGTTCCAGCAGGCGGTGGACGATCTGATGGTGGAGGGCGATCGTGTCGTTGGGGCGGTGACCCAGGTGGGCATCCAGTTCAGGGCGCGCACGGTGGTGTTGACGGCTGGCACCTTCCTGGACGGCAAGATTCACGTGGGCCTGCAAAACTACAGCGCCGGTCGCGCGGGGGACCCACCCGCGGTGTCGCTGTCGAGCCGGCTCAAAGAGTTGAAGCTGCCGCAAGGGCGCCTCAAGACGGGCACGCCGCCACGCATCGATGGCCGCAGCATCGATTTCAGCCAGTTGCAAGAGCAACCCGGCGATGGCATGGATGGCCGCAGTCCGGTGCCGGTGTTCAGCTTTTTGGGCTCGCCCGAGCAGCATCCGCGGCAACTGCCGTGCTGGATCACGCACACCAACCAGCAGACGCACGACATTATCCGTTCGGGGTTTGACCGCAGCCCGATGTTCACGGGGGTGATCGAAGGGGTGGGGCCGCGCTACTGTCCCAGCATCGAAGACAAGATCAACCGCTTTGCCGACAAGGACAGCCACCAGATCTTTCTGGAGCCCGAAGGCCTGACCACTCACGAGTTTTATCCCAACGGCATCAGCACCTCGCTGCCCTTTGACATTCAGTTGGCGGCCTTGCGCACCATGCCGGGCTTGGCCGATGCCTACATCCTGCGGCCCGGCTATGCCATCGAGTACGACTACTTTGACCCGCGCGAGCTCAAGGCCAGTTTTGAGAGCAAGTCGATTGCGGGGCTGTTTTTTGCGGGTCAGATCAATGGCACGACCGGGTATGAAGAGGCGGCCGCGCAAGGTTTGTTCGCCGGCCTGAATGCGGGTCTGCAAGCGCAAGGGCGTGCGGTCTGGACGCCGCGGCGTGATCAGGCCTATCTGGGGGTGCTGGTCGATGACCTCATCACCAAGGGCGTGACCGAGCCGTATCGCATGTTCACCAGCCGCGCGGAGTTCCGTTTGCAGCTGCGGGAGGACAACGCTGATATGCGCTTGACCGAGGTGGGGCGTGAGTTGGGGTTGGTAGATGACGTTCGCTGGGCCGCCTTCAACCGCAAGCGCGATGCTGTTTCACGTGAAACAGAACGGCTGCGGACCAGTTGGGTGCGGCCCGCCACCTTGCTGGCGCAGGATGCCGAGCGTTTGGTCGGCAAAGCCTTGGAGCGGGAATACTGTCTGGCGGACTTGTTGCGTCGTCCCGGTGTGCAGTTTGATGCGGTGGCCGAGGCGGGCCTGCTCGCCAACAACAAGGCAACCGAGATCAAGGCGGGCCGTGCGGTGGGACGCGCGGGATCGGGGTCGGATGAAGGGCAGGGCACTGTTTCACGTGAAACAGTGCCGGGTTTGGCGGTGTCTCGCGTGGACCTTCGGGCCGAGCTGGGGGTGGCTTTGGCGGATGCTGTGATCGAGCAGGTCGAGATCAGCATCAAGTACGCCGGCTACATCGACAAGCAAAACGGCGAGGTGGAGCGCTCGGTCCATTACGAGAGCCTGCAACTGCCTCCTGAGTTGGACTATCTGCAGGTGCAGGCTTTGAGCTATGAAGTGCGGCACACCCTGAGCAAGCATCGGCCGGAAACCTTGGGGCAGGCATCCCGCATTTCCGGGGTGACCCCGGCGGCGATTTCCTTGCTGTTGATCCACTTGAAAAAAAACCGATTCAAAGGTTTCAGTCAGCGTGCTGAAGCCGGTTTGGTCTGAGCAACATGTCATCAATCACTTTGAATTCTGAACTGGCCCTCGCCTTGACGCAGTCATTGGCTGAGATGGACCATGGGGCGGCCCCTGCGCCGACCGAGGCGCAAGTCGAGCAGATGCTCGCCTACATGGGCATGATGAGTCAGTGGGGCAAGACCTACAACCTCACCGCGGTGCGGAACCCGGCCGAGATGCTGCGGCTGCATTTGCTTGACAGCCTGGTGGTGCGGGCCCCCTTGTGGGCGCACTTGCAAGGCCAGCCGGCCGCCGTGCTGGATGTGGGCAGTGGTGGCGGTTTGCCGGGGGTGGTGCTGGCCATCACCATGCCGCAGGTCGAGGTGGTGTGTGTGGATGCGGTGGCCAAGAAGACCGCGTTTGTCCGCCAGGTGG
>JAZJZP010000171.1:0-2611 GCA_040389805.1 Pseudomonadota bacterium
ACCGGGGTGCGCCGCGAGGCCGCTGGTGCCCACGCGGGCAACCGCAATGGCTCCAACCTGTCGACCTGCCTGAGCGTGATGGCGCTGTGCTGGGGCGATGTCGGCATGCTCTTGTCCATGCCCCGCCAGGGCCTGGGCAATGCGGCCATTGCCTCGGTGGCCAATGACGAGCAACTGGCGCGCTTCAAGGGGCGCTGGGCCGCCATGGCGATCACCGAGCCCGGCTGTGGTTCGGACTCGGCCGCCATCCGCACGACCGCCCGTCTGGACGGCGATGAGTACGTGCTCAATGGTGAAAAGATCTACGTGACGGCCGGGGATCGGGCCGAGCTGGTCGTGGTGTGGGCGACCTTGGACAAGCAACTGGGCCGCGCGGCGATCAAGTCCTTCGTGGTCGAGAAAAACACGCCGGGGTTTGACCTGGTGCGCCTGGAGCACAAGCTGGGCATTCGGGCCTCGGACACCGCGGCCTTCGTGTTGCGTGACTGCCGGGTCCCCAAGGCCAATCTGCTGGGCGACCCCGAGATTCAGGCCGAGAAGAGCTTTGCCGGGGTGATGCAGACCTTCGACAACACCCGCCCCCTGGTGGCGGCCATGGCCGTGGGTTTGACGCAGGCGTGCCTGGATGAAATGCGCACGATCTTGCAAGGCTGCGGCCTGGTGATCGACTACAACCGCCCGCCGCACCGCCAGCCCGCGGCCGTGTCCGAGTTCATGCGGATGCAGGCCGACTACGAGGCCGCGCGCTTGCTGACCTTGCAATCGGCCTGGATGGCCGACAACGGTCAGCCCAACTCGTTGCAGGCCTCGCTGGCCAAGGCCAAGGCGGGGCGCACCTGCGTGGAGGTGGCGCTCAAGTGTGTCGAACTGGCGGGCAGCATCGGTTACACCGAAACCTCCTTGCTTGAAAAATGGGCGCGCGACGCGAAGATCCTGGACATCTTCGAGGGGACGCAGCAGATTCAACTGCTGATCATCGCGCGCCGTTTGCTGGGCAAGAGTTCGGCTGAGTTGAAGTGACTTAAAAGCCCCGCAGGTCGTCGATCGGCCTGACCAGGGGCCCGCCGGTGATGCGCTCCAGCACGCGGGTCATGGCCTCGACATCGTTGTCAAAGGCGCCATGGGCGGCGCTGATCTTGCGGTCAGGGACGTTCACCACCACCTTGTCTTGCGTGACCACATTCAAGCGTGGTCCGGGCGTGAGGCCGGCCTCCTGCGCGGCGCGACGCCATTTGGCCAGGGTCTCGCCGGTGGACGATGAGCCGTCCCAGCCGGTGTAGTCGGGGTTGAAGACGTTCTCCATCCCCAGGATCGGGGTGCGCAGGTCGCTCTCCAGGGCGTTGGAGACAAAGTACAGCAGCGACTTGCGGTAGATGCTGACCACGTTGTCATCGCGCTCGTTCTGGTCGGACAAGACCTGCAGGTGCAGGCGCTTCATCAACTCCGCATGGGGCGCGTAGTAGCGGTTGGCAAACTGCACGGTGCAGGCAGGCGCCATCAACTGGATGGACGTGAGGTGATCGCTGCTGCCACGGTTGACCACCGAGTTGAGCAGGTGCCCCAGGATGATGGAGCCCGCGGAATGGCCGACCAGGTGGATCTCCAGCTGATCGCCCCAGGCCGCCTCCAGTTTTTGCAGCGCCGTGATCAGCAGGTCGCCGCCGCGTCCGGGGTTGAAGGCCAGGTCGGCGTTTTCTTTCATCTCGCTCCAGATAGGGCGAGCCAGGGGGCGACCGATGGTCTTTTCGATCAACAGGTCGGAGCGGTCCGTGATCCATTCGCCGATGCCCGCGGCTCTGGGCGCTTGTTTGCTCACGGCCTCTTTCACGATGTTGCCGATGGATTCGAGCAGGCCGGTCTTCCAGACCAGGAACAAGGGATAGCAGCCGTTGTCGATGAAAAAGCGTCCCATCGCGCGGGCGCGCTTGATGGCGTCCGGTTCGCTGTTCAAACCACCATGGGCATAGATCACCAGGCGTTTGCGTTGGTCCTTGCGGTTGCGAAACCAGCTGTCGGGCAAGACCGAGGCCTGGTGCAGCAGGGTGCGGTTGAGTTCGTCTTCGGTGTGGTAGCGGTTGACCCGGCCATCGTTGCCCAGCTCGATGCTGTGCTCATAGGCCAGGCGCTCGTCCCACCATTGGCTGCGGTCCGCCGCGCCGGCGGCGCTGACCTGGCTGGTGGCCGCCGTGCTCATGCCCCCAATGACCACGCCCGGCACGCCCAGGGCCACGACCCAGGCGTCCATGGCATTGGCCAGCCAGTCGGCGTAGGTGAGCACGGCAAAGCCGCCGGCCCCCCAACTGTCACCCCAGGAGTTCTGGATTACGAAGCCTTGCGCATTGAAGCCAACCAGGGCATAGGCATGGCCGCCTGTTTCTGACGGCTGGCCATCGAACGGGATCACGGGCAGGTCGGCATGACCCGACGGCGGTTTGGTCTTGTTGGGGATGGTGTTCCAGCCCTCGTGCGTGGTGGATGAGACGTAGATGGCCCCCACTTGCAAGATGGCGGCCTGCAGATCGGTGATGGATTTGATCTCGACCCGAAAGTAGACGCCCAGGGTGTTTTCAGTGGCGCGTTTGGCGTAGCCGTATTTGGGCTGGGGGGGCTG
>JAZJZP010000171.1:2621-14818 GCA_040389805.1 Pseudomonadota bacterium
TCAGCCAGGCCGAATCGTCGACCAGTCGCCGCTACGGCGGCACCGGGCTGGGACTGGCCATCAGCAAGCGCCTGGTCGCCTTGATGGGCGGGCGCCTGCAAGTCGAAAGCGCGGCCGGACAAGGCAGCCGCTTCCATTTCACGCTGGCCTTCGCGGTGGGGCCAATCGGTGGCCAGGCAGACACCGTGGTGGAACCAGCCTTTGATGGCGCCGCGGCAACTGGAGCCTTCGTAGTCCTCGCCCGCGTATTCGTCATAGCGACGGGCAAAGGTGTAGAGCATGGCCGGGCTGACCGACTGCAACTTGGGCGACAGGTCGGCCTTGCGCCAGCGCAGGTAGTTGACCACGCCGGCCAGTCCAAAGCCGGTGCAGGCGCCTTCCTGGCCCTGGTCCAGGATGAGTCCGGCCTTGGTGTAGGGGGGCAGAAAGGCCTTGATGTCCTTGGCGGGCGGGTGTTCGTTGGGCAGGCTGACCGGCGGGGGCAGGTAAGGGCGGTCGCGCAGGTCGCTGGGGTCCTTGGCCACCGTCAGGACGCGGCGCGGTTTGGCGGCGACCGGCGCCGCTGCCTTGAGGGTGGCCTTGGCACCGCGTTTGCGCGCAGCGCCGGCCTTGACCGCCAACGTCGGCCAGATCGAGGTGGCCAGGGTGAACACACTGGTGAAGCGATCCAGGCCGTGCGAGCCGCCGTTGACCAGCTTGCGGGCGGCCAGGAAGTTGTGGCTGGCCAGGGCCTCGCGCATGGCGTCGGCATGGTGGGACAAGAAGGTGGCCAGCAGCAGCGCGGCGACTTCGGGGGCGTTGGCCCAGTCGGGGTTGTCCTCCAGGTCGATGCCCAGGGCTTGTCCATACTGGTGGTAGTTGGCACGGCCGGTGAGTTGTACAAAGCCGCGTCCCTTGAATCGGGCGCCATCGCCGGCCTGGGTGTTGCCCAGTCCCTTGCGCATTTCGTAGGCGCTGAAGGGGGCCATGCCGGGTTTGGTGTTGAACTGCGAGGGGAACTCGCTGATCGGCAAAAAGCCTTCGCTTTCGGCGCGGATGGTGCCCAGGGTGGCCAGGATGGCGGGGCGGTCGGTCAAGCCGGTGGCCTGCAGCGCGGCGCACACATAAGGCAGGTAGCGCGCGATGTTGGAGGGCTTGGTGGCCGGGAACAGTTGGCGCACCGAGGCCAGGTCCAGGGGCAAGTCCAGTTCAGGCAGTTTGAGCACGCCCAGCTCGCTCAGGCAGCGCGGGCCCATGATGCCGTCGGCGATCAGTCCGGCGCCCGATTGCCAGCGGCGCACGGCGGCTTCGGTGTCGGCATCGAACACGCCATTGCCCAGCGTTGGAAAGTCGTTTGCATCAGCGCCCAGTACCTTGACCAACTGCTGTTGCAGGCGTTTGATCTCAGCCCCCTGATTGCCCTTGACCCATAGAGAACCCATGATGTGCCCTTTCGTGATTAAACGATCAACATTCACTTATAGCTTGAATGTTTGACACATCGCATCTCACAGCGGGGTCAACTTAGGGGGCTGGCGGGGTCTCTGAACCTGGCTTGCGCTGGGTCAGTGCATCAGTCGGCCAATCGCAACAAGGCCTCATCGCGCCAGTAGGCCACGGCGGCGTAATAGCCCTCCCAGACGCAGCCGTTGCAGCCGCGTCCACAGCACGAGGTGGGCTCGGGTGGTGGGGTGCGCAAGGTGATGCCGCGCTGCTGGGCTTGGGCTTGCAGGGCGGCAAAGATGGCGAGGGCGGACTCGCGGTCGGTCAGGGTCAGGTCCATCGAAACAGCCACAGCGGATGGGTTCAGATCGCGGCCAGGCGCCACAGCGAGGTCAGCTCGGCCAGGCGGGCCGCGTGCAGCGGGTCGCTCGGGTCGGTGGCTTTGGGGTGGCGGGGTTGGATGTCGAGTTTGTCCAGCACCTTCAGTCCGGCGGCCTCTATGAGGGCGAGCAACTCGTCGCGCGGGCGCAGGCCCAGGTGCTCGGCCAGGTCCGACAAGATGAGCCAGGCTTCGCCCTGGGGGCTGAGGTGCGCGGCCACGCCTTGCAGAAAGCCGCGCAGCATGCGGCTGTCGGGGTCGTAGACGGCATGCTCGATGGGCGAGCTGGGACGCGCCGGTACCCAGGGCGGGTTGCAGACGATCAGCGGCGCCTGGCCCGGCGGGAAGAGGTCGGTTTGCAGCAATTCCACACGGTCGAGCAGCTGCAGTCGCGTCAGGTTGTCTTGGGCGCAGGCCAGGGCACGCGGGTCTTGGTCGGTGGCGACGATGCGCTCCACCCCTCGTCGCGCCAGCACGGCCGCCAGCACGCCGGTGCCGGTGCCGATGTCAAAGGCCAGGGCCTTGGAGGGCAGCGGGGCGCGGTTGACCAGGTCGATGTACTCGCCGCGTGCGGGCGAGAAGACGCCGTAGTGCGGGTGGATGCGGCCTTTGAGCGCGGGGATCTCGACGCCTTTTTTGCGCCACTCGTGTGCGCCGACCAGGCCCAGCAGTTCACGCAGCGAGACAACGGAGGGGCCATCACCGGGGCCGTAGGCTTCCAGGCAGGCGGCGCGCCAATCGGGCGCGCGGCGCAAGGGGATGCTGTAATCGGCCTCCAGCGGAATCAGCAGCATGGCCAGGGTGCGGGCGCGCTGCGACTGGGCCTGGCGGTGCAGGTTGAAGGCCTCGGCGGGGGAGGCGGGGGCTGTTTTTCGGGGCTTGCGCTCGGCACGCCGCGCCAGGGCCAGCAGCAATTGGCGTGCGTTTTGAAAGTCACCGCGCCAGAGCAGGCCGGTGCCTTCGCAGGCCAGCTTGTAGGCGCTGTCGGCGTTGATGCGGTCATCGGCGATGAGCACGCGTTTGGGCGGCAAGGCGCCGCTTTCCGAGCGCCAGCGCGCGCTGTGTGCGGCGTCGGCTTCGGTCCATTGGAGGGTGGGGGGAGGTGTCAGCATGGCGGTGTCCCGCCAGTGTAGGGGACGCCGCCCTTGCGCAGGGCCGAGGTGGGCTGATGCGGGCCTTATGCCGTCATGTTCAACAGCGTGCCCATCATGTCTTGCTGGGTGCGGATGGTGTGCATATTGGCGTCAAAGGAGTAGCTGGCCGACATTTGCTCCACGATGTCCGTGTCGATGCCTTGGCCGATGCTTTGCGCTTGTTCAACCGAGGTGGTGACCCCGCCGTCGGGCAGTTCACGTTGGGTGATTTCCTGGCGTCTGAAACCTTGCGTTTGACCGTTGGCGATGTTGTGTGCGGCAGCATCCAGGTGCTGTCTTGCAGCGCTGATGCCCGATAAGGCGATGGACGAGACGGAGTTCATGGTGAACCTCAGATCGGCGTGCTTGCACGGTAAGAGAACTTTAGATCGCGCTGCCGCGTTGTGCCCAATGCACCCGCCGTGGGGCGGGAATTTGTCCGCATCCCCAGAAAAAGACCCCTCAAGCCCCCGTATTCGACGCATCAGCCCGGGCCGCGCAGTGGTCTCCTATGGAATGCGTCAGCGTTGCCTGAGTGCGTCGCAGTTTGCCTGGAGGTGCCCCGGTGTTGGATCGATGGAGTGTTTGGCCCGTGATGGCGGTCTTGGTGGCCGCGATGGCTGGGTGTGCCAGCTATGACGTGCGCAGCGTGGGCACAGGGGGCGGTCCGCCCGCCTATACCCTGGAGGGCAACACCCTGGCGCAACTGCAAACCGGGGCGCAGCGCCTGTGCCCGAGCGGCTACGACGTGCAGCGCCAGTGGGAGCGCGGCCCGCGCGGGGTCGCACCGCGCGAATCCTATGTCACGAACAAGTGGTCGCGCTTCAGCGAGTTTGTGAACTTCACCGACAACCACGCCCAACTGGCGATCCAGTGCAAGTCGTGAGCCGCTGAGGGCTCAGAGGACTCATCCTTCGGCGATGCGCTGGTGCAGATGGGCCAGGGCCTCGTCCACCTGGTCGACCAGGATCAGGCACAGGTCACCGGCGCTCAGGCGCTCCAGCGCGCGGTCGATGGCCACAAACTCACCCCGGATTTCATCGACGTTCTGCGTGCGGTGGGTGTTTTTAAGTCCATCGCGCAGCAGCGCCAGCACCTCACCATCCACGCGTCCGCGCTGGCAGGCGTCCTGGAACAAGATGACATCATCAAACGCCTCGCCCAGGATGGCGGTTTGCTCGCGGATGTCGTCATCGCGCCGGTCGCCCGCGCCACTGATCACCACGGTGCGGCGTTTGGCGGGGATGCCTTCCACCGCCGCGACCAAGGCGCGCATGGCGTCCGGGTTGTGGCCGTAGTCGGCGATCACGGTGGCACCGCGGTAGTCCATCACATTGAAGCGACCGGGGGCGTTGTCCGCATCGTTGACAAAGCTGGCCAGACCGCTGCGCATGGCATCCCAGTCCAGCCCCACGCCCCAGCCCGCCGCGACGGCGGCCAGCACGTTCTCGACCTGAAAACCGATGGTGCCTTGGCGTGTGATGGGGATGTCGCGCAGCAAGATGCGTTCGCGCCAGGCGCCTTCTGAGGCCACGACCGCATCGCCATCGACAAACACCGTGCGCTTACCCTGCGCGCGGTGGGTGGCCATGATGGGGTGGTGAAGGTCCTGTGCAAAGAAGATGACTTCACCGCGGCATTTCGCGGCCATCGCCGAGACGTTGGTGTCGACGGCATTGAGCACCGCGTAGCCGGTGGGCTCCACGTTTTGCACGATGACGCGCTTGAGCACGGCCAGGTCTTCCACCGTGGTGATGTAGTTCAAGCCCAGGTGGTCGCCGGTGCCGATGTTGGTGACCACGGCGACCTGGCAGCGGTCAAAGCCCAGGCCTTCGCGCAATACACCGCCACGGGCGGTTTCGAACACGGCGGCATCGACATCCGGGTGCATCAGCACATTGCGTGCGCTCTTGGGGCCGCTGCAATCGCCGCTGTCGATCTGGCGGCCATTGACGTAGACGCCATCGGTGTTGGTCATGCCCACACGCAGGCCGGTGCTGGTGAACAGGTGCGAAATCAGGCGCGCGGTGGTGGTCTTGCCGTTGGTGCCGGTGACGGCGACCACGGGGATGCGGCCATCTTCGCCGGGGCCGAACAGGTGCGCGACCATGGCCTCGCCCACGGGACGGCCCTTGCCGAACGAGGGCGACAGGTGCATGCGCAGACCAGGGGCGGCGTTGACTTCAACGATGCCGCCGTGTTGTTCTTCCATGGGTTTGAGCACGCTCTCGCACACCACGTCAACGCCGCAGATGTGCAGGCCCACCATCTGGGCGGCGGCCACGGCACGCGCGGCCACTTCGGGGTGCACGTCATCGGTCACGTCGGTGGCGGTGCCGCCGGTGCTCAGGTTGGCGTTGTTGCGCAAGACCACGCGGCGGCCTTTTTCGGGCACCGACTCGGGCTGCAGGCCTTGTGTTTCCAGGCGCGCAATGGCGATGTCGTCAAAGCGGATTTTGGTCAGCGAGGTGGCGTGGCCCTCGCCGCGGCGCGGGTCGGTGTTGACCATGTCCACCAGTTGGCGCACGGTGTGCACGCCATCGCCAAAGACTTGGGGGGGATCGCGCCGGGCGGCGGCCACCAGGCGGTCGCCGACCACCAGCAGGCGGAAGTCGTCACCGGGCAGGTATTTCTCAACCATGACCTCGCCATACTCGGCGGCCGTTTTGTAGGCCCCTTCCAGGTGCTCGCGGCCGACGATGTTGACCGTCACGCCCTTGCCCTGGTTGCCACCTTGCGGCTTGACCACCACGGGCAGGCCGATCTCCAGGGCGGCGGCCCAGGCGTCGTCGGCATCCGTCACTGGGCGGCCCATGGGCACGGGCACCCCGGCGGCGTGCAGCAGCATTTTGGTGAGGTCTTTGTCTTGCGCAATGGACTCGGCCACGGCGCTGGTCAGGTCGACTTCAGCGGCCTGGATGCGCCGCTGGCGCGAGCCCCAGCCAAATTGCACCAGGCTGCCTTGCGTCAGGCGCCGCCACGGGATGCCGCGTGCGGCAGCCGCTTCGACGATGGCGCCGGTGCTGGGCCCCATGCGCACGTCTTCATCGGTGTCGCGCAATTGGGTGATGGCGGCCTGGGCATCGAACTCGGCGTCTTGCAGGGCCGCTTGCACCAAGGTCTGGGCCAGCGCCAGGGCTTGCCGGCCCACGGCTTCTTCGCTGTATTCAACGACGACCTGGTAGACGCCGGGCTCGACCGTCAGGGCCGTGCAGCTGAAGGTGACCGGGCAGCCCGCTTGCGCCTGCAAGGCCAGGGCGGCGGTCTCCAGCACATGGGCGACCGAGATCTTGGCCTGCCGACCACCTTCTTGCAAGGCGCCAATGGCCGGAAACAAGGCCCGCACGCGCGCCTCGAATCCGGGCAGCAGGTTGATCGATTGTTCGTCAGGCGTGCAGGCCACGATGGCCTCGACGGCGGTGTGTCGGCTCCACAGGTTGGGGCCCCTGAGTGCTCGAATGCGAGAAACTTCCATCAGCGTGTCTTTCTTGTCGAGCTCATCGAGCGTACGCAAATCCCAGGGTCGGCCTGGCGGGCGACTGGTCGGCGTCAAAGGTTTCAATGCCTGCGGTGATCAGGTCGGGCGCGATGTCCAGGGCCCAGGCCGCGGCCACCGCCGCCAGCAAGGTTTCAGGCGAGATCGGGGTGCCCCGCCCTTGGCGCAAGGTCAGGCTGCTGAGTTCGCTCAGGGTGTTTTCAAAGGCCCCGGTGGCCAGCACGACGATGCCTTGGCGCATGAACGCGGCTTGGCCGCCGCTGGCACGGTGCTGGACCATGGCGGGCAACTGCGGGTCGACGCCATACAGAATGGCCTGTCCGTCGCACAGTGAGGCCAGGTTGGCGATGCGCTCATCGTTGGCATTGAGCACGGCAGCGCCCTCGGGCAAGACCACGTCCACTTGGGAGCGCAGCACCTTGACCAGTTGATCCGACTCGCTGATGTCGAACTCGGCCAGGGACTCGAAGCCTTCCAGGTCGGTCACGACGCCGACGTGGCAGCGGTCATAGGCCAGGCCGTCGCGCAAGATGGTCTCGGCGCCGTTTTCAAACACGGCGGCTTCGACCGCGCGGTTCATCAGCAGGCGATGGCCGGCGCTCCAGGTGGCGGCATTGTTTTGTTCGACCTGGCGGCGGTCCAGAAACAGCCCATCGCGGCAGGCCAGGCCCACGTACTTGCCGCTCAGGTGGATCAACCAGGCGATCAGGCGCGAGAGGGTCTGGGTGCCTTGCGTGCCCGCAATGCCCACGATGGGGATGCGAGCGCTCTCGTCCTCCGGGAACAGGTGGTCGACGATGGCGCGCCCCACCGGGCGAGGCGATCCTTCGGCCGGCTTGAGGTGCATCAGCAGACCCGGTCCGGCGTTGACCTCGACAATGGCCCCGCCCTGCTCCTTCAAGGGGCGGGAGATGTCTTGCGCCACCACGTCGACGCCCGCGATGTCGAGCCCGACCACGCGCGCGGCCAAGGACACCGCGTGAGCGACCTCGGGGTGCACCTCGTCGGTGCAGTCGCTGGCGACGTTGCCGTTTCGCTGGATCAGCACTTGCCGCCCGGCGACGGGCACGGAGTCCGCGGTCAGGCCTTGGCGTTGCAGGTCGAGGATGATGGCGCCATCGGAGGCGGGGCGGATGATGCTGAGCGGCGAGTCTTCATTCACCCCACGGCGTGGGTCGATGTTGATCTGGCTGTCGACCAGTGCTTGCACGGTGGAGCGGCCATCGCCGGTGATCTCGGCGACTTCGCCGCGCGCGGCGGCCACCACCCGGCCCCCCACCACCAGCAGGCGGTGTTCGTGGCCCAGCACAAAACGCTCGACCAGCACTTCGCTGCCGTGCCGCAACGCCACCTCGTAGGCGGCTTCGATGTCGGCTTGCTGGCGCAGGTCCAGGGTCACACCCCGGCCATGGTTGCCATCGGTGGGCTTGACGACCACGGGCAGGCCGATGTCTTGCGCCGCTTCCCACGCGGCGGCGGGGCTGTCGACCACCTCGCCCGAAGGCACGGGCACGCCGCAGGCCTTGAGCAGGCCCTTGGTCAGGTCCTTGTCCCCGGCGATCCCTTCGGCGATGGCGCTGGTGAGGTCGGACTCGGCCGTCCAGATGCGGCGTTGTTTCGCCCCATAACCCAGTTGCACCAGGTTGCCGTCGTTCAGACGGATGTGCGGGATGCGCCGATCCGTGGCGGCAGCGACGATGCAGGCCGTGCTGGGGCCGAGGTAACAATCGTCGACCTTGTCGCGCACCTTCGTCACCGCAGCGCTCAGGTCAAAGGGCTGATCGTTGATGGCGGCCATGAGCAATTGATGACCTTCGGCCAGGGCCGTGCGGGCCACCTGTTCATCGCGGGCACGAAACACCATGCGGTACACCCCGCGTTGCGAGGTGCTGCGCGTTTGTCCAAAGCCGGTGGGCATGCCCGCCAGATTGAGCAGCTCAATGACGACGTGTTCCAGGATGTGCCCGGCCCAGGTGCCTTCATTGAGGCGTTCCAGAAATCCGCCACGCTCGCCGACGCCGCAGTGGTGTTCAACCAGGGCGGGCAGCAGGGCGACCAGCCGATCGTTGAAGCCGGGCAGCAGGTTGGACGGGTGGTCCTCGAGTTGGCCCAGATCAAGCCAGACTTCGAGTACTGGACGGTAGGTCCAGACGTTGGGGCCGCGCAGGTAATTGATGCGCAGCAGCTTGAGGTCGTCCATTCTTGTCATTCTTTGGCGGCTAATACGACGGGGTCGCGGGCAGGTGTGCTGGATCCGAACCATGATTGTGCGCTCTGGCGGGCAGGGTCATCTCCACACCGGGTGAACGCAACGGGCTCTGATTCGGCGAGAATCCACGCTTGCCAGCCCGGGTCAGGGTCGCAGCAGCGGCCGCGCGATATCAAATCAAAATGCAACATCATCATCCAGTCGACGCCATGGGGACTCCGGTCGATCCCGGACAGGTCGACCTGCAAGCCCAACTTGCTAAGCAAGAGAACGTTTTAAGCACCCTGGTGGTTGACTTGGATCAGCAACTTCGCTTTGCTTCCGGTCAGTTGGTACTCACTAACCAGCGTTTGCTCTGGCGCGAACCGCAAGGCGTCTGGCATGCCTGGCCCTTGGCCGAGGACTTGGTGTTGCGCCATTTCGACCACGCTGGGGTGGGCACGATTGAGCTGCACGACGCCCATGCCAGTCTGGCCCGTTGGCGCTTCACCTTGGGGGTGAACGTCCAGGCCTTGACCCTGATCGCTCAATTTGAGCGTCAGCAGGCCAGTTTTAAAGCCGGTTTAGCGGCGGTTGACGACGAATCGGGGTTGTGTCCGTCCTGTAAGGCGCCGATGCCGCCTGATGCCGACGAGTGTCCGGTGTGCAGTCGCGAGCCCAATACGCCTCCGTCGACCTGGGTGTTGCTGCGCCTGGGGCGCTTTGCCAAGCCCTACCAGGGGCAGTTGATCGCCGGTTTTGCCCTGACCCTGGCCTCGACCGCCGCCACGCTGATCCCGCCCTACCTCAGCATTCCGCTGATGGACGACGTGCTGATTCCGTTTCAAAACGGAAAGCACATTGACCCCTGGCTGGTCGCCGGCTATTTGGGTGGGCTGTTGCTGGCCGCCATCGCGGCCTGGGGCATGGGCTGGGCGCGCACCTATTTGCTGGCCTTGGTGTCCGAGCGCATCGGGGCCGACCTGCGCACCGCCACCTTTGACCACCTGCTGGGCCTGTCGCTCGACTACTTTGGCGGCAAGCGCACGGGCGATCTGATGTCCCGCATTGGCTCGGAGACCGACCGCATCTGCGTGTTCTTGTCGCTGCACGCGCTTGATTTCGCCACCGATGTGCTGATGATCGTGATGACCGCGGTCATCTTGTTCTCGATCAACCCGTGGCTGGCCCTGGTCACGTTGGTGCCCTTGCCCTTCATCGCCTGGCTGATCCACGTGGTGCGGGACCGCCTGCGCACCGGCTTTGAAAAGATCGACCGTGTCTGGTCGGACGTGACCAATGTGCTGGCCGACACCATTCCAGGCATCCGTGTGGTCAAGGCCTTTGCCCAAGAGCGGCGCGAGTCGGAGCGGTTTCGCATCGCCAACCAGCACAACCTGGCGGTCAATGACCGGCTCAACCAGACCTGGTCGCTGTTCTCGCCCGCGGTGTCTCTGATGACGGAGATCGGGCTGCTGGTGGTCTGGGCGTTTGGCGTGTGGCAGGTGTCCAAGCACGAGATCACGGTGGGTGTGCTCACCGCCTTCATTGCCTACATCGGCCGGTTTTACGGGCGACTCGATTCGATGAGCCGCATCGTGTCGGTCACGCAAAAAGCGGCGGCCGGGGCCAAGCGCATTTTCGACATCCTGGACCACGTCTCCAACGTGCCCGAGCCCGCACAGCCGACGCCGATTGGTCAGTTGCAAGGCCGCATCGAGATGCGCGACATTGGCTTTCGCTACGGCAACCGCGCCGTCATCCGGGGGCTGGACCTGGACATCAAGCCGGGCGAGATGATCGGCCTGGTGGGCCACAGCGGCTCGGGCAAGAGCACCTTGGTCAACCTGATTTGCCGCTTCTACGATGTCACCGATGGTTCCATCCGCGTCGATGGCGTCGACATCCGACGCTATGGGGTGTCGGACTACCGGCGCCACATCGGCTTGGTGCTGCAAGAGCCGTTCTTGTTCTTTGGCACCATCGCCGAGAACATCGCCTATGGCAAACCGGAGGCGAGCCGCGCCGAGATCGTGGCCGCAGCCCGGGCGGCGCACGCGCATGAGTTCATCCTGCGTCTGCCGCAAGGCTATGACTCGCTGGTGGGCGAGCGTGGACAGGGCCTGTCGGGCGGCGAACGCCAGCGCATTTCGATCGCGCGGGCCTTGCTGATCGATCCTTGCATTTTGATCATGGACGAGGCCACGTCCTCGGTCGACACCGAGACCGAACAAGAGATCCAGAAGGCGCTCGACAACCTGGTGCAAGGCCGCACCACCATCGCCATTGCCCACCGTTTGTCCACCCTGCGCAAGGCTGACCGCCTGGTGGTGATGGACCGGGGGCAGGTGGTGGAAGTGGGGCCGCACGACGAACTGATGGCCAAAGAGGGCGCTTACTGGCGTCTGTATCAGGCACAAGCGCGCACGGCCGCCGTGCTGGAAGAGTGAGGCAGCCCATGACGACCACCACGACGATCGACTATCGACTTGAACGCAATGCCTTTGGCCGACTGGTGCTGACAGATGCCGCTGGCGAGCGACACGAAGGGGTGGTGCCGGTGCGGGCCTTCCCGATGGCCGCGCCCTTGGAGGGCGTGTCCTTGGTGAGCACCGAGGGCCATGAACTGGCCTGGATCGAGCACCTCGACCAGTTGCCCGCCGAGCTGCGCGCCTTGCTGGACGAAGAGCTGGCGAGCCGCGAGTTCGAGCCCGAGATCACCCGCATCAAGGCCGTCTCGACCTTCTCGACGCCCAGCCTCTGGGAGGTCGAAACCGACCGTGGCAACACAACCTTTGTGCTCAAGGGCGAAGAAGACATCCGCCGACTGGCCGGGCCCGCCTTGCTGATCTCCAGCGGGCACGGCGTGCAGTTTCTGATCCGTGACCGCATGGCCCTGGACCGCAATTCGCGCCGCATTTTGGAGCGCTTTCTCTGACCGTGGCCGGAGCATGACGTGAGCATGACGTACCAGGTGCGCCTTGAGCCCAGCGGGCAGTGTTTTGATGCCGAGCCCTCCAACACCTTGTTGAGCTCGGCCGCCATGGCGGGCATCGTCTTGAAAAGTTCGTGCCGCAACGGCACTTGCCGCGAGTGTCTGTGTCACTTGCAAAGCGGCAGCGTGCGCTACCTCATCGAGTGGCCAGGACTGAGCTTGGATGAGAAGGACGAGGGCTGCATCCTGCCCTGTGTGGCGTGCCCGACGTCGGATGTGGTCTTGAGGATTTGAAGCGTCTCAGCGGTGCCGTCATCGCGATCGCAACGGGTCCAGCAGTGATGTCAGCCCGTTGTGATCCAGCTCATGCATCAGGGCCAGCAGGCGCCCGATCTCTCCGGGCGGGAAGCCCTCGCGTGCGAACCAGTTGAGGTAGTTGCCGGGCAGGTCGGCGATCACGCGGCCTTTGTGTTTGCCAAAGGGCATGGTGCGGGTCAGTAGCAACTCAAGGTCGCTGCCCTTGCTGTGCTCGCTCATGCGTGCACGGCTCCCAAAATGGCGGTCAGCAAATGCCAGGTGCGGCCCACCGAGGCGATCTCGACCGACTCGCCGGGTGCGTGGGCGCCGCGGATGGTGGGCCCAAA
>JAZJZP010000172.1:0-3446 GCA_040389805.1 Pseudomonadota bacterium
ATGTTCTTCAAGGGCTCGATGTCAACCACGGCCACATGTTCATCGATCTTGTGGATGCTGGCGTTGACGGGGCCAAACTCGACCACTTGCGGGCAGATCTGGGCGATGAAACGCCCGTCCGAGGTGCCGCCGGTGGTGGACAGTACCGTGTTCAGGCCGGTGACCTCGGAGATGGCGCCGGAGATGGCTTCTATCAAAGCACCCGGTCGGGTCAGGAAGGGGCGCCCGCCCACAACCCAGTCAATCGTGAAGTCCAGCCCATGGTTGCTCAACACCGTTTGCAGGCGCTCTTGCAAGCCCTCAGGGGTGGATTCGGTCGAGAAGCGGAAGTTGAAGTCAACCACCAACTCGCCGGGGATGACGTTGTTGGCGCCCGTGCCCGCATGGATGTTGGACATCTGCCAACTGGTCGGCGGGAAGTGCTCGTTGCCCAGGTCCCAGCTGATGCTGCTGAGCTCGGCCAAGGCCGGTGCGGCCAGATGGATGGGGTTGCGGGCCAGGTGCGGGTAGGCAATGTGGCCTTGCACGCCTTGGATGCGCAACTTGCCAGACATCGAGCCGCGTCGGCCATTTTTGATCATGTCGCCCACGGACTTGACCGAGGTGGGCTCGCCCACGATGCAGCAATCCAGCCGCTCGCCTCGTTGCGTGAGCCATTCGCAGACCCGAACGGTGCCGTCGACCGAGGGGCCTTCTTCATCGCTGGTGAGCAAGAAGGCAATGCTGCCCGCGTGTTGCGAGTGGGCTGCGACGAATTCTTCAGTGGCCACCAACATGGCGGCCAGTGAGGTTTTCATGTCGGCGGCGCCGCGCCCATACAAATAGCCGTTGCGGTGACTGGGCACAAATGGCGGGCTGGTCCATTGCTCCAAGGGGCCGGTGGGCACCACGTCGGTATGGCCGGCAAACACCAAGGTGGGCGCTCCACTGGCATGTCCATGGCCGCGCTTGATGGCCCACAGATTGGTCACCAGGGCGTCAACGGGGCCGAAGGTGAGGGTGTGGCACTCAAAACCCAGGGCCTGTAGGCGTTCAATGAACACCGCCTGGCAGCCGCCATCATCGGGCGTGACAGAAGGTCGGGCAATCAGCGCCTCGGTCAGGCGCAGGGTGGCAGTCATGGTGAGCAGGGCGGTCTGGGGTTAGAAACGGGTAGAACCAAATCCTGTGGAGCCAAAGCCGCTGTTGCGGGTGTCGTTGTGCACTTCCAGCGTGATGTCGGTGAAGGAGGGGCCGTCGTCGTTCTCTTCTGGTTTTGCGGTGAGCTTGCTGGTGGCTCCCATGTCGTTTTGCAAGCGCCACATCAGGTTCGTGGGTGAGTCGGAGTTGGCCAAGCCTTCGTCGCGGGTCACCTTGCCTTCGGTGATCAGGCGGGCAATGTCCTGCTCGAAGGTTTGTGAGCCCTCGGCCATGGACTTTTCCATGGCTTCTTTGACGCCCGTAAAGTCGCCCTTTTCAATCAATTCGGACACCAGCTTGGTGTTGAGCAGCACCTCAACCGAGGGGGCGCGGCCACCGGCGACGGTGCGCAGCAGACGCTGAGACACGATGCCTTTGAGGCCTGATGACAAGTCGCTCAACAAGGCAGGACGGGCTTCCGGGGTGTAGAACGACAAGATGCGGCCCAGCGCGTGGTAGCTGTTGTTGGCGTGCAGGGTCGAGAGCACCAGGTGGCCCGACAAGGCATACGAGATAGCCGCTGTCATGGTTTCACGGTCGCGGATTTCGCCGATCAAAATGCAGTCGGGCGCTTGACGCAATGCGTTGCGCAGGCCGACTTGCAACGAGGCCGTGTCGCGACCCACTTCACGCTGGTTGACCACGGATTTTTTGTTCGAGAACAAAAACTCCATCGGGTCTTCAATGGTCAGGATGTGGCCGGTCATGCGTTGATTGCGCAGCTCCAGCATGGAGGCCAGCGTGGTGCTTTTGCCGGTGCCGGTGGCGCCCGCCAGAATGATCAGTCCGCGCTTTTCCATCACCATGCTCGACAGCACAGCGGGCACGCCCAGTGTGTCGAGGGCCGGGATATCGGAAGGGATGTAGCGAAACACCGCAGCGATGGAGCCGCGCTGCTTGAAGGCACTGAGCCGGAAGATCGCCACCCCCGGGATCGTCAGACCCACATTGAGTTCTCCGGTCTCTTCGAGCTCTTCCATTTGGGTGGGCGAGAGCATTTCGGCCAGCAATTGGCGTGGCTGCGACGGTTTGAGCGGCTGATCCGTCAGTTGCAGGAGCTGCCCTTGGAGTTTGATGAGGATGGGCGTGTTGGCCGACAGAAAAATGTCCGACGCCTTTTTTTCTGCCATCAAACGCAGGACGCGTTCCAGATTGCCTTCACTCATCAAGGACTCCTCGGTTTGGTGTGGATTTAAGCGCGCAGCAAGTCGTTGATGCTGGTCTTGGAGCGGGTTTGGGCATCGACCCGCTTGACGATCACCGCGCAGTACAGCGAGTACTTGCCATCGGCGCTGGGCAGGTTGCCGCTAACCACGACCGAACCGGCGGGGATGCGACCATAGGTCACTTCGCCCGTGGCACGGTCATAGATCTTGGTGCTCTGGCCAATGTACACGCCCATCGAGATCACCGAGTTCTCTTCGACGATCACGCCTTCGACCACTTCGGAGCGTGCGCCGATAAAGCAGTTGTCTTCGATGATGGTGGGGTTGGCTTGCAGTGGCTCCAGCACGCCACCAATGCCTACGCCACCCGACAGGTGCACGTTCTTGCCGATTTGCGCGCACGAACCAACGGTGGCCCAGGTATCGACCATGGCGCCTTCGTCGACGTAGGCACCGATGTTGACATAAGAGGGCATCAGGATCACGTTCTTGGCCTGAAAGCTGCCACGACGGGCCACGGCAGGTGGCACCACGCGCACACCGGTGGCGGCCAGCGCTTGGGCACTCATGCCTGCGTACTTGGTGGGCACCTTGTCATAGAACTGCAGATCGCCTTGGCCCATGGGCACGTTGTCATTGAGGCGAAAGCTCAACAGCACGGCCTTTTTAAGCCACTGGTGCGTGATCCATTGGCCATCGATCTTCTCGGCCACGCGGACTTTGCCGGTATCGAGTTGGTCGATGATGTGGTTGACGGCGTCACGCACTTCGGCAGGAGCTGCGGCAGGCGAGAGCGATGCGCGCTGTTCCCAGGCGTTGTCGATGGTGGTCTGGAGAGCTTGAGTCATGCTGAGTCGATCAAAAAATGTAAAGAATCAAAAAGATTGGATGAAGGTGCGGATTCGTTCCGCAGCCTCGACGCATTCGTCCACGCCAGCCACCAGGGCCATGCGCACACGGCCTGCGCCGGGGTTGATGCCATTCGATTCACGCGCCAGAAAACTGCCTGGCAGAACGGCCACATTGTATTGAGCGAGCAGCTCTTTCGTGAACCATTCGTCGCTGCCTTGGCCGATATGTGTCGGGATGCCCGCCCACAGG
>JAZJZP010000172.1:3456-8811 GCA_040389805.1 Pseudomonadota bacterium
AAGGCCACGTCCATCACCGAGGCCAGGATAGGGGTGACGCGCTCGAACTTTTGCCGGTAGAGGGCACGGTTTTCAATCACATGGGCTTCGTCGTCCCAGGCGGCGATGCTGGCGCGCTGCACGGTGGGGCTCATGGCGCTGCCGTGGTAGGTGCGGTAGAGCAAGAAGGCCTTCAGCAACTTGGCGTCACCCGCCACAAAGCCCGAGCGCATGCCGGGCACGTTGGAGCGCTTGGACAGGCTGGTCAGTGAGATGAGGTTGCGAAAGTCGTTGCGCCCCAGTTTTTGGGCCGCCTCCAGCCCCCCCAGGGGCGCCGCATCGGGGCCTTCGCGGAAATAGATCTCGGAGTAGCACTCGTCGGCCGCGATGACAAAACCATGGCGGTCGCTCAATTCAAACAGCCGCGCCCACTCGTCCAGCGGCATGACCGCGCCCGTGGGGTTGCCGGGCGAGCACACATACAGCAGTTGGGTGGTGGCCCAGGTCGATTCTGGGAGACTGGCCCAGTCGGCGGCGAAGTTGCGTGCCGGGTCTGAGTTGGCAAACACCACGCGCGCCCCGGCCAGCAGGGCTGCCCCTTCATAAATTTGATAAAAGGGATTGGGGCAGACAACGGTGGGGCCCCCTTGATCCAGGTGCTGGGTGGGATCAACCACCACTTGTGCCAAGGCAAACAAGGCCTCGCGCGAGCCATTGACCGGCAAAATCTGCGTAGCGGGGTCCAGGTTCAGGCCATAGCGGCGTTGCACCCAGCGGGCGCAGGACTCACGCAGGGCAGGTTCGCCCGCGGTGGCGGGGTAGCTGGCCAAACCATCCAGGGCGTCCACCAAGGCTTGTTTGATGAAACTCGGGGTGGGATGTTTGGGCTCGCCAATCCCCAAGCTGATGGCGCGCAGGGCAGGATTGGGGATGATGCCCTTGGTGAGCGCCCTGAGGCGCTCGAACGGATAGGGCTGAAGTTTGGACAACAAGGGATTCATGGGCCCGATTATCTCTGCCCTGATGATGGGGCTGCGATAGCGCGGTCGCGTCCTTCGTGTTTGGCTTGGTAGAGCGCCTTGTCTGCCCGCTCAATGGTCTGTGTCAATGGGGTGATGCTGTCGTGCAATGCCACCCCCGCCGAAAAGGTCACCTTCAGGGAGGGCTCTGTGGCAGAGGTCACACATTTGGTCAGTGCGCCGCGCAGGCGCTCCATGGCAGCGAGGGCTTTGTGCTCGCTGGTGTTGGGCATCAACACGAGAAACTCCTCGCCGCCCCAGCGTGCAATCGTGTCGGTGTCACGCAGCACGATCCCGGCTGCTGTGGCAAACGACACCAGCACCTCGTCACCCACGCGGTGACCATGCTGGTCATTGACACGTTTGAAGTGGTCCAGGTCGATCAGAGTGACGGTGAATCGCTCACCATAGCGGTCAAAGCGTTGAACACAGTTGTCCAGCTTGTCTTGCATGTAGCGTCGGTTGTAGAGGCCTGTCAATGCATCGCGGGAGGCCAGTTCCTGCACCTTGGCCAGTGCTTCTTTGAGTTCACTGCGTTGCTGGGCGAGCCGGTTGCGCCACGACGAAATTTGGTAGGCCGAAAAGATCAGCGAAGGCACGGTGCCTGCCAGCATTTCGAATCGAATCAATTCGTAAGCTGGTGGGTAGTAGGTCGGATCCCACTGGGAAAGCAAGCCCGTACTGGCGCCCAGCATCAGCATGGCTAGCAGCCCCACTTGGACTGAGTGTCTGGGCGTGTGGGTGTACATGCCAAACACCATGACCAGTGGAATCAGCACCAACACCATGCCCCGATCAGAGGGGCCCACGGCCGTGTAGGCAAATGAGATGCTCATCAGCGCGAAAATGATCTGCGGGATCATCAGCGTCTTGTCTTGCAGGCGTTTGGACCAGCCTGAGCGCACCAGGCTATAAAAAATCGCGTAAGCTGGGATGGTCGTGATTACCAGCAGTTTGGGGGCGAAGGCCCGCATGATGCCTATCGAAGCACCGTGGAAGGCTGCCCAGCAGCAAATGGCATAGATCAAGGCACAGAGCAAGATGGCAGCGGTGCGTGCGCGTGTGGTTCGATCCGGTCCAAAGATGACCGTGACCACTTGATTGACACCATCGAGCAGGGGGTCGGGAATGGCGAGGTTTTCCGGGACTCGCTCGCTGTTCATACGCGAGCCTCTTGCGACGCATGCGCTGGCGCAACGACGCAGCGGTTGCGTCCCGATTTTTTGGCCTCATAGACGGCTTGATCGGCGCGGTCAACGAGGTGCTCCAGGCTCTCGCCGGCGTGGTGACTCGGTTCTTGTTCTTCCTGCTCCACGAACGACAGGCTTTCAATGGACTGCCGCAAACGCTCCAAAGCGCTGTATGCATCGGTCTGGGCAAGTTGCGGGAGCATCAGCAAGAACTCTTCGCCGCCCCAGCGGCCCAGCTTGTCAACTTGGCGCAATCCGCTCACCGCGGTGCTGGCGAATTCGCTGAGGGCGGTATCACCAGCGTGGTGGCCAAAGCGGTCGTTGATGTTCTTGAAGTGGTCGAGATCGATCAGTGCGACGCAAAAAGGCGTGCCTGTGCGCGCCATCAGCTTGAGTTCTTCTTCGGCCAAGTCGGTCATGAACCGGCGGTTGTGCAAACCCGTGAGCATGTCGGAGGTGGCCATTTGCTCCAAGGTGCGCACGGCCTGACTCAACTCCTTGGCCTGCCGACCAATGCGGACGCGGATGTCGCTGACCCACTTGGCGATCAGAGACAAGGTCAACAGCGTGGGGCCGCCTACTGCCAGGATGGTGATGCTGATGGCTGGCGTATAGCGAACGGGATCCATCCAGCAAAGGACGATGGTGGCGGCGGTCAACAAGCCTGCGGTGAGCAGGCCCAATTTCAGGATCTGATGTGGCCTCAAACCGAACATGGAGGTCACGATGACTTGACCAATCAGGATCAGGACATTGGCGCGAACCGCTCCCAGCAGCATGAAGGCCAGGATGCAGACGCCAACGCTGGCCACGGCGTGCGGAAAGGTCAGGACGGGGTCACTCAGGGTCTGGCTCCACCCCGATCGCACCAGGATGAATATGATGGAAAAGATGCCAATACTGATGCCCGCCAGCAGTTCGGCATTTTGCTGACTGATCAATCCGATGGATGCCGTCTGCCATGTCACCCCAATGCTGACGATGTAGAACGGCAAGCAGGCGACCAGAAAAAGAACGTGGCGACGCAGCCTGGGCTCTTGCCCCAGGATCCAATCTGCCAAAGTATTCAGCCACGACGGAGATTTCATCAGGAGATGCTGCTTTTCATCTCTTGGCTATCGGCAACTCAAGCCAGAATCTTGATGGCTAGTTTGGCCTGTTGACCTGCATCAACCCAACAGGCCGGTTTCTGGTGTGTGCTGAGGCAGGTCGACCTTGGGTTGCGGCTTCCAGCCCTTTTTACGGTGCTCAACCACCACATTGGTGTAGATGCCGCCGCGCACGTACCACTTGGCGGTGATGCGCAAGTAACGCGGAGCCACCGCCTTGACGATGTCGTCGAGGATGTCGTTGGTGACTTTTTCATGGAAAGCGCCGTCATTGCGGTAGCTCCACATGTACATCTTCAAGCTTTTGAGCTCGACGCAGAGCTTGTCGGCGATGCAGTCGATGGTGAAGTGCGCAAAATCAGGCTGGCCGGTCAGCGGGCAAAAGCAGGTGAACTCGGGCACCTGGAACTGGATCACATAGTCGCGCTGAGGCGCCGGATTTGGAAAAGCGTCCAACTGGCGCGAGGGGGCCGACGGCGGCGAGGCCGGCTTGGCCCGCACCCCCACGGTGATGGCCTTGGCGGCTTTTTGAGCGGCGGGCGCGGCGGGGGAGGCTGAAGGAGCTTTCTTGGCCATGATGGACTGCAAACGCAAGGAGGTCAGGGGATCGCGGATGCTATCATCCTTGACCCGAATAAATGCGCTATTTAGTGTGTTTTTTCATATAAATCAATGACTTAGTCGCCATAGGCCTGGCGTCCCACTAGCGTTCCAAAAGCATGCGCCTGAATTCGATCAAGCTGTCTGGCTTCAAGTCATTTGTCGAGCCCACGACCTTTCAACTGCCCGGGCAACTGGTCGGGGTGGTGGGGCCCAATGGCTGCGGCAAGTCCAACATCATGGATGCGGTGCGCTGGGTGCTGGGCGAGTCGAAAGCCTCGGAGCTGCGTGGCGAGTCGATGCAGGACGTCATTTTCAATGGCTCGGGCCATCGCAAACCAGCCAGTCGCGCCAGTGTGGAGCTGGTGTTCAGCAATGAAGACGCTCGGGCGGGCGGGCAGTGGAATCAATTCGCCGAGATTGCCGTCAAGCGGGTGCTGACCCGCGACGGCACGTCCAGCTACTTCATCAACAACCAGCCCGTGCGCCGCCGTGACGTGCAGGATGTGTTTCTGGGCACCGGGCTGGGCCCGCGCGCTTACGCCATCATTGGCCAAGGCACCATCAGCCGCATCATCGAGTCCAAGCCCGAAGAATTGCGCTTGTTCCTTGAAGAGGCCGCCGGTGTATCCAAGTACAAAGAGCGCCGCCGCGAGACTGAAAATCGCCTCAAGGACACCCGCGAAAACATGACCCGCGTGGACGACATCCTGCGTGAGTTGAACAACAACCTCGAAAAGTTAGAGCGCCAGGCCGAGGTCGCCACCAAGTACAACGCGCTGCAAGAGCAGGGCACCACGAAGCTGCACCAGTTGTGGTTCCTCAAGCACCGTGATGCGTCGACTGAAGAGGCCCGCATCAAGTTGGGCATCCTGGAGGCGACCAACGCGCTGGAGGGCCGCATGGCCGAGTTGCGCCATGTTGAAGCCGAGCTTGAACACGTGCGCCAGGCCCATTACGAGTCCAGCGACGAATTGCACACGGCGCAAGGCGCCTTGGCCGAAGCCAACCTCGAAGTCAGCCGCCTGGAAGAGCGCATCCGCTATGTGGTCGAGGGCCGCCAGAAGGTCGAGCAGCGCTTGGCCGAGTTGAAGGGCCAGAACGACCAGTGGGCCGAGCGCAAAACCTCTGCCGAAGACGAGCTGGAAACGCTGGCTGAGCAGATGGCGGCCGCTGAAGAGCAAGCCGAGATTCTGGCCGCCCAGGCCGAAGAGCTGGCCGGCAATGTGCCGACCTTTGAAGACAGCGTGCGCGCTTCCAGCCAGAAGGCCAATGAGCAACGCGGCGTGGCCGGGCAAGTGCAGCAGCAGATCCAACTGCTGGCGGCCGAGTCGCGCAATATTGACGACCAGTCTCGACAGCTCAATTTGCGACGCGAGCGCATGGCCGCTGAAAAGCAGACCTTGGCCGTGCCCGACGAGCTGCGCCTGACCGACTTGAAGCGCCAGTTGGAGTCAG
>JAZJZP010000172.1:8859-10509 GCA_040389805.1 Pseudomonadota bacterium
CCCAGTCCAACGCCCAGACCTCCAAACAGTCTGAGTTGTCGGCTCGCCTGGAGGCCCTGCGTGCCTTGCAAGAGAAGGTGCAGACCGAGGGCAAGCTCAAGCCATGGCTGGCCAAGCATGGCCTGGATGGTTTGCCGGGCCTGTGGACCAAGATTCACATTGAAAACGGCTGGGAAAACGCGCTCGAATCGGCCCTGCGCGAGCGTCTGTCGGCTCTTGCAGTCGGCCGCGTGGAGACCGTGCGCGCTTTCGAGCACGATGCGCCCCCGGCCAAGCTGGCGTTTTACAGCCTGCCACAGGGGCAGATCAGCAATGCCCATCAGACCTTGCCTCGCTTGTCTGACCTGTTGCGTCTGGGTGATGACGGCCTGAAGGCCTTGCTCAACGATTGGCTCGAAGGTGTCTACACCGCGGGCTCCATGGAAGAGGCGCTGGCCAATCGCAGCAAGCTCACGCATGGCGAGGTCATCATGACCGTGGCGGGCCATGCGGTTAGCCAGTTCGCGGTGAGCTTTTACGCGCCCGATTCCGAGCAGGCCGGCATGCTGGCCCGCGCCCAAGAGATCGAGAGTCTAGAAAAGCAAGTGCGTGCCCAGGCCATGATGGCTGACGAAGCGCGCTCTGCCTTGATCCGGGCCGAAGCGGCTTACACCGATGCATCGCAGCGTTTGGTCACGGCCCGCCGTGAGACCAGCGAGCGTCAACAGCGCACCCATCAACTGCAGGTTGAAGTGCTGCGCCTGACGCAGCTTGCCCAGCAGAGCAATGCTCGACGCGATCAACTCGTCAGCGAGATGGCGGAGATCGATGGCCAGCTGGAGGACTTGAACGAACGCCGTGCCACCGGCGAAGCCCGCTTTGAAGAGCTGGACCTGACGCTGGCCGACGCCCAAGAGCGTCACGCTCAACTTGAAGAAGCCGTGATCGAGGCCGAACGCAAGCTCAACCATGCACGCGAGCAATCGCGGGCCTTGGAGCGCCAGGCCCAAGAAGCCGCCTTCAGCGCCCGCACCATGTCGGCCCGACGTGGTGAGTTGCAACGCGGCATTGAGACCTCGCAGCAGCAGATCCAGGCCAACGAGGCCTCGGCCGTGGCCTTGCATGAAGAGCATGCGCGCTTGAGCGAAACCGCCTCGGGCACGGGCCTGGACGAGGCCTTGGCGATCAAGCTTGAAAAAGAAGGCGCGCTGGGCCAGACCCGCAGCCGTTATGACGACCTGTCGGCCCAATTGCGTCGCGCCGACGAGCAGCGCATGGAGTTCGAGCGCAGCCTGCAACCCCTGCGTGATCAGATCACCAAGCTCCAGCTTGAAGAGCAAGCCGCCTCGCTGGGTGGGGCTCAGTTCATGGAGCAGCTCATCGCCGCCGAAGCCAGTCTTGAAGCGCTGGCGCTGCAAATTGAACAAGACGGCGTCAAGCTGTACGGCCTGCAGACCGAGATCGACCGCATTCAGCGTGACATCAATGCCTTGGGCGCCGTCAACCTGGCCGCTCTGGATGAGTTGACCGCAGCGCGTGAGCGCAAGGGCTTTTTGGACTCGCAAACGGCCGACCTGAATGACGCCATCCAGACCCTTGAAGATGCCATCCACAAAATCGACCTGGAAACCCGCGACCTGTTGATGGGCACCTTCAACACCGTGAACCCGC
>JAZJZP010000173.1:0-6751 GCA_040389805.1 Pseudomonadota bacterium
AGCCGCGGTTGTACAGGCTGGTGAGCGGATCGCGGGTGGCCAGAATCTGAACCTGCTGCAAGGCAATGTTCAGTGTCTTCTTCTGCTCGGCCAGATCCATGCGCAGTTGGCTGAAGTGCCGAGTTAGGGTGGACAGGACCGGCATGATGACGCAGGCCAACAGGCCGTTAATGCCATCACGGGACCATTCAAACTGGGGTCCACCCCAATACCACATGCCCAACAGGTTGGCGGCCAAACACAACACCGCGCCAATGCCCACCAGGGTGGTTTCGCGGGGCTTCAAGCCAAACATGCCGAACACGAGGATCAGGCACAGCACTTGTAGCGCCGCGCTGCGGGTGGGTGGCGTCATCACGTAAGACAACATGATGGCGGCGATGGCGAAGACCATCTGCGCCAGGGTGAGGCTGGGGTCGCTGAACCGACGGCTGTACCCCGAGCGCAGCAGGGCGTAGAACGTGATCAATCCCACCACGGCGAACGTGGCGGGGATGGCGATGTTGCTCCAGGACACGATGGAGATGGAGGCGGCATAGAGTGCCAGTGCGATCCACACCACGTAGACGAGGGTGGCCATCATGGAGCGCTGCAAGCGCAAGCGTAAATGGGGGTCGGCACCGAACACCAGTCGACTCCATCCAGGCACCGTGTCGGTCGGCTGTTGGCCCAGGAGTGCCTCTTGCGCAGGGCGGGCGCGTGCGAGCGTCTTCATGCCGACCTGGCCTGATTCCTGCCATGGGTTTTGGCGGCGTACAGCGCCCGGTCGGCGCGCTCCAGGGTGAGTGCCAGGTCCTCGCCTTGGCGGTATTGGGTCACGCCAGCCGACAGGGTCACCGGATGCCAGTGGCCTTGCACCTCAAAGCCCCAATGTTTGCCCAAGTGCTCGCGCAAGCGCACCAAGCTCTGCTCGGCGCCTTTGAGGTCCGAGTCGGGCATCAGGATCAGAAACTCTTCGCCTCCCCAGCGCGCAAAGACATCCGAGGCCCGTAGCGTGCCAAAGGCCAGCGAGGCCAGTTGTTTGAGCACGGCATCACCCATGGGGTGGCCGTGGCCATCATTGATGTGTTTGAAGTGGTCGATGTCCAAAATGGCGACACAAAATACCTTGCCGGTGCGGTCAAGGCGTTTGCATTCATCTTCCATGAGTGTGAGCATGTGGCGTCGGTTGGTCAAACCCGTGAGGGCGTCTTTGGTGGCGAGCTCCTTGAGTCGGTCCACAGTCGAGCTCAATTCAACGCTCTGGGCCATCTGTTTGGTCCGCATCTCACTGACACGTTTGGCAATGAACGACAGAACCGGTAGCAGCACGGCCGACAGGGCCATGTTCATGATTTCTTCCTGGAGGTCAAAGCCTGGAATGGCCAGGTGGCTCATGGCGGCCACCATGCCCACCAGCATGGCCACGGTCAGACCACCGGCGATCATGATCTGGCGGGGTGTCAAACGGTACATGCCGTAGACCAGCAGCACACACAGCATCTGGAGCGCAGCGCCACGCCCCACCTCGATCAGCCCATACGAAATCACGACCGAACTCAAACCAAACAGAATTTGCGGCAGGGTGATGGCCGGGTCTTTGAAGTGACGGGTGTGGCCCAGTCGTACCATCAGGTAAAAAATCGAGAGCCCTGTGACATCGAAGAACACCTGGATCAGCAAGCGATCTATGCTGATCAGGCCCAAATAGGCCCCCACCGCGCGCAACAGGTCAATGGACAGGCACAGCAGGTCGGCCATCAGGATGCGCTGCAACATCAGCTGCCGTGCGGGGTCACTGCTCAGCAGCCATGCTTTGACGCCGTGAGGCGCGACATGGGGGTGGGCCAGGGCGGGGTTGCTCATCCTTCGGATTTCGGCACAAAGTGTCCCGACTTGAGAAGTGTTTGCAGGGGGCCACTGGGGTCGTATGATGGTCGGTTGCCCCGACCTGCCTTCCGTGCCCCGCCCGATGTCCCGTTCTGAATCTCCGTCCGACCTGTCTCGCGCCGCCGTGGTGCGCCATGACATTCCCTTGATCCAGGTGCGTGGGGCCCGAACCCACAACCTCAAGAACATCGATCTGGACATCCCGCGCCACCAGTTGGTGGTGATCACGGGCTTGTCGGGGTCGGGCAAATCCAGCCTGGCGTTTGACACGCTGTATGCCGAAGGGCAGCGCCGTTACGTCGAGAGCCTGAGCGCCTACGCGCGTCAGTTCTTGCAACTGATGGACAAGCCCGATGTGGACGTGATCGAGGGCCTGAGCCCGGCGATCTCGATCGAGCAAAAGGCCACCAGCCACAACCCGCGCTCCACCGTGGGCACCGTGACCGAGATTCACGACTACCTGCGTTTGCTGTATGCCCGCGCCGGCACGCCGTTCTGCCCCGACCACGCCTTGCCCCTGCGCTCGCAAAGCGTCAGCCAGATGGTGGACGCCGTGTTGGCCATGCCCGAGGACACCAAGCTGATGATCCTCGCGCCCGTCATGCGCGACCGCAAAGGCGAACATGCCGACCTGTTTGCAGAAATGCAGTCGCAGGGGTATGTGCGGTTTCGGGTGGATGGTGAGGTGGTCGAGGCGGCCAACCTGCAACCCTTGGCCAAGAACGAAAAGCACGATGTGGACGTGGTGGTGGACCGGCTCAAGGTGCGCGCCGACATGGGCCAGCGACTGGCCGAGAGCTTTGAAGCCGCCATGCGCCTGGCCGATGGTCGGGCCATAGCGCTGGAGATGGACACGGCACAAGAGCACGTGTATTCGTCCAAGTTCGCCTGCCCGGTGTGCAGCTACTCGCTGGCCGAGTTGGAGCCACGCCTGTTTTCGTTCAACTCGCACGTGGGCGCCTGTCCGTCGTGCGATGGCCTGGGCCAGGTGATTGCCTTTGATCCGCAGCGCGTGGTGGCCTTCCCCAGCCTGAGCTTGGGCAGCGGCGCCGTCAAGGGATGGGATCGCCGCAACTCGTACACCTACTCCCTGATCGAGACCCTGGGCAAGCACTACGGCATCGACATTGAGCAGCCCTTTGAAGAGCTGCCCGAGGCCCTGCAAAAGGTGATCTTGTACGGCTCGGGCGATGAAGAAATCGAGTTCGTCTACGAAGCCGAAGGCACGGCGGGCAAGAAGCGCAAGGTCAAGCGCAGCCACCCCTTTGAAGGCGTCATCCGCAACTTTGAGCGCCGCTTCAAAGAGACCGATTCGTCGGCGGTGCGTGAAGAGCTGGCTCGCTACCAGCAGCCCAAGGCCTGCCCCGAGTGCGAGGGCACCCGCCTGCGCCGCGAAGCCCGCCATGTCAAATTGCACGACGCGGTGACCGGCGACAAGCGCGCCATTTTCGAGATCGCCCACGCCACGCTGGCCGATGCGCAGCGCTATTTCGAGAACCTCAAGCTGGTCGGCTCCAAGGCCGAGATCGCCGACAAGGTGGTGGGCGAGATCCGCTCGCGTCTGCGCTTCTTGAACGATGTGGGCCTGACCTACCTGAGCCTGGACCGCAGCTCGGACACCCTGTCGGGCGGCGAAGCGCAGCGCATCCGACTGGCCAGCCAGATCGGCTCGGGCCTGAGCGGCGTGATGTACGTGCTCGACGAGCCCAGCATCGGCCTGCATCAGCGTGACAACGACCGCCTCATTGGCACCTTGCAGCACCTGCGCAACCTGGGCAACAGCGTCATCGTGGTCGAGCATGACGAGGACATGATCCGCGCCGCCGACTACGTGATCGACATGGGCCCAGGGGCCGGTATCCATGGGGGCAAGGTGATCACGCAAGGCACGGCGGCCCAAGTGGCTGAACATCCCGACAGCCTGACCGGCCAGTACCTGGCGCGCACCTTGCGCATCGCGGTGCCTGCCCAGCGCCGGCCTTTTAATGACGAGACACCGCGGCTGCGTGTGGTCAATGCCCGAGGCCACAACCTCAAGGGCGTCACCGCCGAGATCCCCGTGGGTTTGCTGACCTGCGTGACGGGCGTGTCCGGCTCCGGCAAGAGCACCCTGGTCAACGAGACGCTGTACGCCGCCGTGGCCCGCAAGCTGTACCACAGCCACCTGGAGCCGGCGGCGCATGACGAGATCGAAGGCCTGGAGCTGTTCGACAAGGTCATCAACGTCGACCAATCGCCCATTGGCCGCACACCGCGCAGCAACCCGGCCACCTACACGGGCCTGTTCACACCGATTCGTGAACTGATGGCAGACGTGCCCACCGCGCGCGAGCGGGGCTATGGCGCCGGGCGCTTCTCCTTCAACGTGGCGGGCGGGCGGTGTGAGTCCTGCCAGGGCGATGGCGTGCTCAAGGTCGAGATGCACTTTTTGCCCGACGTGTACGTGCCCTGCGATGTGTGTCATGGCAAGCGCTACAACCGTGAAACCCTCGAAGTGCTCTACAAGGGCAAGAACATCCACCAGGTGCTGGACCTGACGGTCGAGGCGGCCTTGGCCTTTTTCAGCGCCGTGCCTTCGATCGCGCGCAAGCTGCAAACCTTGATGGACGTGGGCCTGGGTTACATCCACCTGGGCCAAAGCGCCACCACCTTGTCGGGCGGCGAAGCGCAACGCGTCAAGTTGGCGCTGGAGCTGTCCAAGCGAGACACGGGCCGCACGCTCTACATCCTGGACGAGCCCACCACGGGCCTGCACTTCCACGACATCGCCTTGCTGCTCAAGGTCTTGCACCAGTTGCGCGATGCGGGCAACACCATCGTCGTGATCGAGCACAACCTGGACGTCATCAAAACCGCCGACTGGGTGATCGACATGGGCCCCGAAGGCGGCTCAGGCGGTGGCATGGTGGTGGTGGCCGGCACGCCCGAGACGGTGGCCGTGCACGCTGGCAGCTACACCGGCCATTACCTCAAGCCCTTGCTGGACGAGGCCTGAGCAGGCCGCACTTCAGCCCATGAATCCCAGCTGGTGCTGATCGAGGTGTGACCTCGATCAGCATCCATCCATCACAGATTCGGTGACAGCGCCCGTTCCGCCTCACGCAATGGCAGGCCCTGGTGCTCGGCCCAGTCTTCCAGCTGATCCGTCCCGATCTTGCCCACGTTGAAGTAGGTCGACTCGGGGTGCGCCAGGTAGAAACCGCTGACGCTGGCCGCTGGCATCATCGCCAGGCTTTCTGTCAACTGCATGCTGACCTCGTCGGCCTGCAAGACGCGGAACATCTCGCGCTTGACGGTGTGGTCCGGGCAGGCCGGATAACCGGGCGCGGGGCGAATGCCCTGGTACTGCTCGCCGATCAGGGCCACGTTGCTGAGTTGCTCCGCATCGGCGTAGCCCCAGAACTCCTTGCGCACCCGCTCGTGCATGCGCTCGGCAAAGGCCTCGGCCAAGCGATCGGCCAGGGACTTGAGCATGATGGACGAGTAGTCGTCATGCTGGGCCAGAAACTCGGCGTCCTTCTTCTCGATGCCCAGGCCCGCTGTGACCGCAAACAAACCGATGTAGTCGGGCTTGACGCCTTTGGGCGCAATGAAGTCGGCCAGGCTGCGATTGGCGCGCTTGACGCCATCGACCACTGGACGCTCGGACTGCATGCGCAGGGGCGACCAGCGCATCAGCACCTCGGTGCGCGACTCGTCGCGGTAGATCTCGATGGTGTCGTCGTCCACCATGTTGGCCGGGTAAAGGGCGATGACACCATGCGCGCTGACCCAACGGCCCTCGACCACCTTCTTGAGCAGCGCTTGGGCATCGGCCAGCACCTTGCGGGCCTCAACACCGACCACCGCGTCATCCAGAATGGCGGGGTAGGCCCCGGCCAAGTCCCAGGTCTGAAAGAACGGCGCCCAATCGATGTAGGGCACCAACTCGGCCAGGTCCTGATTCTTGAACACGCGCCGGCCCGTGATCTTGGGCACGGGCGGCGTGTAGCGATCCCAGTCCAGCACCGTCTTGTTGGCGCGCGCCTGCGCCAGCGTCACCATGGGGGTGGCCTTCTTGTTGGCATGCTGATGGCGCACGCGCTCGTAATCGGCGTTCAACTCGGCGATGTAGTCCACCTGGCGCTCGTCGCTCAACAACTCCGAGCACACACCCACGGCGCGCGAGGCATCGGGCACATACACCACAGGGCCGGAATAGTTGGGGGAAATCTTGACCGCCGTGTGCACGCGACTGCAGGTGGCGCCACCAATCAACAGCGGGGTTTGACGCGTGCGGAAGTACTCGTCGCGCTCCATCTCGCTGGCCACGTACTGCATCTCTTCCAGGCTCGGTGTGATCAGACCGCTCAGGCCAATGATGTCAGCGCCGCTTTCTTTGGCCATCTTGAGGATGTCCACGCAGGGCACCATCACGCCCATGTTGACCACTTCAAAGTTGTTGCACTGCAAGACCACCGTGACGATGTTCTTGCCGATGTCGTGCACATCGCCCTTGACCGTGGCGATCACGATCTTGCCCTTGGGCTTGACGTCGCCGCCCGCATCTTCCAGCAGCTTCTTTTCTTCTTCGATGTAGGGCAGCAAGTGGGCCACGGCCTGCTTCATCACACGCGCCGACTTGACCACCTGGGGCAAGAACATCTTGCCCGCACCGAACAAATCCCCCACCGTGTTCATGCCCGCCATCAAGGGGCCTTCAATCACATGCAGAGGGCGCCCGCCCTTGGCCTTGATCTGTTGCCAGCACTCCTCGGTATCCACCGTGATGAAATCGGTGATGCCGTTGACCAGCGCGTGGCTGAGGCGCTTCTCCACCGGCCATTCACGCCAGGCGAGATCCTGTTCCTTGACCTGCTTGCCCTGGCCGCGGAATTTTTCC
>JAZJZP010000174.1:0-3077 GCA_040389805.1 Pseudomonadota bacterium
AGCACGTCCCCGGTGAGGAAGTCGTGGAAGGTCAAGGCTTCCCCCTCTTAGAAAGCTAAGGCGTTTGCGTCGAGACGGCCGAGCGTCGCGTTGTCGAGCAGGAAGAACGAGAAATGCGCCGCCGACTGGAACGCGAACAGCGGGCAGGGCGAGTAGCCCGGACAGTTCGGCTTCACGAATCAGACTATCTGCTGGGTGTGCATGATGCCTTCCGTGTCGGCGCGCTGCGCTTGAGGCTTGATGATGCGGGCGACTTCCTTGACAACCGACACGGAGTGGCTGCACCGCCGTTTGTCCAACTGCGCGAGCTGGAAGCGGCCAGCCTTGCACTGGAACGTGATGACAACAACACGGCCGCAGCGGGCGACGATTGGCTGCGCATGCTGATTGCGCCGGGTGGCTCACTTGGCGGTGCGCGACCAAAGGCCAGTGTGGCCGACCCAAATGGCCATTTGTGGATTGCCAAGTTCCCAAGCGTGCGAGACGAACACGACGTGGGCGCATGGGAGCTGGTGGTGCACACGCTTGCGCGCGCCTGTCAATTGCAGGTACCTGACAGCCTGGCACGCCGCTTCGCCAATCCGCACCACACCTTCTTGGTGAAGCGCTTCGACCGCACCGCAGACGGCCGGCGGCTGCACTTCGCCTCTGCGATGACGCTCACTGGCCATCAGGATGGTGATGACGGATCGACGGGCGTCAGCTACCTGGAAATCGCCCGCGTACTGATCAACCATGGTGCGCAGACTGATGCTGATTTGCAAGAACTGTGGTCGCGCATCGTGTTCAACCTCCTGGTCTCCAACACGGACGATCACCTGCGCAACCACGGCTTCATCCTGATGCCCGGCAAAGGTTGGCGCTTGTCCGAGGCCTACGACATGAATCCCGTACCCGGATCACAGGGACTGAAGCTCAACATCAGCGAGGCAGACAACGCAATGGACCTAGACCTGGTCCGATCCGTGGCACATTACTTCCGCGTCGATACCGAGACCGCCGATGCGATCATTGAGCGCAGCCAGGCGGTCGTGAGGCAGTGGCCAACAATTGCCGACCGCTTGGGCTTACCCGTCCGAGAGCAAGAGCGCATGGCATCAGCCTTCGGGCTTGCGCAATAGAAGTCTGCGAGAAGGACCGCTTGGCTCACCCTTGCCTCGCCAGCTCGTACCGTGCTGAAGCAATCGTGCCGCGCCAGTAGCCGATCAAACTTCAATCGGCCCAGCACGTCGCGAACCTCATTCACTCAGCGACGGGACAAACAAATCATTCGTCATGACACCGTTGACTTCATCGGCACCGCGCTGTACATGACTGATCGACCCAGGCTGTCCTGCCGCAACAAACTGTCCCCCCTGAACCAGCAAGCCATCGTAGGCCAGTACCCTCAAGCGATTGATCCGCTTCGTCCCTTTCGGAAACCGGATCAGGTCATCGTAAAGCCTGGGGTGATCAGCCCGGGTCAACTCAAACACCAAACGGATCGGCTCACCCGGCACTTTGGCATCGGCGCTCATTCAGCACCTCCCGCCTCGGCCCCACCCTGGTCCGAACGCGATGCCTGCATCACAGTGCGCGCATAGTTCTGCCCGGCGAGCTGAAACCCCCGCACATTGGCGAACATCGGCTCCTTCACTTCATGGATCTTGTGCAGTGGGAACGCCGCCTTGACCGCCTTTCTAAACAGGAACGCCCCGCCCCCGACCAGGATGATGTTCTGCAGGCTGTGCGGTGATTCGATCCACTCCCTCATGGACGACACCGCCTGCGCAGCAACCGATTCGGCCAAGGGCAAATGGCGGCTCATGTCGTAGGCCTTCTGATAGATCACCGGCGACTTGCCGGTACGCAGAGCCCGGTCAATGACGTCGTAGTCGTTGTATGGCGTGCCAATGCTCTTCGTGATGTCACGGGCGAGCAAGCGAAACACATCCGACATGCCTCGGTTGAGGGAGTGGCTTTGCTTTTGCACCATGCGCATCCCCCGGGCCACGATCCAGTCGAAAGTTCGCGAACCCGGATCGATGATCAGGCTTTGCTCGTTGCCGATGGTGGCCATTCTCTTGTGCTCGGAAGCGTAATGAACCAACGCCCCCTGAGGCTGCGCCACGGCGAGTGCCTTGCCGACCGTCACCGTTCGTCCACCGCCCACATCGTGGCTGCCCACCATGAGCTTTTCCAATGCGTTCTTCTTGGCTGCGAAGTGTGAGACGGGCAAGCCAACAACGAGCAGATCGATGTGACGCAGCTTCATCATGCTCAACGCCCCACGCAACAGTGCCAGGTACTCCGGCGACTCTGTGTATGCGTCATGAAGTTGTCTGGCCCGGAAGGTGTCCGCTGCGAGGCCAACATCAGGGCCGACCTCGTAGAACAGAGGCCCGACAGGGATGCACACCGTTTGGCGTCGCTCGCTCGCGGGCAAGGCTGGCACAGCATCGCTGCTGGGGTAGGCGACCGACTGGAAGCTGGCGCAGCGGATGTCTGTGCCCGTTGCGGCCGTGACGAACTTGGTGTTGCCTGATCCGACATCCACCGCTCTGACGATCAATTCCATGATGAGACTCCAAAACAAGGTTTCAGGGGTGACCAGCATCGACATGCCGATGCGATCTCGCCACGCAAAATCCCCGCTCAAATGACTCGGTTTCGTCATCAGGCCAACACTGTGTCAGCCAACGTTCAAAGTGCTGACATTGAATTGGCGCTGGAGGTCGCCGGGATGAGCTTGGGGCCTTGCGTGTGTCACCACGTTCTCATTCGAATGACACCCGTCAACCCCTGGCACCAGGCCGCCCTGCCCTCAATGCCCCACTCCAATTCACCCTCGCAATCGACCGGATGGGAACCAGAGGCAAGCCGATCTGCTGTCAAGCCCGCATGCAGCCTGGCTCTGCGGCCCTATCGGTAAATAAGCACGGCTCAAGGGTGCGTCCCGACACCCACATTCGCCACCCGCATGGCCCCACGATCCGGGGCGATTGCGGCGGCCTGCCTTGACCTGGTTTTGCCATCGGCGTCAACTACAGATTCCCGAGAGCCGTCCTGGCTCTGCTCCTGATGGAGCAAAAGGCGTC
>JAZJZP010000175.1:0-3601 GCA_040389805.1 Pseudomonadota bacterium
AGTGGTATCACCGGATTCAGGATGGAGGCGCTGAAAGATCCCTCCCTGCCCTTTGGTGGGCCGGGACGCGACGATACCGCGGGCAACTTTCATCTGTCCGAGTTCACGGTGGCCGCGGTGCCTGAGCCCAGCACGGTGCTGCTGCTAATGGCTGGGCTCTGGATCGTGGCCAGCCGGCGCCGTTTGGCTGCGCGGGGTCAGCTTGGCGGACAGTAACAGCATGGCCGCATGCACGCTATTGATAGCCTATAGCAATCAATAATATTGCATCAATCAATACAAACTATACTGTAGCCGCCCTATTATTGAGCCCGTCCCATCAATCAACCAACCAGGAAACAAGCCATGTCTCTGATCAATACCCAAGTCCAGCCTTTCAAGACCGAGGCCTTCCACAACGGCCAGTTCGTGACCGTGTCCGACGAGTCCCTGAAGGGCAAGTGGTCCGTGCTGGTGTTCATGCCGGCCGCGTTCACCTTCAACTGCCCCACCGAAGTGGAAGACGCGGCGGACCTGTACGCCGAATTCCAAAAGACGGGCACCGAGATCTACATCGTCACCACCGACACCCACTTCTCGCACAAGGTGTGGCACGAAACGTCGCCTGCCGTGGGCAAGGCCAAGTTCCCCCTGGTTGGTGATCCCACCCACACGCTGACCCGTGCCTTTGGCGTGCACATTGAAGAAGAAGGCCTGGCCCTGCGCGGCACCTTCGTGATCAACCCGGAAGGCGTGATCAAGACCGCTGAAATCCACGACAACGCCATCGCCCGCGACATGAAGGAAACCCTGCGCAAGCTGCGCGCGGCTCAGTTTGTGGCCAGCCACCCCGGCCAGGTCTGCCCTGCCAAGTGGAACGAAGGCGCCAAGACCATCACGCCATCGTTGGACCTGGTCGGCAAGATCTAAATCGTCTCGACCCTGTCGGACATGCAATCCCCCGCGCGCTCACAAGGCGCGCCGGGATGCGCTCTGGCCGCCTGAACATTCACACAGGAGGCCGGTTCTCAAAGTCGCTTGAATACAAGGAAGTACCCCATGTTGGACGATACCCTCAAGGCACAACTCGGCGCTTATCTGGAGCGTGTACAGCAACCCTTCGAGATCGTCGCATCCCTGAGCGACTCTGAGAACTCACGCGAAATGCTCGACCTGTTGCAGACCATTGTGGGGCTGCGCGGCGACAAGATCACCCTCAAGACCGATGGCCAGGATGCGCGCAAGCCATCCTTCACCTTGCAGCGCTTGGGTGGCAACCAGAGCCTGCGCTTTGCAGGCCTGCCGCTGGGCCACGAGTTCACCTCGCTGGTGCTGGCGCTGCTGTGGACCGGCGGCCACCCGCCCAAGGTTGAGCCCGATGTGATCGAGCAGATCAAGGGCCTGGACGGTGACTTCAACTTCGAGGTCTACATGTCCCTGAGCTGCCACAACTGCCCGGACGTGGTGCAGGCGCTCTCGCTCATGGCCATCCTCAACCCCCAGGTCAAGACCGTGGTGATTGAGGGCGGTGCGTTTCAGGATGAGGTGACCCGGCGCGAGATCATGTCGGTGCCGATGGTGTTCCTCAATGGCGAGGTGTTCGGTGCGGGCCGCATGAGCGTTGAAGAGATCGTGTCCAAGCTGGACACCGGCGCGGCGGCCAAGGACGCCGCCAAGCTGTCGGCCAAGGCCCCGTATGACGTGCTGATCGTTGGGGGTGGCCCCGCCGGTGCTGCCGCTGCCGTTTATGCCGCTCGCAAAGGCATCCGCACGGGTGTGGCGGCCGAGCGCTTTGGCGGTCAGGTCAACGACACGCTGGCCATCGAGAACTACATCTCGGTGCTGGAGACCGACGGCCCCAAGTTCGCCGCCGCACTGGAAGCCCACGCCCGTGCCTACGACGTGGACATCATGAACCTGCAACGCGCCGATGGCATCGTTGCAGCGGCGCAGCCCGGCGGTCTGATCGAGGTGAAGTTGGCCAACGGCGGCGTGCTCAAGAGCAAGACCGTGATCCTGTCGACCGGCGCGCGCTGGCGCAACGTCAACGTGCCCGGCGAGGCCGAGTACCGCAACAAGGGCGTGGCCTACTGCCCGCACTGTGATGGCCCGCTGTTCAAGGGCAAGCGCACGGCCGTGATCGGCGGCGGCAACTCGGGCATCGAGGCCGCCATCGATCTGGCCGGCATCGTGGCTCATGTCACGGTGGTGGAGTTTGCCGACCAGCTCAAGGCCGATGCCGTGCTGGTCAAGAAGCTCAACAGTCTGCCCAACGTGAGCATCCACACCAATGCCCAGACCACAGAGATCACCGGGGCCGAGGGCAAGGTCAATGGCCTGAAGTACAAGGACCGTGCGACCGGCGTGGAGCATTTGGTGGCGCTGGAAGGCGTGTTCGTGCAGATCGGCCTGGTGCCCAACACCGAGTTCCTGCGCGGCACCATCGAGCTGAGCAAGTTCGGCGAGATCATCGTGGACGCCAAGGGCCACACCAATGTGCCGGGTGTGTTCGCGGCGGGCGATTGCACCACGGTGCCCTACAAGCAGATCGTCATTGCCGCCGGTGATGGCGCTAAAGCCGCGCTGAGCGCCTTTGACCACCTGATCCGAAGCGGCGTGTAGCATCGCGGGCATGTCCGCCACCATCCCCGCTTCGTATGGCCTGTCGCTGCTGACTTTGATGTTGGAGCGCGGCCATGCCGAGTCGGCGGTGCTGGCGGGCAGCGAGTTGACGCGGGCGCAATTGCAGGATCAGCGCGCGCAGATCGGCGCCTGGCAGCACGGCGTCTTGCTGAACAACGCGTTGACCCTGGACGGCGACTCGGGCCTGCCCTACGAGCTGGCATTGCGCAGTCAGGTCACCAGACACGGCTTTGTGGGCTTTGGCCTGATCAGTTGTGCCACGCTGCGTGAGGCGATCGAGTTCAGCCAGCGCTACTTTCAGGCGCGCGTGCCGGTGTTCACCAGTAGCATGAGCGTGTCGGGCGATCAGGTGGTGATTGAGCTGCGCGAGATCGTCCAGTTTGGACCCTTGCGTGCCCTTGTGATGGACTTGGCGCTGGTCGAGCTGTGCAGCCTGTTTGCCAGGGTGATGGGGGCCGAGCCCAGCGTGTCGGGCTGGGCCAGCGAGATATGGGTGCCTTACTCCGAGCCCTCGGCCTATGCCCGCTACCAACACCGCTTGCCGCGGTTTCGGTTCAATCAGGCCGCGGCGCAAATTCGCTTTCCGGCGCATCTGCTGGATGCACCCATCGCCACGGCCGACGCGGGCAGTGTGCAGCTGGCGATCGAGCGATGCGAGCAAGAGTTGGCACAGCGCGCCGGCAAGCCCTCCGTGGCCACCCAAGTGCTGGCCCGCCTGCTGTGCCGCGAAGGGCGCTATCCCGACATCAATGCCATGGCCTCTCAGCTCTTGTTGTCGCAGCGCACGCTTAAGCGGCGCTTGCAGGAGGAGGGGCGCAGTTTTCAGGCCTTGTTGGACCAGGTTCGTCACCAGGACAGCCTGCGTTTGCTGGCCAACCCGGATCTGGCCATCAAGCAGGTGGCGCAGGCCGTGGGCTATACCGATCCGGCCAATTTCAGCCGGGCGTTTGCCAAGTGGACGGGGCAGTCCCCCCGTGAC
>JAZJZP010000175.1:3611-9739 GCA_040389805.1 Pseudomonadota bacterium
CAAAGCAAAATGGCAATGGCCTGAATTGACATTTTTTAGGCCTGATCGCCCCTCACGGTGGGGGGCCTCATCTCGTTACGCTGCATGCCATGTAGTTGGTACAACGAGAAGAGGTTCTATGAACGACGATAAAAAAGCCGAGCACATCCGAGCCGTGGTGCTGCAGGCAGGCGTGGATTTGCGAGCCCGCCACCCTTGGCTGAGGCACCAGGACGCCATTGGCGCCACCATCATGGTGGTGTCCCTGTTGGGCATGATCGCCAGTGGCTGGATGTACATCGAGGGGGTGATCTCCTGGTGGATCTGTGTGCCGGTGACGGCCATCTTCGCCTCCCTTATCCACGAGCTGGAGCACGACCTCATCCACCAGATGTACTTTCGTCAAAAGCCCTGGGTCAACAGCCTGATGCTGGCCGTGGGCTGGGTCGCGCGGGCGAGCACGATCAGCCCGTTTGTGCGCCGCCATATCCACCTGCACCACCATAAGTTCTCGGGCACGGCCTCTGACCTGGAGGAGCGCGGTATCACCAATGGTGAGCGCTGGGGCCTGCGTCGTTTGCTGATGACGGGGGACAATATGCTGGCGGTGCTGCTGAGGCCCGCCGAGATGCGCGGTGCGGTGAGAAAGTACATCCAGTCCCAAAAACCGGCCAACCCCCAAGAAGCGAAACGAATGGGAATGGTGCAGACACTGGCTTATGTGCCACTGGGCCACATTTACTACGTGTTGTTCCACAGCTGGTTGCTCATCCATGGGGTCGATTTCATGGCGGGCCGGTTGGGCGAGGTCATGCCATGGCCGCTCTGGTTGAGCTCGGCGTTGCCCAGCCTGGATGTGTTTGCCGTGGTCTACATGCTGCCCAGCTTTTTGCGCACGTTTTGTCTGCACTTCATCAGCTCGAACATGCACTACTACGGCGATGTCCAGCCACGCAACACGATGCAGCAATGCCAGGTGCTCAATGCGTGGTGGTTGATGCCCATGCAGTTGTTCTGCGTCAACTTCGGTAGTACGCACGCCATTCATCATTTTGCGGTGAAAGAGACCTTCTACATCCGGCAGTGGAACGCCCGCATTGCGCACCAGGTGATGCGCGACATGGGGGTGCGTTTTAATGACGTTGGCACCTTCGGTCGGGCCAATCGCTTTCATTCTTCGCCTGCTACCGTTTGAACAGGACCATGGTGCGCCGCTCCGATGCCATCAGTCCGACGGCCCATTACACCGGGTACACGTGGTACCACCATGGGATGTCGCACCCGGCATTGGTCACCTCCACCGGGCGATTGATGTTCGCGGCCTTGAGTCCCATGCAGTCGCTGGCGCACCTGACAGGGGTGCCCTCCTTGCAAGACGTGTTGCTGGCACGCCATCGCATCCTGGATCAGTTGCTGACCCAGGCCATTGACGACGGCCGCATCACCCAGGTGATTGAGGTGGCCGCAGGCTTGTCGCCTCGGGGCTGGTCGTTCAAGCAGCGCTATGGCAGCAAGTTGCGCTACATCGAAGCCGACCTGCCCGACATGGCCGAGCGCAAGCGCACCTTGCTGCACGATGCCGGGCTGCAACGCAGCGGCCACGAGGTGGTGGCGCTCAATGCCTTGGCCGATGCGGGGCCGCAGGCCTTGTCCACCCTCGCACGATCGCTCGACCCCCATCAGGGGCTGGCCATCATCACCGAGGGGCTGTTGAACTACTTTGACATGCCCGCCGTGTTGGGCATGTGGGCGCGCTTTTCCCAGGTCTTGGCGGGCTTCCAGCATGGCTTGTACTTGTCCGACCTGCACCTGGACAACGTCCCCAAGAGCATGGCCATTCGTGGCTTCAAAGCGCTGGTGTCCACCGTGGTGCGAGGGCGTGTGCACCTGCACTTTGACAGCGACGAGGCCGCTGGTGCGGCGCTGAGCGGAGCAGGCTTTGAGGTCGGGGTGTTGCACCGGCCGAGTGCATTTGCGTTGCAGCAGGGCTGGGAGCCGCAAGCGGGCGTCGATTTGGTCCGTGTACTTGAAGCATGGCATGCTTTGGATTCAAATGCGCCTCGTAAGGCGCTACCGCAGGCCCCTGTTGGCGCCTGCATTGATTGATAAGGACACACCATGAAGAACAACTTGACTCGCATCCTGACGGCCAGCTTGCTCGCGATGGCGGTCAGCCATGCTGGGGCACGGGATTTTTCACCGGCGCCCAAGGCCAACTTGGTGAACGCACGGGCGCAGATCGCCGCCAAAGATTGGGACGCAGCCCTTGAGGAACTCAAACGCGTCAACGACGTGGGCAGTGCCGACTGGAACAACCTGATGGGCTACACCCTGCGCAAGGCCAAGACGCCTGACCTCGCGGCCGCAGAGCAGTACTACAACGAAGCCTTGCGCATCGACCCTGAGCACCGAGGCGCGCTGTCGTACTCGGGTGAGCTGTATCTGATGAAGGGGGACCTGGCCATGGCTGAAAAACGCCTGGCCGCACTCGACAAGATCTGCCTGCTGCCGTGCGCCGAATACACCGAGTTGAAGAAATCGATTGCCCGATACAAGGGCGCAGGCAAGGAGGGCCCGGGCAACCCAGGCCTCTCGACGGACTACTGAGCGGCGTTGGCGCCCCATAAAAAAGCGGACCCCGAGGGGCCCGCTGAAGCACAAACTTCGTGCGTGGAGAGACAAGCAGAAACGGGTTGACTCAATGCATGTGCAGCGCGCCTGAGGCTTTGCCCTTGCCAGCGCGGGCCGGAGGGTTGCACAGGCCACACACATAGTGGCGCGAGATCTCGTGGGGGTGGCTCACAAAGTGGCCGCCGCACTTGGAGCATTTGGTCATGGTGAGCATGCCGTTGTCGACGAACTTGACCAGGCGCCAGGCGCGGGTCACGGACAACAGGGGCTCCAGGCCTTGAGCCTGCGTCTGCTCCAGGTACAGCTGATACGCCTTGATGACGATGTCGATCTCGTCAATCTCAACGGCCTTGTTCAGGTACTCGTGGATGTTGAGGAACAGCGAGGCGTGGATGTTGGGCTGCCAGGTCATGAACCAGTCGGTCGAGAAGGGCAGCTGACCTTTGGAGGGCGAGTGGCCCGACACCTCTTTGTACAAACGCAGCAGGCGCTCGTACGACAAATCGGTTTCAGATTCCAGCACTTGCAGGCGAGCGCCCAAGTTGATCAGCAGCACAGCGCGATCGATTTGTTTGGCTTCGGTCAACAGGCTTTTTGCTCGCATGGTGGGGTCTCCGGTTTGTTAGTGGTGTGTCGTTGGATTGAATTCTGGGGGCCACTCGCAAATTACTTGATAGGGCGATGGCGGTAACTCCGGTCAGGTGGCGGCTGCTTGGTTTGTAGGAAGTTGCCTGACAAAGCCCTCCCTGCCAGACCTCTCCCGTTGGTAACAACCACTTGCAATTGCCCCCCGAGAGGGGGTCTGGGGGCGCTTGAGTTTTGTTGGATGATGCTCCGCTGACGTCCTCTAACTAAAAAATTCAGGTAGACCCCATGACCCTCCCCCCGCTGGGCGGCGCGCTCGCGTCGTTGCAAAGCCTAGGCGGCGAACTCGCCTCACGACTGCGCGCAGCCCTGAGCATCGGACAACACACCCGCCTGCTGCAAATCGAAACCGCCTTGCCCAGCGCCACCTTGGTGGTCGAGCGCTGCCGCATCGCCGAGTCGGTGCATGCCAGCGAACCCCTGTGGGCCGAGGTTGATTGCCTGAGCACCAGCGCTTTTCTGGAGCTCAAGGCCCTCGTCGGCGAGCAAGTCGCCCTGCGCCTGCAACTGAGCGACGGCACCTGGCGTGTCTGGCACGGCTACGCCGCTGAAGTGGCGCAACTGGGCGCCGATGGCGGCCTGGGTCGCTACCGGATCACACTGGCCGCCTGGACGCACTGGCTCAACCACCGCCGCGACGCCCGCATCTTTCAAGACGCCCCTGCCCAGGACATCTTGAGCGATGTGTTCAAGGCCTACCCGCCCGCCCAAGTGCGCTTTGACGTGGCCGCGCCCGGCCCGGTGCGGGCCATCACCACCCAATACCGCGAGACCGATTGGGACTTTGCCCAGCGCCTGATGGCTGCCGAAGGCTGGAGCTGGCGCCTGGAGCACCAGCAAACGCCCCAACCAACGCCCGCCGGCCCCGCCAACACCGCCAAGCACACCCTGGTCATCTTTGATGGCCAAGCCGAGCGCCCTGACCTGGGCGCCCTGCGCTTTAGCAAGCCCGGTGTGCGCCAAGGCGTGTTTGGGTTTGCGCAAGACACCATCACCGCCTGGAGCGTGGGCCAGCGCGTGGGCACCAACGCCGTCACTCTGGGCAGTTGGGACGAACGCCAGATTGCCGGCGTCAGCGCCGAAGCCGCATCACAGGACACCCCCGCAGGCGTGCCCGCACTGCAAGCTTACCGAGGCCAAGGCGAGCGTCGCCACGCCGACGGCCCCGTCAGCACGATGCAGCCCGCCAGCAGCGCCGTGGCCGATGCCCGCGCCCAAGCCCTGATGGCCGCCTACGAGCTGCACCACCACCTCACCCAAGGCCAAAGCGCCGTGCGCGTGCTGTCAGAAGCGGCGACCTTCCAGATCACCGACCACAGCCTGTACGGCATCGGCTCAGACAACGCCTTTGCCGTGTTGAGCATCACCCACGAGGCCGCCAACAACCTGGGCGCCGAAGCGGCCCGCATCCTGCAAGCCAGCGAGCTGGAGCAAGGCAGCTACCGCAACCGCTTTGACGCTGTGCCAGCCAGTGCGCGCATCGCGCCGCTGCCGCTGCATAAACCCACCGCGCCCGGCCTGCAAACGGCCCAAGTGGTGGCGGCCCAAGGCGAGCCCCTGAGCACCGACCGCGATGGCCGCGTGCGCGTGCAGTTTGCATGGCAGCGCGGCATCGCGCCTTTGGCGGGCGCTTTGAGCGCCCCCACCACCCCAGCGGGCGCCAGCACCGGCCACGCCCCCGGCGACCAAAGCAGCGGCACCTGGGTGCGCGTGGCGCAAGACAGCGCTGGCGCCAACTGGGGCGCCATGTTCACCCCGCGCGCGGGCTCTGAAGTGCTGATCGACTTCATCGATGGCGACATCGACCGCCCCATCATCATGGGCCAGCAACACCACGGCCAGCACGACCTGCCCTGGCCTGCGGGTGTGGACTCGGGCGCCAACCACCCCGGCACCGTCTCGGGCTGGCACCACCAGCACCTGGACCAACAAGGCGCCAACCAATGGCTGGTGGACGATGCCACCGGCCAACTGCGCATGCGCCTGGCCAGCCACGGTGATCAAAGCGGCTGGAGCGAGCTCAGCCTGGGCCACCTGATCCAACAAAGCGGTCAAGGCGGCGCAGGCCACGCCCAACGAGGCCAATGGCTGGGCCAAGGCTTTTACGCCAGCACCGACGGCTGGGCCGTGGTGCGTGCCGCGCAAGGCTTGCTCTTGACCACCAGCGCCCGCGCAGGCCGAGGCGCCAGCGTCACCAGCACGCAAATGGACGCGGCCGAGGCCGTGGCCCAACTCAAAGCTGCCCGCCAACTGGGCGACACCTTGAGCAGCAGCGCACGTCAACAAGGCGCGCAAGGCTTGTCCAGCCACGACGGGCAACAAGCCCTGCAGCAACACATCGACAGCATGGACCCGCAGGCCCAAGGCAAGTACACCAGCGCGGTCGGCGGACAAGAAGCCAAGAAGGCCAACGGCCGCACCTTGCAAGACCCGGTCGAGCGCTTCAACCAACCGCTGCTGCACCTGGACACGCCAGTCAGCGCCAGCTTTGTGACGCCCAGCAGCATCAGCGTGTTCAGCGGGCAAGACAGCAGCCTAACCATGCAAGGCGATGCCCACTTGATGGCGGCACACACCGTCAGCAGCGTGAGCGGCCAGACCAGCAGCCTGTACACGCACGCAGGCGGCATCAAAGGCATCACCGCCAATGGCGCCCTGAGCGTGCGCGCGCACACCGACGCGATGCAAGTGCATGCCGATCAAGACGTGACCATTCAAAGCACCACCGACGAGATCAGGGTGCAGGCCAAAGACAGCATCACCCTGGCCGCAGGGCAATGCCAGATCGTGCTCAAGGGTGGTGACATTACCTTGACCATGCCGGGGCAGTTCACGGTCAAGGGGGCGGCGCATGCTTGGGAGGGGGGCGGGGG
>JAZJZP010000176.1:0-2544 GCA_040389805.1 Pseudomonadota bacterium
TCCGCCCGCCGTGGGTTGGTCAGGCCGCACGCATCCTTGAGGGCATTGCTTGCCAGCAGCGGGATGTCTTGCAGCTTGGCACCCAACTCACGCAGGCCGGCCGGGATGTCGACATCCTGGGACAGGCAGCGAATCGCCGCGATGGCCGCTTGTGCGCCTTCTTCGGGGCTGAGGTGTTTATCGGTCACGCCCAGGGCGCGGCCGACGTCGCTCAGGCGCGCGGCGCTGACGCTGGCGTTGAAGCTTTGCACGTGGGGCAGCAGCACCGCGTTGCACACTCCATGGGGCAGGTCGTAGAGGCCGCCCAATTGGTGGGCCATGGCGTGGACAAACCCCAGGGAGGCGTTGTTGAAGGCCATGCCGGCGAGAAATTGCGCATAAGCCATGTTTTCCCGGGCCGCCATATCGCTGCCGTCGCGCACAGCCAGGCGCAGGTTGGCGCTGATCAATTCGATCGCCTTGATTGCGCACGCATCGGTGATCGGGTTGGCCGACGTGGACACATAGGCTTCGATGGCGTGGGTCAGCGCGTCCATGCCGGTGGCGGCGGTCAGGCCCTTGGGCATGGCGACCATCAGTGCCGGGTCATTGACCGACAACAGCGGCGTGACGTTGCGGTCGACGATGGCCATTTTCACGTGGCGGGTTTCGTCGGTGATGATGCAAAAACGCGTCATTTCGCTGGCAGTGCCGGCCGTGGTGTTGATCGCCACCAGGGGCAGCTGTGGCTTGCTCGATTGGTCCACCCCTTCGTAATCGCCGATATGCCCGCCATTGGTGGCACACAGGGCGATGCCCTTGGCGCAGTCATGGGGCGAGCCGCCGCCCAGGGACACCACGAAATCGCAGGCACTTTGCTGCAACAACCCCAGGCCGTTCTCGACGTTCTCTACATTGGGGTTGGGTTTGGCGCCGTCGTAGATCACCGAATCGATATCCTGCATCGCCAGTTTCTCGGCAATCATGCTGGCCACGCCCGCCTTGGCCAGGCCGGCGTCGGTGACAATCAGCGCCTTGCGAAAACCGTAGTTGCGGATGGCGCTCATGGCTTCGTCGAGGCAGTCGATGCCCATGATGTTGACGGAGGGAATGAAGAACGTGCTGCTCATGGTGAATCCTCGGGGATACGTTGATGCCTACAGCATCGACCCCACTCGCCTGCGGCATCTTGACCAAGATCAACGCCCGCCCGTGATAAAGTCACCGCCCAGCCGTTTTTGAGTAGACCCGCCGCAATGAAGGATTTGCAGGATATCGACGCCACCCTTGAAGACTGGAACGCACTGCGCAACAGCATCGCCTTCGACGCCATCCTGATCGGCAACGGTGCCAGCCGCGCGGTGTGGCAAGACTTTGCCTACGACTCGCTGTTTGAAAACGCACGCACCGTGGAAGAAAAGCCCTTGAGCGCTTCCGAATTGAGCGTGTTTGACGCCATGCAGACCCGCAGCTTCGAGCAGGTGCTGGGCGCCCTGAAAACCACCAGCCGGGTCAACAAGGCCCTGGCCGTCAGCTCCGCCGCGCCGCGCAATCGCTATTACGCGATCAAGGAAGCGCTGATCAATACCATCCACACCGTGCATATCCCGTGGCGCCTGGTGCAACCGTCGACCCTGACCACGATCAATCAGGAACTGGCGCGCTACCGCACGGTGTTCACCAGTAATTACGACCTGCTCAACTACTGGTCGACCCTGCACACGCCGGGCATCGACGACCTGTTTCGTGGCGCTGAATCACGCTTTGACTTGCGCGATACCACCACCGCCGCGACGCGCATTCTCTACCTGCACGGCGGCCTGCACCTGGTGCGCAACCTGGATGGCTCGGCGCGTAAACTGCCGTCCACCGACAGCACCCTGCTCAGCAGTTTTGCCATCAATCACACCCTCAAGACCCTCGACGATGTGCCGCTGTTTATCAACGAAGGCCCCAGCAGCGAGAAGCTCAAGAGCATTCGCAGTTCGGATTACCTGTCGTTCTGCTATGAACAGTTGCTGGGGCAGGAAGGCGCGCTGTGCATTTTCGGCCAGCACCTGAGCGAACAGGATGGACACTTGGTGGAAGCGATTCGCCGGTCGCAGATCAAGACCCTGGCGATCTCGATATTTGGCCGCAGCGACGGGTTTATCCAGCAGCAAAAGCGTCGGTATGCCGCGCTGTTCGAGGGGATCGAGGTGGAACTGCGGTTTTTTGCCGCGCGCAGCCATGCCCTCGGCAACCCGGCGCTGGCGGTGCCGGTCGAACACTGATCCCGTTAACGAAGGCGATCAGATGTGGGAGCTGGCTTGCCCCACACCCAGGCCTAGTCTTCGGCGCTGTGCACCACCACCAGCAACTGCGCCTGCACCTCGCCCACCGAACGGATCCGGTGGGGCTTTTGTGCATTGAAGTGCAACGCATCGCCGCGCTCCAGCAAGACCCTTTCGTTCATGAAGTCCACTTCCACCTGGCCTTCATGCACAAACAGAAACTCCTCCCCCAAGTGCTCCTTGAAGGTCTTGTCGCTGATCATCAGCACAGCGTCGCCGATGTCGATCACGA
>JAZJZP010000177.1:0-1761 GCA_040389805.1 Pseudomonadota bacterium
TACCGACTCTCGTTCGGCCTGCGAGCGGGCGATTAATTTCAGGGCAGCAGGCTCGCAGGTGAAATTGCACGGGTCGATGACTCGAACGCCCAACCATTGCGCCAATGCCATGCGCAACTCCACCTCAGAGAGTGCGCCCTGGTCGACCAGGATGCTCCCAAGCAGACGGTGTTGCCCCGGCATGTGTTGGAGCTCCAGTGCGCGATGCAGCGTGTCGAGGTCGATCCGACCACTCAGCCTCAGCGCCTCGCCCAGGCGTTTTGCATGTTCGACCTCGGGCTGCGAGGTTTGCAGCAAGGCCCACAACTCATCTGGTGTGGCGGGTTGAGCAACAGCTCGTCCCATCATGTTCCGGGTATTGAACAGTGCCTTCACCTGGCCTGAAGGCTTGGGCCCAGCGGGGGGCGTATCGAGTGACCCGAAATGAGAGGTCGTCATGGGGTGGGCCCACTGGAAGTCTGGACACCAGACTATCGACAAAAGATGACCCGGCTTGATGCCCGCTCAACGCCAGTGTCCTAAAAATACCGCATTGGCGAACGGTTACTCATCGCGGGCTACACAAGAGTCAAGCATAGCCCCGCCATATTGGCGGCTGTCCCTATGAGAACCGCCCGATACGGAGGCCGCGCCGGGGTATTGATCGACACGGTGCTCATGGCATACAGCGAGCCTGCCGACAAAACCATGCCTGCCAGGGGGATAGCCCAGTAGGCCCAGACGGCACCGGCCCTGAAGGGGATGAATAACAAGAATAGTTCCAACGTTGCCACGGCCAGTGCACCACCAGCGACGGCTCGCATCAGCGCAAGGACCAGTATCTGAACCTCTTTGGGAACTTCGCTCCATTCTTTACCCAACGCAACGCCGTGGTACGGCATGAATTGCCGGCTAAACAGGTACGCCAGTCCAAATGCCAGGATGGTGGCGATGGCAAACAAGTGGCATGCAAATGCGAGAGATTGCAGTAATGACATGGGGTGCATCGATCAAGCGGGTGGATTGTCTTGCAGCGCTTCGCGAGTGATCAGCAAGACTTGGTCCTCGCCCGCACTGGTTTCCAGCCAGAGCACTTCCAGGGTCGGGAAGGCACGCTCGAAGTGCTCACGCTCGTTGCCGATCTCAAGCACCAGCAAGCCTTCTGGGCTGAGGTATTGGTCGGGGTGGGCCGTTAGCTCGGCCAGCAAGGCTCGAATGAAGTCCATGCCGTCATCCCCCGAGGCCAGGGCCAGTTCGGGCTCGGCCTGGTATTCAGCGGGCAGGGCGCGCATGGACTGGGCGTTTACGTAAGGCGGATTGCACAGGATCAAGTCGTAGGGGCCGCGCGCTTTGGCCAATCCATCGCTTTGGATCAGGGTGACGCGCTCGCCCAGGCTGTGTTTGTCGACATTGATGCGGGCCACGGCCAGGGCGTCAACGCTGATGTCCACCGCATCGACGCTCACCTCAGGAAAAGCCATGGCAGCAATCACGGCCAGACTGCCGTTGCCGGTGCACAGGTCCAGCACGCGCAGGGTGCGCTCGCTGAGCCAATGGTCAATGCTGCCATCGGCCAGTACTTCAGCAATGAAGGAGCGGGGCACGATGGTGCGCTCGTCGACGTAAAACGGCACACCTTGCAGCCAGGCTTCACGGGTAAGGTAGGCCGCAGGTTTGCGGGTGGTGATGCGCTCGTTGATGAGGGCGTCCACGTCGCTTTGCAGTGCTTCATCCACGGCAAGTTCAGCCACGGCATCGAGGTCGTCCAGCGGGTGGCCCAGC
>JAZJZP010000178.1:0-7604 GCA_040389805.1 Pseudomonadota bacterium
GAAGGCGGTTCCTGCACAAGACTCTATGAGAAAAGCCGGCATGAAGCCGGCTTTGTTGATCAGGGCACCTGTTAAGGCGCCCTTGGATCGTGAGTAGCGATACGCTGAGCGCGAAGCTTAGGCAGCAGCGCCAACCACCACCACGGTCACGTCCACGACCACGTCGGTGTGCAAAGCCACCGACACAGTGTGCTCGCCAACGATTTTCAAAGGACCATTGGGCATGCGAACTTGAGCCTTGGAGACATCGAAGCCAGCCTTTTTCAGGCCATCAGCGACGTCGGCGTTGGTGACCGAGCCGAACAGGCGGCCGTCAACGCCAGCCTTTTGGGCGACGGTCACGGACTTGCCGGTCATGCGGTCAGCCAAGGCTTGCGCCGCAGTGTGCTTGTCAGCGTGGGCTTTTTCGATCTCGGCGCGGCGAGCTTCGAATTCCTGGATTGCCCGGGGGGTAGCACGACGAGCGCTGCCGTAAGGGATCAGGAAGTTACGAGCGTAGCCGTCTTTGACCTTGACCACGTCACCCAGATTGCCCAGGTTGACGACTTTTTCGAGGAGGATGATTTGCATGTCGAAAACTCCTTAGACCTTGTGCTGGTCGCTGTAAGGCAGCATGGCCAGGAAGCGAGCACGCTTGATGGCGGTCGTCAGCTGACGTTGATAGATCGCGCGCGTGCCGGTCAGGCGAGCGGGGATGATCTTGCCGTTTTCGGCGATGAAGTCACGCAAGGTGTCGACATCTTTGTAGTCGATTTGTTCAACACCGGTGACGGTGAAGCGACAGAAACGCTTCCGGCGGAACAGCAACGATTGAGTGTTGCGCTTGCCTTTGCGGTCTTTAGAGAACTTACCGTTCTTTGAACGAGGAGCAGCCATTTTGACCTCTATGAACCCAGGGGGGCTCGGTTAGATAGATTCGTTGATTTCAGTGATGTGCAAAAGCACGCCACGCCCATTGCGCGGAGCACCCAAAAAACCAGCGATGCCAAACAGCACGCCAATTTCACGCCGGATCAACTGCTCGGCAATCGATCCGATGGCCACCGCTTTGATTTCCAGCGCCACCTTGCGGGCTTGCTGGGCTTCGACGACGTCCGATTCGTGTTTCAGAATCAGGTCGAGTGCGGGGAGGCCTGCGGGGGTGTATCTCAGAGCTTTGCGTTCAATGATCTGGGCTGAAAGCAGCACACGGTTCATGAACACTCAGCTTTCGGCATCAATCAGGCAGCGGCTTGTTGCTCTTGGTGAGAGGCCTTGCGGGCTTCTTCACGTTCCACTTGCTTCATCATGATCGAAGGGCCGGTAGGGGCCTTCGTGTTCAGGACGGTCAGGTGGCGCAACACGGCATCATTGAACTTGAAGCCAGTTTCGAGTTCGACCAATGTTTCGTTGTTCGTCTCGATGTTCAGGCACAGGTAGTGAGCCTTGGCCAGTTTGACGATCTGGTACGCCAGTTGACGGCGGCCCCAGTCTTCAACACGGTGAACCTGGCCACCAGTGGAGGTGATCAGGGTCTTGTAGCGCTCCAGCATGGCCGGAACTTGTTCGCTTTGATCCGGGTGGATCAGCAGCACGATTTCATAGTGACGCATAAATGCTCCTTATGGATTCCCACCCAGCCTTCATTGATCAGCTCATTGAAAAGACGGGGCAGATGGAAGCCGTTGTGAAGCGTCAAACCCAACAACGGCAAGGTTTCCTCTCGCCCCGGGCAATAAATTACCGTAGGGCGAAAAGCCTGCGATTATATTACTTTTTGGCGAGGCGTTGCCAAGTTTCGTACACCGTGTCAGGGTTGAGCGAGATGGACGCGATGCCTTCGTCGGCCAACCAGTCGGCAAAGTCGGGGTGATCGCTGGGGCCTTGACCGCAGATGCCGATGTACTTGCCTTGAGCACGGCAGGCGGCAATGGCGCGTGAGATCAAAGATTTGACGGCGGGGTCGCGTTCGTCAAAGTCCTGCGCCAGCACTTCCAGGCCGGAGTCGCGGTCCAGTCCCAAGGTGAGTTGGGTCAGGTCGTTCGAGCCGATGGACATGCCATCGAAAAACTCCAGGAACTGCTCGGCCAGGATGGCGTTGCTGGGCACTTCGCACATCATGATGACGCGCAGGCCATCTTTGCCGCCCTTGGATGCGCGCACCAAGCCGTGGTCGGCCAGCATGGTGGTCACTTTTTCGGCCTGCTTGAGGGTGCGCACGAAGGGCACCATGATCTCGACGTTGGTCAGACCCATGTCGTTGCGCACGCGTTTCAGCGCTTCGCACTCCATGGCGAAGGCTTCGCCAAACTCGGCGCTGATATAGCGCGAGGCGCCGCGAAAGCCCAGCATGGGGTTCTCTTCTTCGGGCTCGTAGCGCGATCCGCCGATGAGTTTTTTGTACTCGTTGGACTTGAAGTCCGACAGGCGCACGATGACGGGCTTGGGCCAGAAGGCGGCGGCGATGGTGGCAATGCCTTCGGCCAGTTTGTCGACATAGAAGGCACGGGGGCTGGCATGGCCACGGGCGACCGACTCGACGGCCTTTTTCAGGTCGTTGTCGACATTGGGGTAGTCAAGGATGGCCTTGGGGTGCACGCCAATGTTGTTGTTGATGATGAACTCAAGCCGGGCCAGGCCCACGCCGCTGTTGGGCATCTGGGCAAAGTCAAAGGCCAGTTGGGGGTTGCCCACGTTCATCATGATCTTGATGTCGAGGTGGGGCATCGCGCCACGGGTGACCTCGGTGATCTCGGTCTCCAGCAGGCCGTCATAGATGTGGCCGGTGTCGCCTTCGGAACAGGCCACGGTGACGAGCGAGCCGTCTTTGAGGCGTTCGGTGGCGTCGCCACAACCCACCACGGCCGGGATGCCCAACTCACGCGCAATGATCGCGGCGTGGCAGGTGCGTCCGCCTCGGTTGGTGACGATGGCGCTGGCGCGCTTCATGACGGGCTCCCAGTTGGGGTCGGTCATGTCGGTGACCAGCACATCACCGGGTTGCACGGTGTCCATGTCGGCCAGCGAGTGCACGACGCGCACGGGGCCGGTACCGATCTTTTGGCCGATGGCGCGGCCTTCGGCCAGTACGGTGCCCGTGCTTTTGAGTTTGTAGCGCTGTTCGGTCTTGCCGTTTTGCTGGCTCTTGACCGTTTCAGGGCGTGCTTGGAGGATGTAGAGCTTGCCGTCGCCGCCGTCTTTGCCCCATTCGATGTCCATGGGGCGGCCATAGTGCTGCTCAATGATGAGCGCGTATTTGCCCAGCTCGGTGACGTCTTCGTTGCTGAGGCTGTAACGGTTGCGCAGTTCGTGGGTGGTGTCGACCGTCTTGACGAGTTTGCCGCTGGCGGCTTTCTCTTGCGGGGTAGCGAACTCCATTTTGATCAGCTTGGAGCCCAGGTTGCGGCGAATGACCGCTGCTTTTCCGGCCTTGAGGGCGGGTTTGTGGACATAAAACTCGTCTGGGTTGACGGCCCCTTGCACCACGGTTTCGCCCAGGCCATAGCTGGAGGTGATGAAGACCACGTCTTCAAAGCCCGATTCGGTGTCGATGGTGAACATGACGCCCGCGGCGCCCAGGTCGGAGCGCACCATGCGCTGTACGCCTGCCGACAAAGCCACGTCGGCGTGGGCAAAGCCCTTGTGGACGCGGTAGGAGATGGCGCGGTCGTTGTAGAGCGAGGCGAAGACTTCGCGCATTTTGTGCAGCACGTCTTCAATGCCGACCACATTCAGGAAGGTTTCTTGCTGACCGGCGAACGAGGCGTCGGGCAGGTCTTCGGCGGTGGCGGACGAGCGCACCGCGAAGGATGCGGTGGGGTTGCCTTCGGTCAGGGTCGCAAAGGAGGCGCGGATGCCTGCTTCAACCGCAGGCGGGAAGGGGGCGTTTTCGACCCAGCCACGAATTTCGGCACCGGCTTCGGCCAGGGCGCGCACGTCGTCGGTGTCCAGGACGGACAGGCGTGCATTGATTTTTTCGGTCAGATTGCTGTAGGTCAGAAACTCGCGGAAGGCATGGGCCGTGGTGGCAAAACCGGTCGGCACGCGCACACCCGAGGCGGCCAGTTGCGAAATCATCTCGCCGAGGCTGGCGTTTTTGCCGCCAACGGAGTCGACATCGGTCATTCGCAGTTGCTCAAACGGCACGACCAAGGCGGTCGGCTCAAAGAGGGTGGTCATAGACAAGCTCCAAGATAAAAAAACCGGTCTGTGCCGATCCATTCAGGCCCTGGTGGCGCGCCGCCAAGAGGCTGGCAAGGCGCGCAGTTTGTGCTTATGGGGCCAAAAATTGATCTGGACACGAAGTTGTTCGGATTGTAGGGGGCAGCCTATGATCCTGGCTTGTTCAAGTCCTTTTCCTGAGGCCTTCAATCGGGTGTCTTCACGGATTCCGGGGAGGGTGAGGTTGCACTTATGTCCGATCGCAGTGTTTTCTTTGTATCTGATGGCACCGGTATCACGGCCGAAACGCTGGGTAATTCCATCATGGCCCAGTTCGCCGTCAAGCCTCGCCATGTGCGCCGGCCCTTCATCGACACGGTGGACAAGGCGTTTCAGGTGGTTCGCGAGATCAATGCTGCCGGTGAGCGCGATGGCAAACGTCCGGTGGTCTTCTCGACCTTTGCCAATGACGAGGTGCTTGACATCCTTAAAGGTTGTAATGGCAAAGTGTTTGACATGATCAAGACTTTCGTCGAGCCCCTTGAAGAGGAGTTCGAGATGAAGTCCAACCACCGTGTTGGGCGTTTCACCGATGCCAGTCAGGACCGCGAGTACAACGACCGCATCGAGGCCATCAATTTCGCCCTGGAGCACGATGATGGCCAGTCGGCACGCAACCTGGAAACCTCGGACGTGGTGCTGGTGGGGGTGAGTCGCAGCGGCAAGACGCCAACCTCCTTGTATCTGGCCATGCAGCATGGGGTGAAGGCGGCCAATGTGCCTTTGATCCCGGAGGACTTTGAGCGGGGGTTTTTGCCGTCCATGCTCAAGGCACACAAGAAGAAATGTTTTGGCCTGACGATCGACCCTGTGCGCTTGTCCCAAATTCGCAATGAACGTCGGCCCAACAGCAAGTACGCCAGCCTGGAGAACTGTCGGCAGGAGGTGAACCAGGCCGAGGCGATGATGCGGCGCGAGGGCATTGCCTGGCTGTCCTCCACCCACAAGTCGATTGAAGAAATCGCAACGACTATTTTGAGAGACATCCGGCCTGACCGGTTGATTTACTGATGTTTGAAGACTCCCGCCCGTTTACCGAGGCGAATGCCTTGAAGCCCTTTGTGCACCAGGATGAAGATTCGGTGTCGATGCAGTTCGACATGGCGGTGATTCAAAGTCGCATGCGCCTGGACGACCCCACGGTGCTGGACTTGCAATACACCCGGGTGATGATGGGTTTTGTGATGCTGAACGCCGCACCAGCCTCGCTGTTGATGATCGGCCTGGGTGGCGGCTCGTTGGTCAAGTATTGCTACAAGCATTTTCCGCAGATGGACATCACGGTGGTGGAGATCAATCCCCATGTGATCGAGATGCGTGAGGCCTTCATGGTGCCGCCCGATGGCGAGCGCTTTCGGGTGGTGTGCGGTGATGGTGCCGAGTTCGTGGCGAAGACGAAAGCTGCCACCTACGACGTGATCCTGGTGGACGGGTTCAGCTACGAAGGGCAACCCGAAGGGCTGTGCTCGGTCGCCTTTTATAAGGCGTGCCAGGCGGCTTTGCGTGAGTCGGGCATTTTGGCGGTCAACCTGCAAGACATCGAACCCGAGTGCAGTCGCTTGATGGGACGCATCTGGCAGGTTTTTGGTGATGCGGTGATGGCGCTGGACGTCGAATGTGGCGGCAACCGCATTGCCATGGCCAGCACCGAGGAGGTGTTCAGCCAGTGCGCGACCAGTTTTGGGCGCCGTTGGGCTGAGCTGAGCGTGGAGCACAAGGACACCTTGCGCTCGACGACCGCCGGGCTTGAGTATGAACTCAGGCCTTGGCGGCCGTCCAAACCCTCTAAACCAAAACGGTTTCAGTGACGGGTGAACTTATTTTTTGAATCCTTCCTCCCCCTAATTCATGGGATGTGAGGGTGTTCACTGGTTCTGGCTGATGGTTACTCAATCCACAGTGGGTGTTATTCATCATTCCATGAAGGAGTCAGGCCATGCAGACGTCCATCACTGTCCGATTGAGTGCGTTGGTTTTTTGGGCGTTCATGGGCGTCACGCCTGCGGTTCACGCCAACCCGGATCAGCGTGGTCCTGAGCCGACGGTGAAGTCGCTGGAGGCGGTCGCTGGTCCGTATGCGATCGCCAGTGCCAAAGTGACATCGCCGACTGGTTATGGCGCCGCCACTGTGTATTACCCGACCATGAAAACGGACGGCCGCTTTGGCTTGGTGGTGCTTGCCCCAGGTTTTTTGGCGGCCCAAGGCTATTACGCGTGGTTGGCTGAGCGTGCTGCGTCCCATGGATTCGTGGTGGTGAATATCAACGTCAACAGTATTTTTGATTCGCCCGCCAAACGCGTGCCTCAATTAATGAGTGCGCTCAATCAGGTGCTGGCGCTGAGTCAGACCGCCACGACGCCTTATTTCGACATGGTCGACCCCACACGTTTGGCCTTGATGGGCCATTCAGCGGGTGGCGGAGCGGCATTGGCCGCGTCGGTGGGTTACCCCACGCTCAAGGCGGTGGTGGCCATGACACCGGCCAGCGATACAAAGGACTTCTCGGCCATCAGGGTGCCAACCTTGGTGCTGGCCTGCGAGAAGGACGCTATCGCGCCCAATGCCACGTACTCCATCCCTTTTTACAAGAGCTTTGATCCGTCGCTCAGCAGTGCTTACATTGAGGTGGCGAGTGCGGATCATCTCAGCCCCACATTCTTGGGGAGCAAGATGAATAAGGCCTCGGTGGGCAAGTATTCGATTGCCTGGCTCAAACGCTTTGTGGATTCGGACACGCGCTACACCCCGTTCATCAAAAATATGAACAGCACGGACTTGTCTAAGTACGAGTCTCGTGGCTGGTTCTGAGCGATTGCTCTGCTCTACCAAGCGTGAAGAGCCACCCTGTAAATGGACTGTAGCGTCTTGATCGAGCTCAACTTGGCGCGATGCAGTGACCGGAACAATAGATCGTGATCGGTACTGGGATGCACTTGCACTGAGTGCCGATGTTCATTTCATATGGATGGAGCCAATTGATGTCCTCATTTGTTTCAATTCAAGCGGTGAGCCAACGGTTGGATCAGCGTGCCAAGGAGCTGGAGGTGGAAATTGCCGCCGCGCAAGCGCGTGCAGGTCTTGACCTCAGCGAAGTGACTGATCGAGAGGATGAAGCCAGTAGACGAGCCAACGCCAGGGCTGCTGGTGGTGAGTGGGAGCGTGACCTGGCGGAACTGCACGAGATCGCGCAAGCGCAAAAACGCCTTGCCGACGGCCGCTACGGGCAATGTGCAGATTGTGGTGCGGACATCGGGGAGAAGCGTCTATGGGCACAACCCAGTGCCATTCGGTGCACTCCATGTCAAACCGTGTTCGAACGTAGCGCGCGCACGCCCCATACCGCCGCATGAGCGTTTGATCGTCACCGTATTTTTAGCCCTTTTGCTCACGTGAACTCAGCTCT
>JAZJZP010000178.1:7614-8403 GCA_040389805.1 Pseudomonadota bacterium
CCTCGACGACGAAGTCGACATCACCCAACTGCTGGCCAGCTATCTCCAGGGGCATGGCTATCGGGTCACGCAAGTTCACAATGGCCACTCACTGATGGCGCTCATGCCAGCCGATCCACCGGTCCTTGTTTTGCTGGACTTGGGTCTGCCAGGCGAGGATGGCTTTTCTATCGCACGGGAGTTGCGCGAGCACTGGCGCTGTGGTGTGGTCATCGTCACGGGGCGGGGGGATTGTGTCGACAAGGTGGTCGGGCTTGAGGTGGGCGCGGACGACTATGTGACCAAGCCGTTCGACCTGCGCGAGTTATTGGCGCGCGTCAAGGCGGTCGTGCGCCGGATCTCATCGGTGGAGACGCCCTTGGCGGCTGGGATGGTCACGACCGAGGATCGGATCAAGCTGCGCTTTGCCGGGTGGGAGCTCGACACGGCGGCGCGGCGCCTGAGCAGCGCTCTGGGGGGGAGCGTGATGTTGACCAGCGGTGAATTTGATCTGTTGCGCACCTTTGCCGAGCACCCGGGCCGTGTGCTGACGCGCGATTTTTTGCTTGAAAAAACCCGCGGTCGGGAGGCGGGACCGTTTGATCGCACCATTGACGTTCAAGTTGGTCGCCTGCGCAAGAAGCTCGAAGTTGATGTTGACGATCCTCAAATCATCAAGTCGGTGCGAGGCGCCGGATACATCTTGGTGCCCCCTGTCATGACGGACGTGCCGCCTTCGTCATGAACTCGCATTGCATGGGCGCTCAACCGTTGCTGTCCGGTGATGATGAGCACGCGGTGTTTCGTGCA
>JAZJZP010000179.1:0-4459 GCA_040389805.1 Pseudomonadota bacterium
AGCACCGCGACCAGACTGGAGGACACCAAGGCCATCGGGAAATTGCGGTCCAGCAACTCCATCTGGGCCGACAAGCGCCGGGGCTCCTCAATGGCCCACGCCTGCGCCAGTCGATGGAACCAGCGCTTCATGGCCGCAACCAGCCTCGCTGCACCGCCACCTCATAGGCCTGTTGGCGGCTGGTCGCATCCAGCATCTCCGTCAGCCAGGACACCTCGGCACGCACGTCGTTTTCACTCAGGCCCACCTGCCGCGCAATGGCTTTGTTGGGCACCCCTTGGCCCAGCAGTTGCAAGATGGTGAGTTGCCGCGATGACGGCACGGGCGGCGCTTCGCTCGCCTGCAACACCATCGCGGCATGCCTGACCGTGTCATACAAGGCCGGAAAATACGTTCCGCCCGACAAGCACTCACGCAAAGCCGCAACGATCTGGGTGCCGCTGGCCGACTTCGAAAGATAGCCCACCGCCCCACGCTCCCGTGCCAATCCAATCTGGGCAGGATCGTCGCTGGCCGACACCATCAGCGCCGGCACGGCTCCAAAACGATCCTGCAGCCCTTCGATCAGACTGAGTCCGTTGGCATCGGGCAAATGCACATCCAGCAAGATGAGGTCCAACGCCGGTTCAGGCGCCACCGCCAACGCAGCCGCCAAGGTAGCGGCCTCCAGCAGACAGGCGCCCGGAAACGCCTCGCGCAGGATCATGCCCAACCCTGTGCGGAACAAGGCGTGGTCATCGATCAGCAACAGGCGGGGAGTTGACGTCACAGGCATGCGGGAACTTCATGAAGAAGCAGGGGGAGCCGCCAGTATCTCCGCGGAACGCCCCGCACGCGAGCCTTTGGCCCCCCTCACATCACTGGATCCCCCCTTAAGAGGGGCCCAGGTTCGCTCAACGAGCGCGTCGAGCCTTGACCGCGTCCGACAAGATGCTCAACACCTTTTCGGAATCATCCCAGCCAATGCAGGCATCGGTGATGCTCTTGCCGTACTCCAGCGCGGACGGCTTGTCCTTGCCTGGCGTGAACTTCTGAGCACCGGCACACAGGTGACTCTCGACCATCACGCCAAAAATGTGCCGCGACCCGGCGCTCAACTGAGCCGCCACATCCTTGGCCACCTCCACTTGCTTTTCATGCTGCTTGGAGCTGTTGGCATGCGAGCAGTCCACCATCAACGTGGCAGGCAACTTGGCCGCTTGCAGATCCTTGCATGCCGCCTCCACGTGGGCCGCATCGTAATTGGGCGCCTTGCCCCCACGCAGGATCACATGGCAATCCGGATTGCCCGCCGTTTCGACGATGGCGACCTGCCCGTTCTTATGCACCGACAAAAAGTGGTGCGCGCCTGCCGCCGCCTGGATCGCATCCGTGGCGATCTTGATGTTGCCATCGGTGCCATTCTTGAACCCGATCGGCGCACTCAGCCCCGACGCCAACTCACGGTGCACCTGACTCTCCGTGGTGCGGGCACCAATGGCGCCCCAGCTGATCAGGTCACCAATGTATTGAGGCGACACCACATCCAGGAACTCACTGCCCGCAGGCATGCCCAGGCGATTAATCTCCAACAACAAATGGCGCGCCATGCGCAGACCTTCATCAATGCGAAAGCTCTCATCCAGGTAGGGATCGTTGATCAAGCCCTTCCAGCCCACCGTGGTGCGGGGCTTTTCGAAGTAGACCCGCATGACGATTTCCAACGTGTCGGCATAGCGCTCGCGTGCGACCAAGAGCTTGCGCGCATAGTCGATGGCCGCCGCGGGATCATGGATCGAGCATGGGCCAATGACCACCAACAAGCGGTCGTCCTTGCCATGGACCAAGTCGCGAATGCGCTGACGCGTGCGCGAGATCAAGGTCTCGACCGGCGTCCCCCGAATCGGGAAGAAGCGGATCAAGTGTTCCGGTGGAGGCAGGGGCGTCACGTTGCGGATTCGTTCGTCGTCGGTTTTGGAGGTCTTGTCGGCGGGCGGGACCCAGCCGTCAGCGGCGCTGGATTTGGCGTTCATGGAGGGTTTCCTGGTGCGGGTGGTTGGTGAGATCGCTCAAAAAAAAACCGCCGGAAGAGATCCGGCGGTTTTCAGGGTTTGGTGGTGGGTGCTTACGCGCTCTCCACTCCTGCGCCGGTGTTGGGCGGGAGGTAAAAGTGCCAAAAATAAAAGCAGGCCACATTCATGAAAGTTAATGTAGCACGCCTGCGCGATCCTGGCGTCCACAACACCCCACAAGCCCCCAATTACTGACGACATCACCGGGCTGCTGATCGGCCCCTTTTTGTCGTGGCCGAGCTCGGCTTCCTGCTGGGTCTGCGCAAACCCCTTGAACAAGAAGCAAACCGCACGGCTGAGGCCACGCACTGGGCCCCAGCTTGCGAACTCGCCCCAGTGTCAGGCCTTGAGTGCCTGGGCTTGGGCCAGCAGCGTCGCCGCATCGCTGACCTTGTAGCCGCCGCCTTCCTCCAGGTTCAAGGCCTTGACCACACCGTCAACGGCCAGCAATGAATAGCGCGCCGAACGCAGCCCCAAGCCCTTGTCCGTCAGATCCAGTGTCAAACCTGTGGCCTTGGCAAACTCGGCGCTGCCATCGGCCATCATGCGCACCTTGCCGGTGGCCTTGAGCTCCCGCCCCCATGCCCCCATCACAAACGCGTCGTTCACCGACACGCACCAGATTTCATCGACACCGGCGGCTTTGAATGCCGCCACCAGATCGATGTAGCCTGGCGCATGGCTAGCAGAACAGGTCGGCGTGAACGCCCCCGGCAAGCCAAAAATGGCAATGGTCTTGCCAGCGGTGCTCTTGGTGACATCAAATGCATTCGGGCCCAAAGAACAGCCTTCGCCCTCCACTTCGATGAACTCAAACAAGGTCGAACCAGGCAACTTGTCGCCAATTTTGATCATGCTCATGACTCCAAAAAATAAGGGCCGCCCAATGACGCGCCCATGAAAAAAACCGGAGGCCAGTATGACTGGACTTCCGGTTTTTTGGACAGTCGCATTGGGTATCACCCCAACGCGACCGTGGTTGGCTATTGCCAGAGATCAGACCACGCGAGCCTTTTCAACCAGGCGGGTCACAGCCCAGGCCTTGGTCTTGGAGACAGGACGCGTTTCGCTGATTTCAACCACGTCACCGATGGCGAACTCATTGTTCTCATCGTGGGCGTGGTACTTACGCGAGTGAGCCACGATCTTGCCGTAGAGCTCGTGCTTGGCACGGCGCTCGACGAGCACGGTCACAGTCTTTTCGCGGGCATCGCTCACAACCCGACCGACCAAGGTGCGGGTGTTTTTGACTTGCGGTTGAGCTTGAGCTTCAGTCATTTTGCAGCTCCTTTCTTCTCGTTCAGAATCGTCTTGACACGTGCAGTGGCACGACGGTTCTTCTTCAGAGCCGAATGGTCAGTGAGTTGCTGAGTTGCTTTTTGCATGCGCATGTTGAAGTGCGCTTTCAGCAATTCTTTGACTTCGGTTTCAAGTGCGGCCACATCTTTGGCGCGCAGTTCAGAGGCGTTCATAGGCTTCTTTTCCTTTGCGACCAATTAAGAACCGACCATGCGCGTGACGAATGTCGTGCGCAAAGGCAGTTTGGCGGACGCGAGCTGGAAGGCTTCGCGAGCGAGTTCCTCGGGGACACCGTGGATTTCGTAGAGCACCTTGCCGGGCTGAATTTCAGCGACGTAGTACTCAACGCTACCCTTACCATTACCCATCCGCACTTCAGCGGGCTTTTGGGAAATGGGCTTGTCCGGGAAGATTCGGATCCAAATGCGACCACCACGCTTGACACAACGCGAAATGGCACGGCGAGCGGCTTCGATCTGACGAGCCGTCAGACGACCACGTTCAGTGGCCTTCAGACCAAACTCGCCGAACGCAACGGTGGCGCCACGGGTGGCAACACCCGTGTTGCGTCCCTTTTGTTCCTTGCGGAACTTGCGACGGTTAGGTTGCAACATGTTTATTCTCCTTTAGCTGCGACGGCAGGAGCAGCAGGCACGACCTTACGGACGCGCTTGGCTGCACCAGCGTCGGCGGCGGACTTGTCGCCACCATCGGCCGCAGCAGGAGCCGCAGCTCCGGCTTCAGCACGAGGGCCACGACCAGCTCCAGCACCAGCACCACGTGATGGGGGACGGCGATCGCCACCAGGACGGTCATTGCGAGGGCCACGGCGATTGCGGCGGTCGTCTTCACGATCCTCACCCTTCAACACCGGTGAGTCACCATTGGGCAAACGATCGCCCTTGTAGACCCACACCTTCACACCGATCACACCATAGGTGGTCTGTGCTTCGGAAGTACCGTAGTCAATGTCAGCACGCAGGGTGTGAAGTGGCACGCGACCTTCGCGGTACCACTCGGTACGTGCGATTTCGATGCCATTCAAACGACCTGCCGACATGATCTTGATGCCCAGGGCACCCAGACGCATGGCGTTTTGCATCGCACGC
>JAZJZP010000180.1:0-4657 GCA_040389805.1 Pseudomonadota bacterium
AAAAAGTTTTAATTTTTCTTCTTTGTTTAAAAGATACTCTTTGCTGTCAATTGGTAGATAGTTCCCAAGATATACCAAATGCTCATTGTTATAAAAATCTTTATTCATAAAATTTGTATGTTCAACAATTGCCATGACAGGAGCCGCAGTCTTGACGCACCACGTGCACCAAAGCCTGCTGGCGGGCAGGAGAGGGGGCGGTCACAGGCTCTGCCAAAGCAGGAGTCCGGGCCATTTGAATCAGTACAAAAAACAGGGCCACGACACGAACAACCCACACCTGGTGGTGCGATGGCTGTGCGCGGCGTGGCCTGTCGATCATGACAAGGATCAGGACTTGAGGATCAGCTCAACGGCTCCCTTGAGGTCCGCGTCGTTGATCTTCTCGACCGGATTGGGCGACATGGGGATGGGACCCCAGACGCCTGACCCGCCCTTGCGGACCTTCTCCATCAGCTTGGCGGTCGCGTCCTGGCCCTTGTACTTGGCCGCGATGTCCTTGAACGCCGGGCCGAGCACCTTCTTGTCCTTGGCATGGCAGGCCATGCAGCCGGCCTTGGTCATGGCCTCTTCAGGGGTGGCCATTGACGAGGTGGCGGCCAGGGCCAGGGTGCTCAAAATTAGCAGTTGCTTGATCATGATGGAACTCCTTGTTCAGTGATCAGTAGACGTCGTGCTGGGTGTTGTAGATGTTGAAGTGCCCTGTTGGCGTGATCAGACGCGGGTCTTTGATCACGGCCTTGAGTTTCAACGTCTTGTCATCCACCACCACGATGGCCGATTGCTTGTCTTTGGCTGACCAGACAGAGAACCAGACTTCATTGCCCGCCTTGTTGTACTCAGGCTGCACCACGCGCTGGGCGCCGCCATCGGTGATGCCGGCCCATTGAGCGATCGGCAGCACGGTGAACCCCTTGGCCAGGTTCTTGATGTCATACACGGCAACGCTGCGCGAGATGGCGGGATCCGGGTTCAAAGGATTGTCCACGTACAGGTGGGTGGACTTGGGGTGGCTCTTGATGAACAGCGATCCGCCGCCCTGGCTCTTGATGGTGTCAACCACCTTGAAGGACTGGGCCTTGTGCTTGACAGGGTCCGTGCCGATCAGCGAGATGGTGTCGTCACCCAGGTGACCCGTGGACCAGACCGGGCCGAACTTCGAGTGGATGAAGTTGGCGCCGCGACCGGGGTGGGGAATCTTGCCCACGTCGATCAGTGCGGCCAGCTTGCCTTCCTTCAGGTCGACCGCCGCAATCTTGTTGCTCTGGTTCGCGGCCACCATGAAGTAGCGCTTGGTCGAGTCCAGGCCGCCGTCATGCAGGAAGCGGGCGGTGCCGATCTCGGTGATCTTCAAGGCGGTGATGTCGGAGTAGTCCACCAGCAAGGTCTTGCCGGTTTCCTTCACGTTGACCACGAACTCGGGCTTGTAGTGCGAGGCCACAATGGAGGCCACGCGGGGCTCGGGGTGGTATTCCTGCTTGTCGACCGTGACGCCACGGGTGGACACGATCTTGAGCGGCTCCAATGTGTCGCCGTTCATGATCACGAACTGGGGCGGCCAGTAGCTGCCGGCAATGGCGTACTTGTCCTCAAAGCCCTTGTACTTGGAGGTTTCCACCGAGCGGGCTTCCAGACCGGTGCGGATCTCGGCCACCGTCTCGGGGTGCTCCATCCACAGGTCGATCATGTTGATCTTGGCGTCGCGCCCGATCACGAACAGGTACCGGCCCGATGCCGACGTGCGCGAGATGTGCACGGCGTAGCCGGTCTTGAGCACGGAAATGATCTGCTTGGTGTCACCATCGATCAGCGCCACTTGGCCGGCATCACGCAAGGTGGTCGAGAAGATGTTCTCGATGTTGTAGTTGTTGAGCTTCTTGGTGGGACGCTTGTCCGGTGGTACCAGCACCTTCCAGGTGGCCTTCATCTGATCCATGCCGAACTCGGGCGGTGTCGGAGGGTCTTGCTGAACGTAGCGTGCCATCAGGTCGACATCGGCTTCGTTCATTTCGCCCGACGTCAGCCAATTGGGCATGCCGGCCGGTGAGCCGTAGGCGATGAAGACCTTGAGGTAGTCGGTGCCCTTGCCCAGGGTGATGTCAGGCGTCAGGGGCTTGCCGGTGGCGCCTTTGCGCAGCACGCCGTGACAGCCGGCACAACGCTCGAAGTAGATCTTGCGTGCCTTGTCGAATTCGGCCACCGTCATGGGCGGCGCCTTCGGGTTGGTGCTTTGGTACATCGGCTCGTCAGCGAGCGGCGAGGTGCCGGCCTGGTAGTTCATCTCGGGCTGGGACACGTTCTTCTTGTCTTCGGCCTGAGCCCCGAATGCCAGGGCCACCATCAAGGCGGCTGCGAGTCTGGCCATGCGCGGAGTCTTCATGTGGGCTTCTCCAGTATCAATGGGGCTGGTGTAGACCAGGCCCTGTGCTGCGCCGTTGTCTGCCGGTGGGGCCGGTCTGTGCTCAGGGTGGCTGCATACCCTGATAGTGAGCAAGGGCATGTTCAATCTGCGACCTGGCGCTGTCCTTGAAGCAGGTCAAGAATCAGGCGTGGCGAAGGGGGTGATACGGGGGCGCGACGCGCAGGTCGGGCAGCGTTTGATCTGGATCAACCTGGTGGCCGACCGGGATTTACACGGGGGCGGTGATGTCGCGGTTGCGGCCTGCGGTCTTGGCCGCATACAAGGCGCGGTCGGCGCGCTCAATCGTGCGTTCAGGCACCTCGTCGGGCAGGGCCAGCGCCAGCCCGCAGGAGAAGGTCACGGCCACATCCGCCGGGGTGCGCAGGTTCGTGAGGTTGTCACGCAGCCGGTTCAAGGCTTCGCGGCCTTGAAGGCCGGGGTCGGTATCGCGCAACAGCACCAGGAACTCTTCTCCGCCCCAGCGGCAGATGACATCGGTTTCGCGCAGGGCGGCTTGCGCAGCCGAGGCAAAGCCCATCAGGACATCGTCGCCCGCTTGATGGCCATGGGTGTCGTTGATTCTTTTGAAGTGGTCCAGGTCGATCAGGGCGACACAATAGGGATGACCGGTCCGGTCATGGCGCTGGCGCTCCTGGTCCAGCAAGTCCTGCATGTATTTGCGGTTGAACAAGCCCGTCAGCGAATCTCGGATCACCAGTTCGTTGACCTGCTCCACGGCTTGGGCCAGTTCCAGGCGCTCGGTCGCGACCTTTTCACGCACTTTGCTGAAGTCGTGCCCGAGCATCGACAGGCGCGCCAAGATGAAACACGACAGGGAGATTTTCAAGGCCTCAAGCTTGGGCTCGAAATGGGGGGGTGCCAGCCAGAGCAGGGCGGTGAAGGCCACGATCAACAGCAGCACGGCACTGGCGCCGGCGATGCGACTGGCCTTGGGCCGTAGCGACACCATGCCGAACACCTGGATCACGCACATCAAGTGCAACAACGAGGCGCGCAGGTCCGGCGCGATGGCATATCCAAAGGCGCAGGCTCCGCACGCGACGATGATCTGAACCAGCGACAAGCCGGCGTCTGGCAAGTGGGCGGTCCAGCCGCTGCGGATCAGCGGGTAGAACATGAGCATGGCGGAGAGGGTGTACGTGATCACAAAACGACCGACCTGGGCGTTCATCTGACCGGAGGGGATGGCGTACCAATAGATCATCCCGGTCCAGAGGGCATAGAGGGCCATGGCGAACATCGGCAGGCGCAGGCGCTCACGCATCACCTCGTCCGAGCCCAGTACCAGGTCACCCAGGCGCTGCAGGGGGCGGCGTGGTTGAGGCTCTGTGGGGTTGATTGGGGGGAGGGTGACGGCGCTCGTGGTGGCTTGCAGCACCGCATGACCGGCCTTGTCTCGACACTGACACTCTGGGACGGTGGTGGCGCGCGCTGTGAGCGGCTGTTGGGTGTCCGGCGACAGGGCCGCATCGGCGGCGCGCTGACAGGCATGGGCCAAGTACGCGTCTGCGGGGGGGCGGTCGGCCACGACTCGGTCGCGTCCTTCGGACTTGGCGCGGTACAAGGCTTGATCGGCCCGGTCGAGTGTTTTGGCGGCAGGCTCGGGCGGCGCGTACTCGGCCACTCCCGCCGAAAAACTCACGCGCAACTCAGGGGCGTGGCTGGCCCAGGGGTGTTGGGCAATGGCGTCGCGGATGCGGTCCAGGATGAGCAGGGCCTGTGCTTGAGTCGCGCCCGGCATGAGCAACAAGAACTCTTCGCCGCCCCAGCGCGCCAAGGTGTCCGCGGGGGTCAAGGCCGAGTTGGCCAGGTGCGAGAACTGTTGCAGCACCACATCGCCCACGCCGTGGCCATGGCGGTCGTTGATGCGCTTGAACCAGTCGATGTCCAGAATGGCCACGCAGAAGGCGTGACTCAAGCGCCCTTGTCGTTTGTGCTCCTGCTCAAGCAGCACGGTCATCTGACGTCGGTTGGTCAGGCCGGTCAAGGTGTCGCGGGTGGACAGCTCGTTCAACTGCGTGAGTGTCTTGGACAAGGCCTCGCGTTGCTTGACTTTGCGCCGGTACAGGCGCGAGACCTGGCCGCTCACAAAAATCGCGGAGGGCAGCATGACCGCCGCCATGCCCAGGTTGTACAGCTCGGTGCTGATGTGCACGTCGAGCGGCTCGATCAGAAAACGAACCACGGAGGTGGTGGCCAGCATGATCACCGCGGTGATGGAGGCGCGCATCAACT
>JAZJZP010000180.1:4667-13668 GCA_040389805.1 Pseudomonadota bacterium
CCAAAACGGGGGAGAAGATTGATGTCGACGTTTTTCTCAGCAAGCCATACAGCGTGCCCGTGACGAGAGCGATGTAGCCGATCAGCACGTAGGAGGCAACGGCGGGCATCAGATGCTGAGCCGCGGCCACCCACAGGATGGCGCAAGCCACCGCCGACAGCTTCAGGATGCGTGCCAGGTGCTCGATGTGAGGGCGCTGTTCAGCGTCCGTCCCATAGAACAAGTCGTCCAGCCATTGGAACAGCGGTGAAGCGAAACGCTCGGAAAAGGGCATGTGGGCGCTGGAGTGAGGGGCCATGTACCTTAACGGCTCAGAGCGGACAACCTTAAGGTGGACAGGTTTGATTCAGGAAGAATTAAGGAAGAGAATGCGCCATTTTTCGCAATAAGATATTTATTTGGGTGGGTTAGTTCTTAAGAACGATGCCTGTGCCCATGTTATCCATCAACAGGACAAGTTTGAGCCACCTCAAATCCATGCTGTGAGCAAGTTCCCAGAATCCGATCTCAATGCAACCAGCGGCAAGAGAAGGGCTCGACATGAACGCCACCCGGCGACCTGATTTGGTGTGCCCGGCGGGCTCATTGCGCTCACTGCAACTGGCGATTGATGCCGGGGCCGATGCCGTTTACATGGGTTTGAAGGATGCGACCAATGCGCGCAACTTTGCGGGTCTGAACTTTGACCGCCAGCAAGCGCGCCAAGGGGTGCAGTACGCCCGCGATCGGGGCCGGCAGGTGCTGATGGCGTTGAACACCTACGCCCAGGCCGACAACCCGCAGCGCTGGTTCGAGGCGGTGGACGTGGCGGCCGACATCGGCGTGAGCGCGGTGATTTTGGCCGACCCGGGGGTGATGGCCTACAGCCGCCGACGCCACCCCGAGTTGCGCTTGCACCTGTCCGTGCAGGCCTCGGCCACCAATTACGAGGCCATCGAGTTCTACCGTGAGCGCTATGGCATTCAGCGCGCCGTGCTGCCGCGGGTGCTGACCTTGTCGCAGGTGGCCCACCTGATTCGGCACACGAGTGTCGAGATCGAGGTGTTCGGTTTTGGCAGCCTGTGCGTGATGGTCGAGGGGCGCTGTGCGCTGTCGTCCTACGCCACCGGCCAGTCGCCCAACACCGCCGGGGTCTGCTCGCCCCCGTCGGCGGTGCGTTGGGACAACGTGGGCGAGGATGTGGACGCGCGCTTGGGCGGCATCCTGATCGACCGCTTCACGCCGGATGAGCCACGCGGTTATCCCACCCTGTGTAAAGGCCGGTTTGAGGTCGATGGCGTGGTGGACTACGCCATTGAAGAGCCCACCAGCCTCAACACCCTGGCTATCTTGCCGGACCTGATCAAGGCAGGGGTCTCGGCGATCAAGATTGAAGGACGCCAGCGCAGCGCGGCCTATGTCGAGCAGGTGACGCGTACCTGGCGGCAGGCCATTGATGCCTGCATGGCCCAGCCCGACCGCTACACCGTGCAGCCCGCCTGGACGAGCACGCTGGGGCGCCTGGCGGAAGGGCAGCAGCACACGCTGGGCGCATTTTCGCGTCCATGGCAATGAGGGCGGCGGCCCCGGTCAACCCGGTAAAGGACTGGCATGTTTGAGTTGAGTGTGGGCCCGGTGCAGTACTACTGGTCCCGGCCAGAGATGATGGCGTTCTACGCCGAGGTGGCCGATTCGGCCGCGTCGACGGTCTGTCTGGGCGAGGTGGTGTGTTCGCGCCGCCATGAGTTCAAGCCCGACGATTGGCTGAGCTTGGCCCGCGATCTGATGCAGGCCGGCAAAGAGGTGGTGATCGGCACCCAGGCGCTGTTGGAGACCGAGGCCGAACTGCGGGGGCTGCGCCGCTGGGTCGAGCACGGTGAGTTCATGCTGGAGGCCAACGACATGGCGGCGGTGCACCTGCTGGCCGGCCACACGCCCTGGGTGATTGGTCTGCATGTGAATGTCTACAGCGCACCGGCCCTGGCCGAGTATGTGGCCCTGGGGGCGACGCGTTGGGTGCCGCCGGTCGAGCTGTCCTTGTCGGCGATGGCGCAGGTGAACCCGGCCGGGTCCGCGGTGCAGACCGAGGTGTTCGCGTTTGGGCGCATGCCGCTGGCGCTGTCGGCGCGTTGCTTCACGGCGCGCCACCACCACCTGCCCAAGGACAGTTGCGGCTTCAGTTGCCTCAATGACCCCGATGGGCTGGCTTTGCGCACCCGCGAGGGGCAGTCCTTCCTGGCGCTCAATGGTATCCAGACCCAGTCGGGGGCGGTGCACTGCCTGCTGGCGCACCGCGATGAGCTGCTGACGCTGGGCATCGGGCGCCTGCGGCTGTCGCCCACCTCGCAGGACTTTGCGGCCGTGCTGCGTCAGTATGATGCGGTGATGAACCACGGCGCCCCGGCGGCGCCAGCGATCAGCGAGCTCCAGGCCTTGCGTTTGCCTGGTCCTTTGTCGAATGGTTATGTCCTGCCGCAGCGCGCGGGCATGGAATGGATCGCTTCATGAGTGCATTGAGTCAGTTGGTCAGCCGCTTGCCTGTGTGGCCGCCGTCGATGGTGTTGGCACAGGTGCTCAATCGCCTGTGGTGGCCTTTGGTGGACAAGGCCACGCAAACGGAGTTGTCGGGCCGCGTGGTGGAGCTGGTCGTGGATGACCTGGGTGTGACCTGTCGCTTGGTGGCCGGGCCTCGGGGCTTGTCGCCGGCCAGTTCAAGCCAGCCCTCGGCCTTGCGACTGCGGGCCACGGCGGCGGTGTACTGGCGATTACTGCAAGGCAAGGACGACCCCGACACCCTGTTCTTTGACCGGCTCATGGTCATGGAGGGCGATACGGAATATGGCCTGCTGTTGAAGAACACGCTGGACGCCGTCGGGCCGCCTCAATGGCCGGGCTCGGCTTCAGCAGGACGTCGTCATGCCGCCCGATAACCCACCGCGCCGGGTGATCCCGGTCAAGATGGCGTCGGCCTCCAAGCCGGCCCCCAGTGTCACGCCAACCCCTCCCCCGACGCCAAGTCAGGCGCGCGCCCAATCGCGTCTGCAAACGCCGCCATGGCGTTGGTCCACGCTGCTGCTGGCGCCGCACCGTTTGAGCTTTTTCAGCGCGGCGCTGGTGATGGCCGTGGCGGCCGCGTGGTGGTGGCTGCAGATGCTGGGCCGGTCCACCGGGTGGGTTTCAGGCCTGAGCGCTGTGCCCGCCACCGTGGTGCACGCCGTGGTGATGAGCCTGGGCTTCATGCCGCTGTTCTTTTGCGGCTTCTTGTTCACGGCAGGGCCCAAGTGGCTGCAAATGCCCGAGGTGACGGCCCCCAGCATCCTCAAGCCCGTCGCGGCGGTGGCCACAGGCTGGGCCGTTTTGATGCTGGGCGCGCAGGTGCACCACCTCCTGTCGGCAGCGGGCGTGGCCTTGTCCACGGCGGGCTGGCTGAGTCTGACCGGGCGCTTTGTGCGCATGTTGCGGCAAAGCCCGGCCGGGGACCGTTTGCATGCCAGTTTGATTGCAGGCGCTTGCGCGATCGGGGTGCTGGCCATGGGGGCAGCGGCCGTGGGACTGGCCACGCAAGCCTATGGCGTGACAAGGCTGGCGGCGCTGTTGGGGCTGTGGTGGTTTGTGGTGCCCGTCTATGTGGTCGTGGCCCACCGCATGTTGCCCTTCTTCACCGCCTCGGCGCTGCCGGTGCTCGATGCCTGGCGTCCCAACTGGTTGCTGTGGACCTTGTTGGGCCTGGTCGCTCTGCAAGGTCTGTGGGTGGTCACCGATGTATTGGGCGGCGCCTCGCAGCCGGTGCTGATGGCGGTGCGCGGTGTGACCGCCGCCGCCTCCAGCGTGTTGGTGCTGGCCCTGGCGGTGCGCTGGGGGCTGCTCAAGAGCCTGCGTATCCGGCTGCTGGCCATGCTGCACCTGGGCTTTGTCTGGCTCGGGGTGGCGCTGGGGCTGGATGCCGTGTCGGCGTTGCTGGGGGCCTGGGGCGGCGCCTCGCTGGGCTTGCTGCCGCTGCACGCGCTGACGATGGGTTTTTTGGGCAGCGTGCTGATGGCCATGGCCACACGGGTCACCTGCGGCCATGGGGGGCGCGCACTGACGGCGGACAAGCTGGTCTGGACGCTGTTCTGTGGTCTGCAACTGGCCACCGTGCTGCGCCTGGTGGCCGTGCTGTGGTCGGCGCATGCCAGCCTCTTGCTGCTGGCGGCCGCCTCACTCTGGTTGGCCGTGATGGGCGGCTGGGCGTTGCGTTATGGCCGCTGGCATGGGCGGCCACGCATTGACGGTCGGCCCGGCTGACCTCAGTTCAACTGAACGGCGTCGCCCTGCCGGTCGAAGGGGATGAACGCCGCGATCTGACCGAACTTGATGGCTTCGACCATGCGTTGCAGGTGACCCTGCGCATCGGCGCTGGACGGCGCCTGAGGGCCATGGCCGGACAGGGCCGCCACGAACACCACGGCCCACTCCTGCCCCATCTGGCTGGCTTCTTGAACCAGGGCGGCAAAGCTCTTCAGCTCGTCAGGGGTCTTGTCCACACACATGAGCGGGGCCAACTCGCCGCCATGTCCGGCTTCATGGGCGGCGCGTTGTTCTGGCGTGGCGTTGTCGGGCAGTTCCGCGCCGGCAAAGACCATCAGCAGGCGCTGGGCATCGGGTTGTTGTTGCGCCGCTTGCAGCAGCTCGTCGAAGGTGGTGATGTTCATGTTGGGGAAGTGATCGCAGTGTGTCGGTCAGTCTAGCGAGTTTCCAGCACCCGTCGGATGCTGCGACGGCAGATGGCGCCGCTTACTTGCGCCCTGTGGCGACTCGGCGCCGCTGTGCCATCTCGCGGCCCATGCCCAGCAGATCCCAGGCCGCGATGCGGGCCTTGGCCTGTGGATAGATCAGCGACTCCTCCAGCGCCATGTGGTCCTGGTACAGCGCCTGAAACACCGGCACGGCCTGCTCCAACTGGTCAAGGTTGTACCAGTTGTAGCCTGCCGCGATGGATTCGAGTTGTGGGGCCAGTTCCAGCCAGTCTTCTTCGATCCAGCCATGGTCCTGTTGCAGGCGCAAGGTCTGGCGTACCAGGGTTTCGTCTCCACTGTTGAGGAGCGCCGGGAAGACGTACTTCTCTTCGTCTAGGTGGTGCTGGCGAGCGGTGTTGAGAAAGAACAAGAAGATGTCGCGGGCCATCTCACGGGCCTTGCCATCTGCCCCTTTGAGCTTGAGGTGTTGCACCAGCGCGCCCAGCTGTTGGAGGGCGGTGACGATCTGCTGGTGGCAGGCGTCCAGCACATCAAAGGGCTCAATGGCTCGTCCGAATGGCAGCTCTGATTTGGGTCGGGGGGTGCGGACTGCGGCGGGCATGGAGAGTTCCTGTGGCGGGTAAGCAGGGTGATTCTCAACGCCCTTTGCAGGGCTGCTTTGATCCAGCTCAAGGCTTGGTGGCTGGGCGCGCCAAGCTGCGGCCATCGGTGGCCGCTTCAGCGTCACGACGCCAGTGGATCTGTGGGGGCGGTGGGTTCGGTCGGTGCGCCCGGGGCGGCTGGCGCGACCGGCTGCGCACCGCTGCCGCCGCCGCCCGAGTTGATGTTGACCAGCGTGCCCACGATGGACACCCCCGAGGGGCCCAGCACGATGGTCGAGCCACCCGCCTTGAGCGTGAGGGTGACGCCCGCCTCGATGGTGACATTGACCCCGCCCTTGATGTGCACGTCGGTGCCCGCCTTGAGCGAGACCCCGGTGCCCGCTTCGCCGGCGACATCCTTCGCCGCTTTGAGACTGTACTGCCCGCCCGACTTGATCATGAGGTCGGTGGCCGTTTCCAGGTGCATGTCGCCGCCGACTTTTTGCTTGAGGTCTTTGCCGACCTCCAGGTGCTGGTCGTTGCCGACCTTCTCCTTCAGGTCGTTCGTGATGGTGACGTGTTCGTCATGGCCCACCGAATGAAAGGAGTCGTTCTTGACGATGCGATCGAAATCCTTTTCGGCGTGCAAAAAGATGTATTCGGAGCCCTTTTTGTCTTCAAAACGAAGCTCGTTGAAGTTCGAGGCGTCGCCCCCCGGGCTGGATTGGCTCTTCATGGTGCTGACCGTGGCGTTCGCGGGCAAGGCGTACGGCGGGACATTCGTGCCGTGGTAAACGCGGCCGGTGATCAGGGGTTGGTCCGGGTTGCCCTCCAGGAAGTCCACGACCACCTCTTGCCCGATGCGTGGGATGGCGATCATGCCAAAGCCCTCGCCGGCCCAGGGGTGAGAGACCCGGATCCAGCACGAGCTTTTTTCATCCTTCTTGCCCAAGCGATCCCAGTGGAATTGCACCTTCACGCGTCCATGCTCATCGGTGTGGATTTCGCTGCCGCTGGGGCCGACCACGATGGCGGTTTGCGGGCCGGCGACGGTGGGGCAGGGGGTGGTTCTGAGGGGGCGGAAGACCTCTCGGGTGCTCAGCGCAGAGAACTGGCAGCTGTAAGACGGCTCGACCCCATCAGCGCCAGCTTCAGGGATCTCGGCCTGCGCGTGGATGTCACTGGAGATGATCAAGTATTCGATGTTTTGATCATCGCGAGGGTGATCGGCCAGGGTGAAGAGGTACCCCGTGGCCAGATGGCGAACATTGGTGTCGCCCCCCGCCAGGGCGTGGTGAGACTGGATCTCGTCCAGCCTCGTCTTGGCATGGGTGCGGCCATCGCCTGGTGTGAGGTACTCGCCTGGGTAGTCGTAAATTTCCAGTTTGGGCTGGGCGTGGGCTCCGCTCGCTTCATTCTCGCTGGTCAAATTCAGGGCGGGTTTCTTGAAGTCAAAGTCACGCAGCGTCACCTTGCCGGACTGGATCTCGCGCGAGAAATGCCAATGGCTGATCGCCTCCAGGTCAATATTGCCTGCCACGGACTCGCGAAACTTGAACGTGGACGAGCCTGGGCAGGGTTCGTGTGCGCTGACCTTGTCCACCAGCACCATCGTGTGCTTGTCGGCCACATGCTCGAAGTAGTAGTAAATGCCTTCTTGCTCCATCAGCCGGCTGACGAAGTTGAAGTCGGTTTCGCGGTATTGGACGCAGTACTCGCGGTTGCTGTAAATGCCTTGCAAGGAGAACTTGGCCAGCATGCCGTGGGCATCAAAAACCTTTTTGATGATGTCCGGTGCCGACATCTCCTGGAAGATGCGGATGTCGCTGCGGCGCGTCAGGAGCCAAAGGTCGGGCCGCAGCACGAGGCGGTATTGGTTGAACCGCCCCGCAGCACCGAGCTGCGTGATCCGGCACACGTTGCCATGAAAGTGGCGCACAGAGTCGCCCTCCACTTCCATGTTGACGCAGACGGGTTTTCCCAGCAGGTCATAGGGGTCGATGGCAGCATCTTCGGACAGCACATCGACATTGATCTCGAACAGCCGCCCCATCTCTTCTTGTGCCGACATTCGCGCGACATGAAGGTCAGAACCCAGCGGGGTGTCGATGCGAAGAAAGGAGGTGATAGGCATGTCAATGGGTCAGCCGGTCAGGGCTGCTCACAGGTCAAAAGGTGTCAAACGTGAACACGACTTAGAAGAGGTGGTAGCGGCGAATGTTGGCAGGTTTTCCGACCGGTTTCCAGATTCGATAACGGTCTTCGCAGTGCTTGCCAATCTCGTCGCACACCCGATCATTGGTGATCAAGCTGGCGTCGCGTTCTCTGAGGATGAGTTCGAAGTCGGCTTTGCCATGGATCATGGTCAAAAAATGAGGCGCCGTTGCGGGCAGGTCGAGTTGCCTTGCCAGGTGCTCAGGCAAGGGGCGTGGCTCAATCGAGATCAGACCGAAGGCCTCGCATTGAGGTCGCGAGAGCGGGTGCGCGGTCGTGCACATTTCGCCGACTTTAAAAGCCAGCGCGGTGCCGATGGCCGGTTGTACCCATGACAAGGGCTTGAGGTGGGTCGGTGCTTCGGTCGGGTTGAAGGCCGTGACTTGCCAGGTACCCTCCAGCGCAACAGGCTCGCTGGCCTCTATGCTGGGATTGTCGTCAGAGGTTTGTGCCAACAAGGCATCAAAGGCGTCGATGCGGGCTTGGTACAAACCGATGAGGCAGGTTGCGCTGGTATCGGGGCAGCTTTGGCTGCGTTGTTTGGCCCACAGCCGTTGATTCGTGACAAACACGGGGGCCGCCGACGGCGCCAGGTTTTTGCGGATGGACTGGTAGCGCTTCGCCAATGCCGCATCCAATCGGGCCAGAGGCGCGTCTCTGCAAATCGCGCGCTCGATCGGGCTGCTCGCGTGCTTGCAATCAAAACTGGGTTTGTTGGATGCTTCGGCATTGACACAGGTCGCCAGCGACCATAGAAGCAGCAGGTTGAAAAGTTGCAAGCGCGAAATCATGGTCGGACCTTGCCTAGGGGTGGGATGAAAAGGGCGCATTGAACAGTGATCCGTCATGGTGCGCAGAGCAGGTCCGCTTCAAGGTTGACCCGGCGTTTGAGCCCCGGGTCGCTGAAGTCATAGGCGCGCAACGCTTGTTCAGCGGCCTTCCAGTCGCCGCTCAAGGCGGCCTTGTAGAAGGTCTGCGAGATGGGGCGGCGTGGCATGCCTTTGCCTTGGTGGAACGTCCTGGAAAACAGCACGGTCTGCTGTGCGGCCGTGAGGGCCTCAAATGCGGGGCTGCTGTGTGGTTTCAAGCTGTCCCACGAGTCTCGGGTGGATCGCAGGTGATCGCTTTTGACGACCTTGTCGATGTGGTCGGCTTGCGCTTTCGTGATGACAGGGCCATGGCCATCTCTTTTTTTGGCCAGCTTCAAGGCCTCGACGGCTTCGGTTTTCTTCAAGAAGGCGTAGGGCAGCAAGATGTCAATGCAACCTTGTTCAATGCCCGATCGTTTGAGGTCGGTCGCGTTGAGTTGGCCGACATCGAAACCCGTGGCGATGGTGAGCCCGCTCTGCCCCACCACTTGGCCAGTTTTCTGATTCACCGCCACAACAGACGGTTCATTAATTACAACTCCAGAACCGGCAAGATAGACTAAAGTATTTGCGGTGCCTAAATCGATACCTATATTGTTTGAAATAAGGGTTTTTATTCTTT
>JAZJZP010000181.1:0-8254 GCA_040389805.1 Pseudomonadota bacterium
CAGCCAGGACGTGACGGACAAGGCTGGTGCAAAACCGAACCGTGCCGCGGGGTGCGGGCTGTCCCATGAAAAAGTATCAAAGGCGATGGACACGGCTTGGGCCAACCAGCCCAGGGACAAAGCGGCCCAAATGTGCCGATCTCTCGGGGCAGCTGAGCCGTGGTCCTGACCTTGGGGCAGGAGGCTGGCCAAGCCATAGGCAAGCACTGCCAGCGCGCTGGGCAATGCAGTTGGAGTGACGAGCGATAGAATCATCCGAATAGTTTAAGGTCGCCCGGGCAACTTTGCCTGGACCGTACCGCCGGCGCGACGCCGGGCCAACCGCACAGCACTCCCATGGCATCCAACCTTACCGAACGTCTGAGCCGCCTGGTCAAGACCATGCGCGGCCAGTCCCGCATCACCGAAGACAATGTGCAGGACATGCTGCGCGAAGTGCGCATGGCGCTGCTGGAGGCCGATGTGGCCTTGCCGGTGGTGCGCGACTTCATCGCCCGCGTCAAAGAGCATGCCCTGGGCCAAGAGGTGGTGGGCTCGCTCACGCCGGGGCAGGTGTTGGTCAGCCTGGTGCAAAAAGAGCTGGCCGCCACCATGGGCAACGGGGTGGCCGATCTGAACCTGGCCACGCAGCCGCCCGCCATCATCCTCATGGCGGGTTTGCAGGGGGCGGGTAAGACCACCACCACGGCCAAGCTGGCCAAGCACCTGATTGAAAAGCGTAAAAAGAAGGTTTTGACGGTATCGGCTGACGTGTATCGGCCTGCCGCTATCGAGCAACTCAAGACCGTGACCGGCCAAGCCGGCGCCGAGTGGTTCCCCTCCACGCCGGATCAAAAGCCGCGTGACATCGTCATGGCCGCGATTGACCACGCGCGCCGCCACTTCTTTGACGTGCTGTTGGTCGACACGGCCGGCCGACTGGCCATTGACGACGTGTTGATGGCTGAAATCAAAGAGCTGCATGCGCTGCTCAATCCGATCGAAACCTTGTTCGTGGTCGATGCCATGCAGGGGCAGGACGCGATCAACACGGCCAAGGCCTTCAAGGATGCCCTGCCACTGACCGGCGTGGTGCTGACCAAGCTGGACGGTGACTCGCGCGGTGGTGCGGCGTTGTCGGTGCGTCAGATCACGGGTGTGCCCATCAAGTTTGCAGGGGTGTCTGAAAAAATTGACGGCCTGGAAGTGTTTGATGCCGATCGTCATGCCGGCCGAGTGCTGGGCATGGGCGACATCGTGGCCCTGGTCGAAGAGGTCCAAAAGGGCGTGGACATGGTCGCCGCCCAGAAAATGGCCGACAAGATCAAATCGGGCGAAGATTTCGACCTGAATGATTTTTTGTCCCAAATCAGCCAGATGAAGAAAATGGGCGGCTTGTCAGGCTTGATGGACAAGTTGCCAACCGAGCTGGCCAGCAAGGCCGGTGGGGCCGACATGGACAAGGCCGAACGCGACATGCGCCGCATGGAGGGCATCATCAACTCCATGACCCAGCTGGAGCGCAGAAAGCCCGACCTGATCAAAGCCAGCCGCAAACGCCGCATTGCCGCAGGTTCGGGGGTGCAGGTTCAAGAGGTCAACCGCATGCTCAATCAGTTCGAACAGATGCGCTTGATGATGAAGAAAATGAAGGGCGGCGGGCTCTTCAAAATGATGAAACGCATGGGTGGCATGAAGGGCGGCATGCCTGGATTTGGCGGGCGCTGAAGGCGCCGGTGGCGCGCACCCGCGTCCGAAACGTCTTGTCACATAGATAGGGCCAAGCCCGAATTGACCGCAAACGACCTTACGGTTAGTTTCAAACGTGGTGTTTTCGGCGCAATTTTGCGCTGAGGAATCCTGACAAAGTGCCGATGTTGTCGGTAAGGCCCTGGTGGGTCGTTGTCGATGTTTCTTCGGGCGGGATGGTCTCAATGGCTGAATTAAATGCATGGTGGTTGGTGACGTTGGCCGTGGCACTCCTTGGAGGGGCCTTTGTCGCGATGCGGGCGCGTCAGTCGGTGGGCGGCAAGCCGCAACGGGCACGCGACAGCAAGCCTAACGAGGCTGGTGATACCTTGGTGGCCTGGACGCCGACCGCGACTTGCGTACTGACTCGATCAGAGCGTGAGGCTTTTCACATTTTGCGCAAGGCCTTGCCCGATCACATGATCTTGGCTCAGGTGCCCTTGGCGCGGTTTTTGCGCGTCCCGACCCGCAATTCCTACAGTGAATGGCTGCGTCGCGTGGGGTCTTTGTGCGCCGATATCGTGGTGTGCGACGCGGCATCCCAAGTGGTGGCCGTGATCGAGTTGCGTCAACCGGCGCGCCAGGAGAAGCCACGCACATTGCGTCGCCATGCGCGCATGGACCGGGTGCTCAATGCTGCTGGCATTGCGGTGCACGTTTGGCTGGAGGGGGCTTTGCCTGGCCCCGCTGTCGCACGGGTGGCGGTATTGGGTTCGGCCGCCGCAGTCGCCCCGACCAAGCGATCGGTCGTTGGCGCCAACAGTCAAGCCCGGCGCAGCGCTGAAGCGGCGGCCGTGGTGGCCTCCATGCAGGCGGCGGGCTCCATGCACGGTTTGTCGGTTGAAGACGATCAGGATTTCAACATGGACGATTTTGTCGATGATGAAACCGCAGGCACGGATCGCAAGGATCCTCCACCATCGACCTGGTTTGATGACATGGACTCCGCTCCGATGCCATTGGATGCTGTGAGCCACCACTGAGGCTGGTACTGAGGCGCTGATGCGCCCTGCGCCCTTAGCTCAACAGCGCTTGTGCAAACTCTCTGGCGTTGAAGGTTTGCAGATCTTCCAGCTTCTCGCCCACCCCAATGAAATAGACCGGAACAGGGCTGGTTCGGCCGCGTGACCACAAGGCAATGGCGGCTAAAACGCCACCCTTGGCCGTGCCATCCAGTTTGGTCACGATCAGTCCGGTCAGTCCCAGGGCCTCGTCGAAGGCCTTGACCTGTGCCAGTGCGTTTTGCCCCGTATTGCCATCGACCACCAGCAACACCTCGTGGGGCGCGCCCTCCATGGCCTTGCCAATCACACGTTTGACCTTGCGCAACTCGTCCATCAGGTGCACCTGGGTGGCCAGGCGGCCAGCCGTGTCTGCGATCACCACATCACAGCCGCGAGAACGGCCAGCCTGTACCGCGTCAAAAGTCACGGCGGCGGGGTCGCCCCCTTCTTGGCTGACGATGTCCACGCGATTGCGATCTGCCCACACCAGCAATTGCTCGCGCGCAGCGGCTCGGAAGGTGTCGGCGGCCGCCAGCAGCACGCGCTGGTTGGCATCACTTAGGTGGCGGGTGAGCTTGCCGATGGTGGTGGTTTTGCCAGCGCCATTAACGCCGGCCACCATCATCACTGTGGGCGAGTGCTGCCCCACGGTCAATGGCTTTTCAAGCGGGGTCAACAACTCTGTGATCGCATCGATCAACAGCCCTTTGACCGCCAAGGGCTCGGTGGCTTTGGCCTCTTTGACACGGAGCTTGAGGTCGTTCAGCAAATGCTCGGTCGCCGCTACGCCGGCATCGGCCATCAACAGGGCCTCTTCCAGCTGCTCATAGAGCGCATCGTCGATCTGGGTGCCGGTAAATACCTGCGCAATGCTGGAGCCGGTCTTGCGCAGACCCGCCTTGAGCTTGTCCATCCAGGATCGGCGTTCGACGGCGGGGCTCGCCGGAGGTGCGCTGATCTCGGCCATCGGGGTGGGCGCCATCTCGGGCACCACCGGAGGCTGGGGGACTGGCGGCTCTGCTGGCGTGGCATTGCCACCCAAACCCAGCTTTTTCTTGATGAAACTAAACATCACCCAATTGTAGGGTCGGGGTTCCTACAATCGAGGCTTTGTCCATTTGTCTTTAATTTGTGTTTATGAAACCTTCTCGTTCACCCCGCCCACCGCAGCCACCGGAAACTGGCCGCGCCTTGAAGGTCGCGCAGAAGGTGGCGGCCTCCGCTGCTCAAGAAGTGCGCCTCATTGGTGGACGCTGGAAGCGCACGCCCCTGACCGTGCCAACGGTCGCAGGTTTGCGCCCCACACCCAGCCGGGTGCGTGAGACCTTGTTCAATTGGCTGGGTCAGGACTTGAGTGGCTGGCGAGTGTTGGACGCTTTTGCGGGCAGCGGAGCCTTGGGGTTTGAGGCGGCCTCGCGTGGGGCGCAATCGGTGTGCTTGATCGAACGCGAGCCGCTGTTGCTGAAATCACTGCGTGCCATGCAGACCAAATTGTCTGCCAGCGAGGTTCAGGTGGTCCAAGCCGATGCACTGGCCTGGATGCAGCGCCTAGCCGCTGGCGAACCTCGGTTTGATCTGGTGTTGTTGGACCCCCCATTCGATGATGATGTGTCGGTCCTTGCGTTGAAGGCCGCCATCCCGTGTGTGCCGGTGGGCGGGTGGATCTATCTGGAGTCGCCTGAGCCGTTCAAGGAGGCCGCGGCTGAGGTCACCGGCGCTGTGCCTGGCCTGCGTATTCACCGCGTGGGCAGGGCGGGGGCGGTGCACTATCACCTCTTTCAACGCGTGGATGGTTTGGCGGGGGTGTCGCGTGCCGCCACAGGCGACTAAACTCGTGACCTCTGATCTTGCTATCGTTGAGTGCCAATGACGTCTTCCTCCAACCTGACCGCCATTTATCCCGGCACCTTTGACCCCATGACCCTTGGGCACGCCGACCTGATGCGTCGTGCGGCGCGCTTGTTTGGCCGGCTCATCGTGGCGGTGGCGGCCGGGCACCACAAACGCACGATGTTCAGCGTGGAAGAGCGCCTGGCCATGGCACAGGAGCTGGCGGCAGCTCACCCCAATGTCGAGGTCGTCTCTTTCTCGGGTTTGCTGCGTGACTTTGTGGTCAGCCATGACGGTGCGGTGGTGGTGCGCGGTCTTCGGGCGGTCAGCGATTTTGAATACGAGTTCCAGATGGCGGGCATGAACCGTCAACTGATGCCGGATGTCGAAACGGTGTTTTTGACGCCATCAGACCAGTATCAGTTCGTATCGGGCACCTTTGTGCGCGAAATCGCCGTGCTGGGCGGCGATGTGTCCAAGTTCGTGGCGCCCAGCGTGCTGGCGCGTCTCAAGGCCCGTGTGGCCGCGGCGGGCTGAGCAGTGTCCCTGAAAATCACCGACGAATGCATCAATTGCGATGTGTGTGAGCCCGAGTGTCCGAACCAGGCCATTTCGATGGGGCCGACCATTTACGTGATTGACCCCAACCGCTGTACGCAGTGTGTGGGCCATTTTGGCGAGCCCCAATGCGTTCAGGTTTGCCCGGTGGAATGCATCCCGGTGGACCAAGATCACAACGAAACGCCTGAGCAATTGATGGACAAGTACCTGCGTTTACAAGCCCAGGCGACGTCCTCGGTGTGACACGCGGCTTTGTTGGGCGTTGAAACTCGGTGCTCAGTGCGCTGCGGAGGCGTCCACCGTGGTTTGAAGTCGGTACGCTGGCGCTTTTAGGTTTTTGGGTGTCCTGGCGGTGAACGGGCGAGCCACCTTCATTCGGGCACTGGGTGTGGTGGCGGCGGCCTGGACCACTTTGCGGCCGGGACTCAAACTCATGGCTGGTTTGAGGGCACTTTGGCGTTCGGACTTGATCCGCTCGCGTTCAAGGCGCCGTGCCAATCGCATTTCCGACTGGTGGGCTTTGTCAGAGCTTGTGCGTTGTGAGTCGGTGCGCTGATCCTGTGCATGCAAGGCTTTTTCTGGCGTACTGCCGGGGTTGCAGGGGGTGCTTTGGTAGAGCACCTGAGCATGGCCCTGGTTGAGTTGAGCGGGGCTCAGTTCGCACCGATAGGCCACTGGTTGGGCATGGGGCGTAGGTTGTGGTGCCGCCTGTGCCGCTGCAGGCAAGCCGGTGAGCAGCAGTGCACTCACGATGGCGCTGAGTGTGGTGTGTTGATTCATGCATCCTCCTTGATGTTTTTATGTCCTGAATCGGTCAGTTTTTATCGATGGCCACGGGTGGTGGTTGCACAGGTTTGGGTGGTTTGGGCCGTTGAGGCTGTGCATGCACCAGCAGGGTGGCTTTGGCCATGTCGCCCGCGATCATGGCGTCGACGGCAGGCAATACCTTGTCGATGCATTTTTCGATCGCTTCATGCTCGGACTGAGGTGGTTTGCGCAGCACATAAGCCGCTACTTCGGTCTTGATGCCGGGATGCCCAATGCCCAGCCGCAGTCGCCAGTAATCAGGCGAGCCCATCTGGGCGTGGATGTCACGCAGGCCGTTGTGCCCGCCGTGCCCGCCGCCGATTTTGAGTTTGACTTGGCCGGGCAGCAGGTCCAGTTCATCATGGGCCACCAAAATTTCTTGCGGCAAGATTTTGAAGAACTTGGCGAGGGAGGCAACCGACTTGCCCGAAACGTTCATGTACGTTTGTGGCTTCAGCAGCCACACCGGACCAGTGGCTAGATTGGCACGTGCCACCAAGCCGTGGTAGTTGCGGTCGGCCACCAAGCTGACACCCAGTTGGCGCGCCAGCGAGTCGATCCACCAAAAACCAGCGTTGTGCCGGGTGGCTTCGTATTCAGGGCCGGGGTTGCCTAAGCCTACAAACAGTCGAATCATGATGGCTGCAATTATGAAAGGGCTCGACCAAAAGAAAAGCCCCGCTAAAGCGGGGCTTGACTGAAGTGCTAGAAGATTACTTCTTGCCTTTTTTGCCCTTGGCGGGCTCGACGGCCACGGGGGCGACGATGACTTCTTCAGCCACGGGCGCCACAACGGTAGCGATCGAGGGGTTCTTGCGGCCGTGTGTCAGCACCTTGATGCCGGCATCGAAGGTGATGTCGTCCAGATGCAGGGTCTGACCAACGATCATCTTGCCCAGGTCCACCGTCAGGAATTCGGGCAGCTTCTCGGCGAAGCACTCGACTTCCAGTGCGCTCACCACGTGATCGATCGTGCAGTTTTCAAGCTTGACTGCGGGCGATTCGGATTCGTTGATGAAGTGCAGGGGGATCTTTTTATGGATCTTGGTGGTGGCGTCGATGCGCTGAAAGTCCACATGCAACACCAATTGACGGTAGGGGTGCATTTGGTAGTCACGCAGCACGACCTTTTCAACCTTGCCAGCCAGTTCCATCTCAAGGATGGAGGCGTGGAAGGTTTCCTTGCGCATGGCATGGTACAGAGCGTTGTGATCGAGTTCGATCGCAGTGGCTTCGCCAGCACCGTAAACGATGCCAGGAACTTTGCCAGAGATACGCAGGCGGCGGCTCGCTCCGGTCCCCTGCAGGCTACGCGCAAAAGCGGTAAATTTCATGGATAACTCCAGTTTGGAATACAAGCGCCCGCGACCAAGCGCTTGAGAAAAATGACCAGCTGAGGAGCTTGCGCTCCAGGCTGGTCAGAGACACGGATCAGAAGTTGTTGTTCTGCTCCGAGAAAAGGGAGGTGACCGAGTCACCGTCTGATATGCGCCGAATGGTTTCAGCAAACAAGAAGGCGGCCGAGAGTTGGCGGATCTTCTTGCATTCTTTGCCAGCGTCGCTCAGGGGAATGGTGTTGGCAATCACGACTTCGTCGAGTTGCGAGTTCTTGATGCGTTCAATGGCCTGACCGGAGAACACCGGGTGTGTGCAGTAGGCGTACACGCTTTTGGCGCCACGCGCCTTGAGGACTTCAGCGGCCTTGACCAAGGTGCCGGCCGTGTCGATCATGTCGTCCATGATCACGCAGTTGCGGCCGTCGATGTCACCGATGACGTGCATGACTTCAGACACATTGGCCTTGGGGCGGCGCTTGTCGATGATGGCCAGATCGCAACCCAGTTGTTTGGCGAGGGCTCGGGCGCGAACCACACCACCGACGTCGGGCGAGACCACGACCAGGTCGTCATAACCCTTGGATTGCAGGTCCGACAAGAGCACGGGCGATGCGTAGATGTTGTCGACCGGAATGTTGAAGAAGCCTTGGATCTGGTCTGCATGCAGGTCCATGGTCAGCAGGCGGTTGACGCCCACGGCTTCAAGCATGTTGGCCACAACGCGAGCCGAGATGGCCACGCGGGTTGAGCGCGGGCGGCGGTCTTGGCGGGCATAGCCGTAATAGGGGATGACGGCGGTGATGCGCTGGGCCGAAGCGCGCTTGAGCGCGTCGACCATGATGCACAGTTCCATCAGATGGTCGTTGGTGGGGGCGCAGGTGGACTGCACCACAAACACCTCGCGGCCACGCACGTTTTGCTGGATCTCGACGGTGGTTTCGCCGTCAGAGAAGCTGCCGACAGCCGCTTTGCCAAGTTCGGCGCCCA
>JAZJZP010000182.1:0-13558 GCA_040389805.1 Pseudomonadota bacterium
TGGGGCGTCGTCAAAGTAGGCGGGCACGGTGATGACCGCACCGAACAGGTCGTCGTTGAAGGTGTCTTCAGCGCGCTGGCGCAAGGTGGCCAAAATCTCGGCCGACACCTCGACGGGAGACTTCACGCCCGCCACGGTGTTCACCGCCACCATGCCGGGCTGGTCTTCAAATTGGTAGGGCAATTTGCTGGCATCGACCAGGTCAGCCAGCCGACGCCCCATGAAGCGTTTGACCGACACGATGGTGTTCTGCGGGTCTTCGGCCTGTGCAGCCAAGGCCTCAAAGCCAATGGCGCGACGCGTCTTGCCTTGGGCATCGAGCAGGTAGCGCACGGCGGAGGGCAGGATCACGCGGCCTTGCTCATCAGGCAGGCATTCAGAGACGCCGTTGCGCACCGCAGCGACCAGCGAATGGGTGGTGCCCAGGTCAATCCCCACAGCGACGCGGCGCTGATGCGGGTCGGGTGATTGTCCGGGTTCGGAAATTTGAAGCAGGGCCATGGCGGGGCGGCTCAGAGGCCGTCTTCGTATCGTTCTAGTCGGTGGTTGATCTCATCGCTCAAGCGATCGATGAACATCAGGGCGCGCACTTCCAGTGCCGCTTGGGCATGGTTGGCGTCTTGGTCGATCAGTTGGGTGACGCGCGCCAAACGGGCCTGGCGATGGCTGGCCACTTCAGCGGACAAGGTCTGGACCTGATCGGCAGAGCTGGCCTCTTCAAGCGCCTCGCGCCACTCCATCTGCTGCATCAAAAAGTCGGCCGGCATGGCCGTGTTGCTGTTGGCCTGCACCGGCGCTCCGGCCAGCTCGCACAGATAGGCGGCGCGCTTGAGCGGGTCCTTCAACCGTTGATGGGCCTCGTTCACACGCACGGCCCATTGCATGGCCACGCGCTGAGCGGCGCCGCCCTCGGCCGCGAATCGGTCGGGGTGGACCTGCGATTGCAGGGTCTTCCACTGGGTGTCGAGCGAAGCGCGGTCCAACGCAAAAACTTTGGGCAAGCCCAGTAGGGTGAAATCGTCGGCGTCAAGTTTCATGCAGTCACATCACAAAGCAAAACCCCACCACAGGGTGGGGTCGCATGGGGCCACCCCGCGTCAAACGCGGAAGGATTCGCCACAACCGCAGCGATCCCGTTCTTTGGGGTTGTTGAACTTGAAGCCTTCGTTCAGGCCTTCGCGCACGAAGTCGAGTTCGGTGCCGTCGATGTAGGGCAGGCTCTTGGGGTCGACCAAAATCTTGACCCCCAGCGACTCGAAGACGACGTCTTCAGGAGCCACCTCATCGGCGTACTCCAGCTTGTAGGCCAGCCCGGAGCAGCCGGTGGTCTTGACGCCCAGACGCACGCCCACGCCCTTGCCGCGACGGCTCAGGAAGCGGTTGACGTGGCGTGCCGCCGCTTCGGTCATCGTGACCGCCATGCCAGAGACCTGCGCGGGCGCCACCTCAGGCAAGGCGGTATCGCCGGGCCCGCTGGTGCACGACGCGCTGGTGGCTGTGGCTTGTTCAGACTGCATGTTTGGCCTTGTAGTCGGTGACGGCTGCTTTGATGGCATCTTCCGCCAAGATGGAGCAGTGAATCTTGACCGGGGGCAAAGCCAGCTCTTCGGCGATCTGGGTGTTCTTGATGGTCAAGGCTTCGTCCAGCGTCTTGCCGCGCACCCATTCGGTCACCAGCGAGCTCGAAGCGATGGCCGAGCCGCAGCCGTAGGTTTTGAAGCGCGCGTCTTCGATCACCCCCGTTTGTGGGTTGACCTTGATCTGCAATTTCATGACGTCGCCGCATGCGGGGGCGCCGACCATGCCGGTGCCCACAGACTCGTCGCCCTTTTCAAAAGAGCCGACGTTGCGGGGGTTTTCGTAGTGGTCAATGACCTTGTCGCTGTATGCCATGTCTAACTCCTGGAACTGCGGGGCGTACTCAGTGTGCCGCCCATTGAATAGTGCTGATGTCAATGCCGTCTTTGTACATATCCCACAAGGGGGATAGCTCACGCAGCTTGGCCACGCGCTCTTTCAAAGTCGACACGACGTAATCGATTTCTTCTTCGGTGGTGAAGCGGCCAATGGTCATGCGCAGCGAGCTGTGGGCCAGCTCGTCGCTGCGCCCCAGGGCGCGCAACACATAGCTGGGCTCCAGGCTGGCCGAGGTGCAGGCCGAACCCGAGGACACCGCGATGCCCTTGATGCCCATGATCAGGGACTCGCCCTCCACATAGTTGAACGAGATGTTCAGGTTGTGAGGAACGCGCTGCTCCAGGTCACCATTGACGAAGATTTGTTCGATGCCTTGCAGGCCTGTGAGCAGGCGCTGTTGCAGGGCACGCATGCGCGGTAGCTCTACGGCCATTTCTTCTTGGGCGATGCGGAAGGCTTCACCCATGCCAACGATCTGGTGGGTCGGCAAGGTGCCCGAGCGCATGCCGCGCTCATGACCGCCACCGTGCATTTGCGCTTCAAGGCGAACGCGGGGCTTGCGTCGCACATAAAGCGCGCCGATGCCTTTGGGGCCGTAGGTTTTGTGGGATGCCAGGCTGAGCAAATCAACTGGCAGCGTGGCCATGTCGATCGCCACTTTGCCGGTGGCCTGGGCGGCATCGACGTGAAAGATCACGCCCTTTTCACGACACAAGGCACCCAGCGCCGGGATGTCCTGAATGACGCCAATTTCGTTGTTCACGAACATGACCGAGGCCAGGATGGTGTCGGGCCGGATGGCGGCTTTGAACTTTTCAAAGTCCAGCAGGCCGTTTGCTTCGACGTCCAGGTAGGTGGCCTCAAAGCCTTGGCGCTCCAACTCGCGGAAGGTGTCCAGCACGGCCTTGTGCTCGGTCTTGACCGTGATGAGGTGCTTGCCGCGGCTTTGGTAGAAATGTGCCGCGCCCTTGATGGCCAGGTTGTTGGACTCGGTCGCACCGGAGGTCCAGACGATTTCGCGCGGGTCGGCACCGATCAGGTCGGCGACTTGCTGGCGGGCGTTTTCAACCGCAGCTTCCGCATCCCATCCATAAGAATGGGTGCGCGACGCGGGATTGCCAAAGCGCTCACGCAGCCAGGGGATCATGGCGTCCACCACGCGTGGGTCAACCGGGGTGGTCGCGCCGTAGTCCATGTAAATCGGGAAGTGCGGGGTCATGTCCATAGGAGAAGGGGCTCAGCTGAGACTCGTGCTGGCGCCGACCCGTGCTGACCACGGGCTGGCAAAAAAGGCAGAAAACCTGGGATTATCGTTGGGCTTACTTGGCCAAGGCCGAACCCAGGGCAAATACCGAATTGGGCGCGGTGATCTTGATGGGCTTGACCACGGGTTGTGTCGAGATCGCCCGCTTGATCGGCTGGGCTTCAATCGACACGCCACGGGCCAACTGGTCTTCAACCAATTTACGCAAGCTGATCGAATCAAGGTACTCGATCATCTTGTTGTTCAAGCTGGTCCACAGATCATGGGTCATGCAGCGCCCACCGTCTTCGCCCATGCAGTTTTCTTTGCCACCACAACCGGTGGCATCAATGGGCTCATCCACGGCGACGATGATGTCGGCCACGGTGATGTTCTCAGCCTTGCGGCCCAGCGAGTACCCCCCGCCCGGCCCGCGCGTGCTTTCCACCAACTCGTGGCGGCGCAGCTTGCCGAACAACTGCTCCAGGTAGGACAAGGAAATTTGCTGGCGCTGGCTGATCGCGGCCAAGGCAACCGGCCCGGTGTGCTCACGCAACGCCAGGTCGATCATGGCTGTGACGGCAAAACGCCCTTTGGTGGTCAATCGCATGGCTCAACTCCTTATGGTCAGGAACTCAACACCGCTGGTTTGGACTGTGCGATGGGACAGAGCACGCCATCGTGCGCCCGATCAAACCAGGCACCGGAATTCTTGGCGCTCAATCCTGAGTAATTAAGTCGATTATAGGGAAGCCTACTGATTTAGTCAAGTAATGATCAGGGTGTTCCCTGATACCGCATCCATGACGGCAATAGCGGTGGGCTATGCTTTGATGGCCATGGATCGCAAGCGTTGATGCAAATGCTCCAGCACGCCATCACAGGCCGACTCGACCAGATTGAGCACCGCCTCAAAACCCTCGGCGCCACCGTAATACGGGTCGCCCACCACCTCGGTGCCCACGAACGGAGAGCGTGGCGGGATGAATTCGGTCAGCCGACGCAACTTGGCCTGGCCAGTCAAGTTGGGGCAGGTTTTTTGCAGCAAGGCCAGGTTGTCCCAGTCCATGGCCAGGATCAGGTCGAAGTCGTTGAAATCGTTTTCCTGAACTTTTCGAGCCCGTAGGTGGCTCAGTTTGTAGCCGCGACGCTCGGCGTGGGCCTGACTGCGCTCGTCTGGAGGTGCACCGACATGGGCGCCATGGGTGCCCGCCGAATCAACCACCACCCACGGGTCCAAACCGGCTTGTTCAAGCTTGTGACGCAACACGGCCTCTGCGGTGGGCGAGCGGCAAATATTGCCCATGCAGACCATCAGCACCCGAAGCTGGGGGCGGCGCTCAGCGGAGGGGAAAGAGGAGGTCGTCTTCAAGGAAGCACCCAAACACGTGGAATGGTGATTGTGCGCCGATTAGATCGGCACGAGGTGGTCGCCTCCGGAGGCGCCAAAGGCTTGCTCCTTGAGCAAAGCCAGCTGATCGCGCAAGCGGGCCGCCTTTTCGAACTCCAGGTTGCGGGCGTGCTCCAGCATTTCTTTTTCCAGCATTTTGATGCGTTTACCCAGGTCTTTTTCGCTCAACACGGGCGCATCAGCCATGGACGCGGTCAACGCCTCGGCGGCGCGCAAATCGTCCTTGGCCGCGTTGGACATGACCCCGTCGATCAACTCCTTGATGTGCTTATGGATGGTGCGCGGCGTAATGCCATGGATCTCGTTGTGCACCATCTGCTTGGTGCGGCGGCGCTCGGTCTCACCCATGGCTTTGCGCATCGACTCGGTGAGTTTATCGGCGTACAAAATGGCCCGCCCGTTTTGATTTCGGGCCGCACGCCCAATGGTCTGGATCAGGCTGCGCTCGGAGCGCAGGAAGCCCTCCTTGTCGGCATCCAGAATCGCCACCAGCGACACCTCGGGGATGTCCAAACCTTCGCGCAGCAAGTTGATGCCCACCAGCACATCGAAGACGCCCAGGCGCAGGTCACGCAAGATCTCGACGCGCTCGACGGTGTCGATGTCCGAGTGCAGGTAGCGCACCTTGACGCCGTTGTCGCTCAGGTAGTCGGTGAGCTGCTCGGACATGCGTTTGGTCAGCGTGGTGATCAACACGCGCTCGTTTTTAACCACGCGGATGCGGATTTCCTGCAGCACGTCGTCGACCTGGTGCATGGCCGGGCGCACCTCCACCACCGGGTCCAGCAAGCCGGTAGGCCGCACCACTTGCTCGACCACCTGTCCGGCATGCGCCTGCTCATAAGCCGCGGGCGTGGCCGATACAAACATCACCTGGCGCATCTTGCCTTCGAACTCTTCGAACTTGAGCGGGCGGTTGTCCATCGCCGAGGGCAGGCGAAAGCCGTATTCGACCAAGGTGGTTTTGCGCGAGCGGTCGCCGTTGTACATCGCACCCAACTGGCCGATCATCACGTGGCTCTCGTCCAGGAACATGAGTGAGTCGGGCGGCATGTAGTCCAGCAAGGTCGGAGGCGGGTCGCCCGGCTTGGCGCCCGAGAGGTGGCGCGAGTAGTTCTCGATGCCTTTGCAGTGGCCGATCTCTTGCAGCATCTCCAGGTCAAACTTGGTGCGCTGTTCAACGCGCTGCGCCTCGACCAGCTTGCCCATGCCCACCAGCTCTTTGACGCGGGTGTTGAGCTCTTCCTTGATGGCCTCAATGGCCACCAGCACACGCTCGCGCGGTGTCACATAGTGGCTGCTGGGGTAGATGGTGAAACGCGGGACTTTTTGCCGGATGCGCCCCGTGAGCGGGTCGAACAATTGAATCGATTCGATCTCGTCATCGAACAACTCCAGGCGCACCGCCAGCTCGGAGTGTTCGGCCGGGAAGACGTCGATCGTGTCACCCCGCACACGAAAGGCCCCACGTGAAAAATCGGCGTCGTTGCGCTTGTACTGCATGCGGATCAACTGCGAGATCACATCGCGTTGCCCGACCTTGTCGCCCACCCGGGCCATCAGGACCATCTGCATGTAGTCCTCAGGCTTACCAATGCCGTAGATGGCCGACACGGTGGCCACGATGACCACGTCACGGCGCTCCAGCAGACTTTTGGTGGCGCTCAGACGCATCTGCTCAATGGCCTCGTTGATGGCGCTGTCTTTTTCAATGAAGAGGTCGCGCTGCGGCACGTAGGCTTCGGGCTGGTAGTAGTCGTAGTAACTGACGAAGTACTCCACCGCGTTCTTGGGGAAGAACTCGCGGAACTCCGCATACAACTGCGCCGCCAGGGTCTTGTTGGGAGCAAACACGATGGCGGGACGCCCCTGGCGGGCAATCACATTGGCCATCGTGAAGGTCTTGCCCGAGCCGGTCACCCCCAGCAAGGTCTGGTACGCCAAGCCGTCTTCGATGCCTTCGCACAGCTTTTCAATCGCCACGGGCTGGTCCCCGGCAGGGGGATAGGGCTGGTACAACTGGAACGGCGAGTCGGGAAAACTCACGAATTGCCCTTCCGGGAACGCCTGTACACCCTCTTTGGGTGATTTTGCAGAGACGGAAACATTAATCAGGTCAGACATTGGCGCCGCAGATCGATAAAATATTGGGTTCGCCCAAGCGCGGTCATCGCCGCGCTCATGGTGCACATTGGTTTTAGCTTATCCCAACCGACCAAGGACTGCTTGCATGGCCTCCCTGTTTGCCGCCGTTGAAATGGCCCCCCGCGACCCGATTCTGGGCCTGAATGAACAATTCAATGCCGACCCCAATCCCCACAAGGTGAATTTGGGGGTGGGCGTCTACACCGACGACAAGGGCAAACTGCCTTTGCTCAAGTGCGTGGCCGCCGCCGAGCAGCAAATGCTCGAAGCCCCCAAGCCCCGTGGCTACCTGCCGATCGAAGGCATTGCAGCCTACGACAAGGCGGTGCAAGCCCTGGTGTTTGGTGCCGATCACCCTGCCGTCAAGGCGGGCCGCATCTCGACGGCCCAGGCCATCGGCGGCACCGGCGGCCTGAAGCTGGGCGCTGACTTCCTCAAGCGCCTGAACCCCAATGCCCAGGTGTTGATCTCTGACCCGAGCTGGGAAAACCACCGCGCGTTGTTTGAGAGCGCCGGGTTCCCGGTGGGCACCTACCCCTACTACGATGCCGCCAACCGTGGCATCAACGTCGAGGGCATGATGGCAGCGCTCAAGGCCGCCGCTCCTGGCACCATCGTGGTGCTGCACGCTTGCTGCCACAACCCGACCGGCTACGACCTCAACGAAGCCCAATGGGATCAGGTGATCGCCATTGCCAAGGACCGCGGCCTGGTGCCCTTCCTGGACATGGCGTATCAAGGCTTTGGCGAAGGCATTGCCGAAGACGGCAAGGTGGTCATCAAGTTCCTGGATGCGGGCCTGAACTTTTTCGTGTCCACGAGCTTCTCCAAGAGCTTCTCGCTCTACGGTGAACGCGTGGGCGGTTTGAGCATCGTCAGCGAATCGGCCGAAGAAGCCGCCCGCGTTTTGAGCCAGCTCAAGCGCGTGATCCGCACCAACTACTCCAACCCGCCTACGCACGGTGCCCAGATCGTGGCAACGGTGCTGACCACCCCTGCCCTGCGCACGATGTGGGAAGAAGAGCTGGCCGGCATGCGCGACCGCATCAAACAAATGCGCGTGGCCTTGGTTGACGAGTTGAAGGCCGCCGGCGTGACCGACGACCTGAGCTTCATCACCCGCCAGAAGGGCATGTTCAGCTATTCGGGTTTGAATGCCCCGCAAATGCAGCGCCTGCGTGCCGAATTCGGCATCTACGGCGTCGACTCCGGTCGCATTTGTGTGGCGGCCCTGAACACGGGCAACCTCAAGGCCGTGGCTGCCGCCATCAAGGCCGTGATGTAAGCAGGGACAGCGCCCGTGCGGCTTCAGGCCGCATGGGTTGCACCTGCGTCAATGCCGTGAGCAGCGAACGGGCTGAGTCCGCGTCGCTGTCGACCAGAGCACCGGCCATGCGCAGCAGCGGATCGTACGCCGGGCGAAAGTCAGGGCTGGTGCGCAGCACGGACAGCAGTGGATCGCGCACCTGCGACAGCATCTCCTGCACGCTACTTGATGAGCGCACCGCCCTGCCCGCCTCAATGAACTGCTTGCGCGCGGACCAGTAGGCGGCCATGCGGCCTGTCCATGCGGGATCGGCGGCGGCATCAAATACCTCATCGGGCGTGACCGACAGTTCGCTCAAGAGCGTGATCAAGCGATCACGCGGCAAGGACTCGGGCGCGTAGGTGACTCGCGGCGCACTGTAGGCCACCACCGGGAGATCGTCGGTGTTGGCAAGTGCCTGACCTGCAAAGCGGGCCAAGGCTTTGGGGCCGGCGATCACGCTGCCGAGCAAGGCAAACTCATCTTCAAGACCAAAGGCGGCTGGCGGTGTCGGCATCCTGCTGGCAGCCAGGTGCTGACGCAAGCGTTCAGGGTCGAATCGCCCCCCATCAGCCCGTCCAATCAGCCCCACCACAGGCGTCTCCAGGCTGTTGCTGGCCAAAATCGCCCACCCGCCTGGGTACACGGCGATGAAGGACTGCACGATGCTGCGCAGCGTGGCCACGTCCAGTTGGTGCAGGGGCAGCCATTGGCAGAACACTCCACCCTCGGCGAGGCGCGTCCGCACCGCTCGAAAATGCTCGACCGTGTACAAAGCCCCCGACCCGCTGCGCGCCGGCTGGAAGTTGTCCGAAACGATCACGTCGTAGGCTTGGGGGCTGGCCCGCACATACCGCCGGGCATCAGCCGCCATCACATGCAGGCGGGGATTGGGTCCCGGATCGTCAAAGACGCGTCTGAAGTGTCGCGAGGCCTCGATGACCTCGGGTAAGAGTTCCACCACATCGACCTGCAGGGTCGGGTCCTCGGCTGCCGAGCCTGAGGTCACACCGGTGCCCAGACCCAGGAACAACGCACGCCGCGGCGCCGGATGCAGCAACACCGGCAGCAGGGCTTGACGTGCATCCACCAGCCGCGTCGATGTGCCGCCCTCCTGCTGACGGTTGTTGATGCGAAGTCGCGCCACGCCGTCGGCATCCTCCACCACGCTGACGGCGGCCATGACGCCCTCGCTGTAGCTGACGATCTGCCCACCTTCGGGCAGCGTGATGAATGCCAGCGGCGGCGCCAGAAACGCCATGGTCAATGCCACTGCGGCGGGCACCCAAGTCAAGGGCGTGGACCAAGCACCTCGCGTGCCGAGTAGCAAATACGCCGAGGCGATCAGAAGTAGAACGCCCTTGGGGCCCAGCATCGGCGCCAGAAAAACACCGAACAGTGGCGGCGCCAATGCGGCAGCCAGGGTATTGACACCCAGAGAGCGACCAAAGCTCACACCGACCGCGCTGGCACTGGCGCTGAGGTGGCTGAACAAGGCGCCCATCACGACCGTGGGCGGCCCAAAGGCCACCAGGGCCAACGCCACCTCGGCGCCGATGGCTGCGGCCATGCTGCCGCCCCAGACTTGCATAACGAGGGCCCGAAGGTGCTCCGCAGCCCACAAACTGGCCGTGCCCAACAGGCATGCCATGGCCAGCGCGCACAGCAGTCGATCACCGAGTCGAGCCGTAGCCACATGCCTTGCAGACCAGCGCTGATAGACCGCAGCGCCCAGCGCCGTGCCCACCAAGTAGACCGCCAGCAGCATCGCGAAGGTATAGACGGTGTCCTCGGTCACCTGGCTAAGCACCCGAACGACCACCACCTCGTAGCCAATGCCCAGCAGGCCCGTGATGGCCAGACGCATCAGCACCGGTCGCGCGCCCCGCATGGCAGGCACGCTTGCGATCGACAACACCTCGGCGCACTGCGGCAGCACGGTGAGTGCCGCCCCCGCACACAGCACATTGATCACCATGCAGACGAACGCCGTGCGCGCCAACCCCAGCTCAGGCACCAGCCAGAACGTGGCCCCCAGGACCCCCAGCACCGCCCCAAACGTGTTGCTGGCGTAGTGCGCCGCGATGGAGCGCTGCTCAAGGCGCATCTGCGCCGTCACCCGCTCCATGGCCGGCAAGGTCGCCCCCATCGCTGCCGTGGCCGGCAAGAGCAAGAAGAAGGTGCCGCTGAACGCCAAGGTCCACTGCCACATTGGCGAAGGCTGTGCGCCAGTGAGGTCCAGCACCCAGGCACTGAACGGCGACATCACAAACATCAGGACCAGCCCCCAGGCGGCCATGAGTAATTCGCAAGCGGCATACCAGCGCACCGGATGCCCACTGCGCTCAATGCGCAGCCCCATCAGCAGGGCCCCCAAGGCCAGACCGCCGAAAAACGCAGCAACCACCGCCAACACCGAAGCCGACTCGTGGCCGAGCCACAGTGCACACTGCTGTGTCCACACCATCTGGTAGCCCAGGCCGGCAAAGCCAGAAGCCATCATCAACAGCAGTGAGGCGCGAGGCAAGGAAAACTTCACAAATCAACCACTGAACCGGACTGCGTAGCCCCAGGAATCCAGTCGCACGGGGATGGCATTGAAGGCCATCGTGATACGCCGCTCGCCCTCGTTCGGTGGGACGGCGTGCATCAGGTAGCTGGGGAACAACACGAGATCGCCAGGCGCCGGATTCGGGCTGATCCATTTTTCTGCATTGAACGATCCCATCACGACGCCGGCATGGTCGTTCTTGAACGAAAAATCCGAGCCGCCAGGGGATTTCATGAAGACCGTGCGCGATGACTCGTGCGTGGGCGTCAGGTACACCACGCCCGAGATAAAGCTGTTGGCATGGTTGTGCATGGCCTGCCGACCGCCCGTGTCCAGCACATTGACCCACATCTCCTTGATCGACCAGCCCATGCGCTCACCGAAGAGTTGCGCACCAAAGTCTGTCAGCTTGGGCGTGATCAGCGCCGCAGCCTCGACGAGCAGTCCGCTGTCACTGGGGCGCAGCATCTGCGTGTGCGACAAATTGGCCGACGAGTTGTTGTCCTGCAGCGCCGAGCCACCGAAATGTCTGGCCAGACCCGCGACCAATTGAGCTGGCAGCGTGCCTGGCGCCCGCATGATGGGCGTGGGAAAGATGCCGATGACTTCATCCATTCGAGTACTTCCAAGCATTTCGTAGATGCCATCAAGCAAATATGACGGCCACGCGCGACCAGGCCCAGAACGAGGCCACCGTGCCGATGCCATACAGCGCGGCCGTGCGCGCCAGGGCCACCTTGGGCCAGCGAGACACCAAGCGCCACAGTGCCCACGCAGCCGCCACCGTCATCAACTGACCGATCTCGACGCCCACGTTGAAGGTCAGCAAAGCGACCAACATATTGCTTTCGGGCAAGCCAATTTCCTTCAACGCACCGGCAAAGCCCAGGCCATGCACCAAGCCGAACAGGAAGGCCACCAACGCCGGCCAGCGCCGCGACAACGTCTGATCCTTGTGCAATGACTCGACGGCCACCAGCACGATGGACAAGGCGATCGACGCTTCGACGGGAGGCGAGCGCAGCACCAGAAACCCAAGTGCACTGGATGCCAAGGTCAGGCTGTGCGCGAGCGTGAACGCCGTGATGGTCCACAACAGGCGGCGGTTGAAGCCGACCAAAAAAAGCAGACCGATCACGAACAGCAGATGGTCAATGCCAGAGAGGATGTGCTCAATGCCCAGCAGGGTGTAGGCCGATGCGATCTCGCCCATGCCGCGGCGGTCATCTGCGGAACCATACAAGTGCGCCGTCGGCTGGCCCGCGGTCAGCGTGTAGACGTGAAACTGGCCATCCAGCCAGTAAATTTTCACCAGTGCGGCTGAATAGGCCTTGCCCACCCCCTCCATCGAGAGGACGCCCTTCATGCCCGATTTTCCGCAGTGCAGAACGTTCACTTCCGCTTGACATCCCTCTGGCCAGACCGGCTTGAGCACCTCACTGGCCGCCCTGCCCTTTTCGTTCGCCGTCCATTGCCAGAGAAACTCGCCGGGCGCCATCTCACGCAACTGCATCTCAGCCATGCTCATTTCATGAGCCGATGCGGTACCGGCCAGCAGCAAGAGTCCGACCAGCAAGCCATGCAGCCAGCGGCTCATTTCGACGCACCCTCGAACTTGATCTGGTACTTCTTTGCCAACGCCCGCACGGCAGCACTGCGCTGTTCAGACAAGGTGGCGTCAGTCCAGTCCTGCAGCACGACAGAACGCAAGGCCTCGAAGCTGGCGGCTTGTGGCTTGGAAATGGAATCCAGACGAATGGCACGCCAGCCGTCCCGGGTCTTGTGCGCTCGCCATTCGCCTGCCGGTGATTCTTCGAGCGCCTTCGTGAACTCGGCGCCGTAGCTTTGCAGTAGATTGGATTTGGGCCGACCCTTGAAGACGCGCAGCCCTGCATCGGCCTCGCCAGAGGTCCCCGAGGTCAAGGTCGCGACGAAAGCGCGCACAGCCGCCTCAGAACTGTCACCGGAAAGCACCGCCTCCTGAAAATCGTAACGTGGAGGCTCGTCGTACTTCGCGCGATGGCTTTCAAACCAAGTGCGCAACACCTGCTCATCCACAGGGGGCAGTTTGGTGTTGGCGTCAACCACGCTCAGCGCCTTAAAGATCACCCGCTCACGGATCGCCGTGTCACCCTTATCCACCTGAAGGGCCAGCCCCTCGCGGTAGAGCACTTCGTTGTCCAGCCAAACACGACGCAGTGCTGTCAGCTCGTCAGCATCGGGCTCTCGCCCGCGTGATGCCTTGAACACCTGCCGCGCCTCTGCATCCACCTCGGCGCCGACCATGATCGTGCGTGGATCATCGGAGCGAGAAATCAGGTAATGGTCGACAGCGAACAGCAAACCGCCCAGCACCATGAAATGCAGCAAGGGCTCACGAAGCCATCGGGACCCGGAAGAAACCTTGGCCAATGGATCAAGACGCTCGTTGACAGAAGCGGACAGCGTGGAGGACATGATGGGTACTTCTAAAAATAACGCTTGGTTCAGCGCTGAAATGCGTTTGGGCGCAGCGTACGGACTATTTATGACATCTCGTAGTCAACATTCAATTCGGCTTCCAGTACACCGCCCGTTTCGAAGATGAGCCGCATCGGATAGGTGCGTGCTATCAACAGTGCTTGCGTCAAGCCCAACAAGCGCAGATGCACGCCCGTTTCAAGCAGTTGGATGTCACGACCTCGCTCAATCAGCAAATTCAGACCGTGGCCCGTGCTGATCCCCCCGAGTTCCACCCCTGTGGCAACCGGCGTGACCACACCGATCAGGCGATCCGTTTTGGTCACCTGATCGATCTTCATGGACACGATGGCGAACGGGGCGTCAGCCGGTGTGACCCTGGTCCATGGGTGCGTGACGCGCAGTGTGGAAGCAAAGAACTCACATGCACGAGCAGGTGGCACCAGACAAGAAGTGCCAAGAGCTAGACCTGCACGCAAGATGTCACGGCGAGTGGAGATGAACGTCATGTTCTGATTCACTTTC
>JAZJZP010000182.1:13568-13803 GCA_040389805.1 Pseudomonadota bacterium
AAAAAAAGACACCGCGCAAACCACACGCGGTGTCTTGAGGATGCCGGCGAGCCGGTTTACTTCACGCCTGCGACCAGGGTCGAACCCGTCACTTCAACGTAAATCGGATTGCTGTAGAACCAAAGATCGGCCCAAGCAGCGACGTCGTACGCAACCATCTTCACACCGGAGACGGTAGGCAGGTGGTCTGGGCAGCCATCGAACTGACTGGTGGCACTGTGCACGGTGGTGCACT
>JAZJZP010000183.1:0-2402 GCA_040389805.1 Pseudomonadota bacterium
TTCGAGCGCGCGCAGGGTCTCGACGTCCAAGTCGTTGGACGGCTCGTCCAGCATCAGGACGTTGCCGCCTTGAGCCAGTGTCTTGGCCAGGTGCAGGCGACCGCGTTCACCGCCCGAGAGCTTGCCCACCAGCTTTTGCTGGTCGTTGCCCTTGAAGTTGAAGCGGCCCAGATAGGCGCGGCTGGGCATCACGAACTTGCCCACCACGATGTTGTCCAGTCCACCTGAGACGTCTTCCCACACGGTCTTGTCGGCGGCAAGCCCGTCACGGCTTTGATCAACGAACGCCAGTTGCGCGGTCTTGCCGATCTTGACTTCACCGCTGTCAGGCTGCTCAACGCCTTGGATCATGCGGAACAAGGTCGACTTACCAGCGCCGTTGGGGCCGATGATGCCGACGATGGCGCCCGCTGGAACCTTGAAGCTGAGGTTGTCGATCAGCACGCGGTCACCAAAGCTCTTGGTGACGTTGTTGAACTCGATCACTTCATTGCCCAAGCGCTCGGCCACGGGGATGAAGATTTCGTTCGTTTCGTTGCGCTTTTGGTAGTCGACGTCGCTCAACTCTTCAAAGCGTGCCAGACGTGCCTTGCTCTTGGCCTGGCGTCCCTTGGTGTTCTTGCGCACCCATTCAAGCTCTTGCTTGAGGGCTTTGGCGCGGGCGTCTTCCGTCTTTTGTTCTTGATCCAGGCGTTTGCCCTTCAGCTCCAGCCAATCAGAGTAGTTGCCCTTGTAGGGGAAACCGGATCCGCGGTCGAGTTCCAAAATCCACTCGGCGGCGTTGTCCAGAAAGTAGCGGTCGTGGGTGATGGCCACCACGGTGCCGGAGAAGCGGCTGAGGAACTGCTCCAGCCAGTCCACGGATTCGGCATCCAAGTGGTTGGTGGGTTCGTCAAGCAGCAGCATGTCAGGCTTGGACAGCAGCAGTCGGCACAGGGCCACGCGGCGTTTTTCACCACCGGATAACTTGCCAATGTTGGCATCCCAGGCGGGCAAGCGCAGGGCGTCGGCAGCCAGTTCCAGTTGCAGCTCGGTGTTTTCGGAGCCGCCTGCGGCGATGATGGCTTCGAGCTCGCCTTGTTCGGCGGCCAGTGCATCGAAGTCGGCATCGGGCTCGGCATAAGCGGAGTAGACCTCGTCGAGGCGCTTCTTGGCGGCCAGCACACCGCCGATGCCTTCTTCAACGGCTTCGCGGACGGTCTGATCGGGGTTCATCTGCGGCTCTTGCGGCAGGTAACCGATCTTGATGCCGGGCATCGGGACGGCTTCGCCCTCGATGTCTTTGTCCACGCCTGCCATGATCTTGAGGAAGGTGGACTTGCCCGAGCCGTTCACGCCCAGCACACCGATCTTGGCGCCAGGGAAGAAGCTCAGGGTGATGTCTTTGAGGATATGCCGCTTCGGGGGAACGATCTTCCCGACGCGGTTCATGGTGAAAACGTATTGAGCCATGGCCACTTACTAAGAGATTGAATGAAATGAACGAACAGCGCCTCAGTCACTCAATCGTTCTAAATAAAACGTGTTGAGCCATGGGTTGCTCACTTGGAGAGCGGCTTTCGTCGAACCGCATAGCTTAAGGCATCTGAACTCAGTTGGCTCCGCAGAGAGTTTCCTGCCGGGCCAGCCAGGTCGTGACGGTGAGCTCGTCGGTGTCGAGGGCGAGTTGCTTGCGGCGACCGCTGGCACCGCGCAAGAGTTCGACCCGTGCCAACGTGAGCTTGAGTTCGTCGGCCAACCAGCGGCGCAGCGCATCGTTGGCGGCACCATCGACCGGTGGGGCGGCCAGTCGCACGCGCAGGGCACCGTCGTGCCAGCCCACGAGTTCCGTGCGTTTGGCGTTGGGTGAAATGCTCAAATCCAGGACCACGCGCTGGTTGGGTGGTCGGCCGTCGATGCGCAGACAAGGCCATGCTGCGGTGTGGCTGTTTGTCTGGGCGGCCGGTGGTATGGCGGGTGTTCGCGAACGCATGGTTCAGGGCGGGCAATGAAAAGCCCGGCCGAGGCCGGGCTTGAAAGGCAGGGCGAATGAATCGACCTACCAGTCCATCCTTGCGGATGAACTCAGGGCTTGTTGCCGGTCGGGAAGGGCCACGCAGCTTGTGGGCTGAGTGTGGTCTTCGCCGCAGGCTTGGCCGCAGCGGGCTTTTTGGCAGCAGGGGCAGGCTTGGCAGGAGCGGGCTTTTTAGCCGCGGCCTTCTTGGCAGCCGGCTTTTTGGCAGCGGGAGCTGCTTTCTTAGCTGGTGCAGCCTTCTTGGCGGGAGCGGCAGCCTTTTTAGCTGGAGCTGCCTTTTTCACGGCTGCTTTTTTAGCAGGCGCGGCCTTCTTGGCGGGAGCGGCAGCTTTCTTAGCTGGAGCTGCCTTTTTCACGGCTGCTTTTTTAGCAGGCGCGGCCTTCTTGG
>JAZJZP010000183.1:2502-4200 GCA_040389805.1 Pseudomonadota bacterium
CAGGAGCGGCAGCCTTTTTGGCTGGAGCTGCCTTTTTCACGGCAGCTTTTTTAGCTGGAGCTGCCTTCTTCACAGCGGCCTTTTTGGCCGGTGCGGCTGCTTTTTTCACAGCGACTTTTTTGGCCGGTACGGCCTTTTTCACAACAGCCTTTTTGGCTGGGGCGGCTTTTTTGGGCGCCACTTTTTTCGCAGTTGCCATACGGATCTCCTTGATCAAGTTGCAAAGAGCACTGCACCACTGGATGCGGCACAGCGACTCACCACCCTTCGCTCCCTAGGATCTGAGCGCGGTGTGGTGAATGGGGTGTGTCGGTGCAGTGCTCTGGCCAAGGTTTATTCCCAAGACAGGGCGCCGCCCGACTGATATTCAATAACTCGGGTTTCGAAGAAGTTGCGTTCTTTCTTCAAGTCAATCATTTCGCTCATCCAAGGGAAGGGGTTCTCTTCATTAGGGAAGAGCTCTTCCAGTCCAATTTGCGTTGCACGGCGGTTGGCGATGTAGCGCAGATAGCCTTTGAACATGGATGCGTTCAGACCCAACACGCCACGGGGCATGGTGTCTTCAGCGTAGCGGTACTCAAGTTCGACTGCTTTGAGGAATAAGGCCTTGATTTCGGCCTTGAATTGCGCAGTCCACAGTTGTGGGTTCTCCAGTTTGAGCTGATTGATCAGGTCAATACCGAAGTTGCAGTGCATGGATTCATCGCGCAGGATGTATTGATACTGCTCGGCCGCACCTGTCATTTTGTTTTGACGGCCCATGGCCAGGATCTGAGTGAACCCCACGTAGAAGAACAGGCCTTCCATCAGGCAGGCGAACACGATCAGCGACTTGAGCAAGGTCTGATCGTTCTCGGTGGTGCCGGTGTGAAAGTGAGGGTCCATGATCGCTTCGATGAAGGGGATCAGGAACTCGTCTTTGTCGCGGATGGATTGGACTTCGTTGTAGGCGTTGAAGATCTCGCTCTCATCCAGGCCCAGCGATTCAACAATGTATTGATAGGCGTGGGTGTGGATGGCTTCTTCAAAGGCCTGACGCAACAGGAACTGTCGGCACTCGGGTGCCGTGATGTGGCGGTAGGTGCCCAGCACGATGTTGTTGGCCGCCAGCGAGTCGGCCGTGACAAAGAAGCCGAGGTTGCGCTTGATGATGCGGCGCTCATCGTCGGTCAGGCCATTGGGGTCCTTCCACAAGGCGATGTCGCGCGACATGTTCACTTCTTGGGGCATCCAATGGTTGGAGCAGGTGGCGAGGTATTTTTCCCAGGCCCACTTGTACTTGAAGGGCACCAACTGGTTGACATCGGTCTGACCATTGATGATGCGCTTGTCTGCCGCGTTGACGCGCTTTCGGGTGGGGGTTGCCGTCGAGCTGTTGGTCGCTTGATTGTGGGCTGAAGCCTGCGCAGTTTGCAGCGGCGACGAAGCCACATCTCGAACATCGCGATGCGATGAAGGAGCCGTTGCGCCAGATACTGAAGAGCTTGAAGGTGAGTCGTCTTCCCAGACCAACATGGTGTACATCCTATGGCTTTGGATTATGAAAGAGTGTTGCAAAAAACACCAAGCACTTCTTGACAGCTCAAGCCCTGTTTTGTTGCGAGCTTGCGTCGAAGTGCACTGAAAGAGTTAACAAAGTGAGCAGTGAAGTCAAACAAGGCCTCGTGAGAGGCCTTGTTCAAGTGATCACTGACAGGC
>JAZJZP010000184.1:0-4362 GCA_040389805.1 Pseudomonadota bacterium
GTGCCCAGCGAGGACAAGCAAAGCGTCGTGGTGCGTGGCCGACTGCGCACCCTGGTCAATGGCTTTGAAACCGCCAACGACCTCAAGGCCTACCTGATCGAGTTCAGTTTCAACGGGGCACGCATGCACCTCAAAACCTTCAAGGAGGTTCCCAATGCGAGCTGATCTCAAGCCACGCCCGCAGCCCTCCACGGCGCCGGCAAGCCTGCTGCTGGCCATGGCGACAGCCGTTGGGATGGCAACGGCACCAAGCCCCGTTAGCGCGCTCCAGTTGGTCGAAGCCCGCGACGGTGTCTCCGTTGAGGCCATGGTGTCGATCAAGGAGCCCACACGCATCCGCATCGATGGCGCGCCCATCACCGATGTGTTCGGCAACATCTATTCGAGCAACTGTGCCAACGCTACAGCAGCAGCCGCCTCGACGAGTTCCCTGGCCAATGGCGCCCCTATCCCTGGCACCAACAGCCAGAACAGTCCGGCCATCAACCCCACGGGTGAATTGGTCCTCGAATGCGACAAGGACAAGGGCGAGGTCTACATCCGCCCCGTGGGCAAGTCCAGCAAGCCCATCAACCTGTTCGTCTCCAGCGCCCAGGCGACCTACACGCTGCTGCTGCATCGCTCGGACACCCCCGCAGACACCATCGTCATTCGGGATCCCAGTGCCAGGCTGCTGAAGCAGGACAACGCGAACCCAAGTCCCTCGGGCGTGTCATTGGGCACTTCGGCCAACCACATCCGAGCCATGAAGGCCTTGCTGGTGGCCATGGCCTCTGACCGGGTGCCTCCCGACATGCGGGTCGAGGAGGTCAACCGCATCGTCCCCCTGTGGCTCGAAGCGAGGCTGTCCCTGATGCGCCGCTATGAAGGGCGCGGCCTGGTCGGCGAGAAATACCTGCTGCAAAACATCAGCCCAACGTTGATGGTGCTGGCCGAGCAGGAATTCGACCGCGAAGGCGCCCAGGTCATGGGCGTGTCCATCGAGAACCACAACCTGCAACCGGGAGAGACCACGAATGTGTTCGTGATCCGGCAGGAGGCCATGCGATGAACACGCCTTTCGACCAAGCGGCCAACGGCCGCGTCACCGGGTTGCCAGACCGCATCAAGGGGGCCATGGGTCGTGCCCTTCAAAGGCTGTCTCCACGGCAGCGCCAGTACGTCACCCTGGCAGCCATCCTGGTATGTGGTGTCGGCTTGCTGTGGCTGATCTTTGCCCTCACCGACACTCGCTCGCCCACCACAGACGCCAAGAACAACGGCAACGCGCAGCCTGCCACGGTTACCAACATCGGGGTGATGCCGCCGGGACAACAGGTCAACCCGGTAGACCAATGGGTGGGCAACGCAGGCCGCAAGCTGGCGCAGTACGAGAACGAGCGCGATGAGCAGACCCGGCTCAACAAGGACAGGCAGGCGTTCGAGGCCCGCACCATGCAGCGCTTTGCCGAACTGGAACAAAAGCTCACCTCGGCCAGCCAGGCCGCCAGCATGCCCTCGGCACCCAACTCCGCAGCGGTATCGAACACGCCCGCTACTCCAGCGATGCCACCGGCATCCAGCCTGCCCCTTCCACCACCTCCGGCGTCCACCGCGCCGCCCCCGGCAAAGCTTCCGGGGCAGAGCGTCAACATTCCTCCACCGCTGCCTTCCTTCGGAACATCGCCCGGCACATCGCCCGCAGGCGCCATGCCCCTCGGTGATCCAGGCGTGGCACCGCAGGACAGGCCGCTCGATGCCCCGGTGTTGACCCGCGTTTCTCTGGTGGACCGGGAAACGGCCAAGGCCACTGCAACAGGCGCCACGGCAAGCACCACAAACAATGCCACACCCGGATCACCGTCAACGGCTGACACCCGAACCGTCTCAACCTTCCTGCCCGTCAGCTTCACGCGCGGCACCCTGCTTGGTGGCCTGGATGCACCCACGGGCGGGCAGGCTCAGTCCAACCCGCATCCTGTCCTGATCCGGCTCTCGGACAACTCCGTCCTGCCCAACCGTTTTCGGGGGGAATACCGCGATTGCTTCGTGATCGCCGCAGGCTACGGCGACATCAGCTCGGAGCGAGCCTATCTGCGCACCGAGAACCTGTCCTGTGTCCGCCCGGACGGCGCCACGCTGGAAGTCAAGATCCAGGGCAGCGTCTATGGCGAAGACGGCAAGGTGGGCATGCGCGGGCGACTGGTCACCAAACAAGGCCAGATGCTGGCCAATGCACTGCTGGCAGGCGTGGTCAGTGGCATCGGCCAGGGCCTGGCGACTTCATCGACCACCTACAGCACCTCTGCCCTGGGCACGATCGCCAGCAACGGTGGCAGCGGCAGTGACGCCTACCGCGCAGGCATCGGCACCGGTGTCGGCAAGGCCCTGGACCGCCTGGCCCAGTACTACATCAAGCTCGCCGAGAACACGTTTCCGGTGATTGAAATCGATGCCAGCCGCGAAGTCGATGTGGTGATCACCAAGGGCGTGCGCATCGACGTGCCCATGTCGGCCAACGCCTACACCAGTACCGGCGGCACCCCCTCCAGCACGCTGGCGCGCTCGGCTGAGCCCGCACCCGAAGACCGCTACCTGAAAGCCGCCAATGATGACAACTACTGACATGCGCCCGCCTCTGCGAGGCAGGCTCCAGGCCGTGACGCAGATCTGGGCTCTGTTCACGATGCTGGTCAATGGCATCGCCTGGGCAGGCGCCCCGCCATCGCAAGAGGCCCGCCTCCTGGCCACACTCAGGAAGGCCAACCCCAGCACGCGCTTCACCCAGGTGCTGCCTTCACCCATTGGCGGGCTGTACGAAGTCTGGATGAACGGAAACGTGGCCTATGTGTCGGCCCGCCAGCCGCGCTACTTCGTGTTCGGCCATGTCTTTGACACACAGACCATGACCGACATCACCGGACCTCGAATGGCCCTGGCGGCCAGGCAGGGCGCGATGGCACCCGCTACGCCTGCCGCAACAACATCAGCACGGACATCCGCACCAACATCAGCCCCTATTGCCTTTGACCAACTGCCACTGGCAGACGCCATCAAGACCGTGCGGGGCAACGGTCAGCGGCAGATCGCCGTGTTCAGCGACCCCGGCTGCGGCTACTGCAAGCAACTGGAGCCGGAGCTAGCCCGGATCGACAACGTCACGGTCTACACCTTCATGCTGCCCTTTCAGGGTGAGGCCAAGCCCATCGCCCTCTGGTGCGCCCCGGACCGGGCTCAAGCCTGGCAGCGCTACATGGTGCAGGGCGATACCACGGTGATCAATGCCCCAGGGCGATGCGATCACCCCGTGGCTCGCAACCTGGCTTTGGCGCAGCGCCTTGGTGTTCAAGCCACGCCCACCCTGATCTGGGCAGATGGCAGCCGCACCGAAGGCTACGTCGATCACCAGGTGATCCAGGCTCGCCTGAAACCGGCCACCTCGGAGATTCAACCATGAACGCCCACGGTCACCTCGCTACCCGCGCCCACCCCGTGCGCCCGATCTGGCTTCTGGGATGCTTGCTGCTGAGCTTGTCGGGCTGCATGAACCTCTCCGGCCTGGGCGGCAGCTCCGATTACGCATGCAAAGCCCCGGACGGGGTGACTTGCACCTCGGTGTCGGGCACCTATGCCAACGCCGTTCAGGACAACCTGCCCGCCCAGGTGGCCAAGCGCCGCATGGCCGCCAAATCCAATGGCGAGCCAGGTACCAATCCTGCACCCGGGTCGCCACAGCCTCGCCTTGCACCAGCGCGGGCGTCCGCCAAAGCCACTGTCCCGCCCGTGGCGCAGTCTCCCAGCCTGGCGCTGCCCCTGCGCTCATCGGCCCGGATCCTGAGGCTGTGGTTCAAGCCCTGGGAAGACGCAGACCGAGACCTCTACGACCAGGGCTATGTCTACGTCCAGATCGATGCGGGTCAGTGGCTGATCGACCACGCACAGCGCCAGATCCGTGACGCCTATGCGCCCATACGACCTCCGATCGGAGCCCCCGTCAAACCCGCCACGCCAGAACAGAGCACCTCGCCCGTGCGGCCCGCAGACCAGCAGCGCCCGTCTCCATACACCCCGGACAACTCGGAAAGCCCTGACATCGGCCCCTTGCTGCCGCCCACCGACGGCCTTGCCCCCAGCAACTGAAACACCCTCAAAGGTTGCGCCATGCCTACCCCCTCAGCCACAGCCACTTCAACTGTCACTTCAGCAGCCAGTGTCTCCATGGACGCGGCTCGCACCGTGCGCAGGCCCGCACGCCAAGGCCTGTTCGAAGCCATGGGCCTTGGCGCACCGCCTGACACACCGGCAGAGCAATTCGCAGCGTGGCTGCCCTACTCCGCCTACCTCGCCGATGAAAAAATCTTCGTCAACCGCGATGGCCTGGGC
>JAZJZP010000184.1:4372-9057 GCA_040389805.1 Pseudomonadota bacterium
GCCGCAGTCGGGCGCGGATGAACGCATGGCCGAGGTGCTGATCTCGCTGTACGCAAACTGCCCGACGGGTGCGGGCATCCAGTTCCACCTGTTCGCCTCACCTCACGTGCGCGGTCAGTTGCGCCGCTATGCCAACTTGCGAGTCGAAGACGAGGACCAGGCTGATAAGGCCAAGCATTGGGGGCGACCTGCCCGCAACGACAACCTCTTCCACACCCTGGCCCGCCAACGCGTAGGCCACCTGCTGCGCGGCGCGCAATCCTCGCTGACCTCTGGCTTTCACTACACGATCCGGGACTTCCGCCTGATGCTCAGCGTCACCCTGCCAGGTGACGCTCAGGACATGACCAGGCGCGAAGAGGTGATGGCCCAGCGCGAGTCCATGGCCTCCACGCTGCGTTCGGCCTCCCTGCCCAACCGCGTCTGCGATGCCGCTGACCTGATCAACTGGTGCGCACTGTTCACCAACCCTGACCGCATCTCGCAGACCGACGCGCCAGACCTGCACTACGACGACGGGCGCGAACTGCGCGACCAGATCATCGACTTCGACACCATCCAGGATCCCACCCCCAGCGGCCTGCGCCTGTGGAAGGAGACCGGATCGGACGAACTGGAGGCGCGCTTTTACTCCATCAAGTCCTTCCCTGAGCGCTTCGCCCTTTGGCAAATGGGCTCGCTGATCGGCGACCTGATGCAACCCGCCCTGCAGTACAGCGCGCCCTTCTTGCTGACCATGGGCGTGCATGTGCTCGACCCCAATGCCACCAAGGCCACGGTCACCGCCAACCATGTGCGCGCCACGCAGAACGCCAAAAGCAAGATGGCCGACGTGATGCCGGACGTGGGCAAGAAGCTGCAGGACTGGACGGCCGCCGCGCAGGCCATCGACACCGGTGGCAGCCTGGTCAGCCTGTACCACCAGTTGGCCATCTTCTCGCCACCGCGCAAGGCGGTGGCGGCCCACGAAGCGGCCAACGCCATCTGGCGTGGCCGGGGCTTTCAGCTCAATGCCGACGTGTACATGCACCGCCAGGCGCTGCTGGCCAGCCTGCCCATGACCCTCACGCCACGCTTTCATGGCGATCTGGCCAAGATGCGCCGCGTCTCGCGCAAGACCATGGCCAACGCGATCCACCTGGCGCCCCTGATCGCGGAGTGGCGCGGCACACGCACCCCCGCCCTGGTCTTCGGCGGGCGCCGTGGGCAGTTGATGACCCTGGACATCTTCGACAATGACCTGGGCAACTACAACTTCGCCATCATCGGCGCACCGGGTTCGGGCAAGTCGGTGCTGATGAACGAGATGGCCTGGTCCTACCGGGCCATCGACGCCAAGGTCTGGATGCTGGACCTGGGCCGCTCTTTCGAGAAGCTGTGCCGCAAGGCCAAGGGCACCTACATCGAGTTCCGCCCCGATGTGGACATTTGCCTGAACCCCTTCACCAACATCGTTGACATCCACGAAGACATCGACATGCTGGTGCCGGCCATCTCCAAGATGTGCTCCATGCAGCACACGCTGGAAGAGGTCCAGTACAAGGCCATATCGGCCATGGTGCTCAAGCTCTTCGCCGAGCACGGCAACGACCTGACCATCACGGCCCTGCGCGAGGCCTTCAAGACCGGCAACATCGAAGCCCTGGGCCTGGTTAACGACCAGCGCATCAAGGACCTGGCCGTGATGCTCAACCCCTACACCCGAGGCGGCCAGTACGAGCGCTTCTTCGAGGGGCCCAGCAACGTCGATTTCAGCAACGATTTCATCGTCATCGAAAACGAGGAACTCAAGCGTCGCCCCGACCTGCACGCCGTTGTCAACATCCTGTTGCTGCACCAGATCACCGGCGAGATGTACCTCAGCCGCAACCGGCGCAAGGTGCTGTTCATTGACGAGCTCAAGCAGCAGCTCGGCGATATCGGGGCCGATGACCCCGTCAAGGCCGCCGTGATCGAGGAAGCGGCCCGGCGCGCCCGCAAATACGGCGGAGCCTTGGGCACGGCAACCCAGAGCGCCGACGACTTCTATGGCTCGGCCCAGATGGAAGCCGCGTTCAACTGTTCGGACTGGGTGTTCCTGCTGCGCCAGAAGCCCGAATCCATCGAGATGCTGGACCGCAAGGGCAGGCTGACCATGGACGAGCCCAAGAAGCGCTTGTTGAACTCGCTCAGGACCGAGGCGGGCGTGTACTCCGAGCTGTACATCTCCTCCCCGGTGGGCGAAGGGGTGGCGCGCAACATCCTGGATCCGGCCACGCACCTGCTGTTTTCCAACAAGCTGGAGGACAACGCGCCCATCGACGAGCTGCGCGCGCAAGGTCTGAGCATCGATGCAGCCATCACCGAACTGCTGCGGCGCCGGGGGCACACCGTATGAAAGCGATCAGCCTCATCCCTGCCCTGGTGCAGTCGCTGCTCACCCTGATCGTGGTCGCTGCCGCCTTGCTGCTCTATGACCGCACTGTGGTGCGCCCAGCGCTGCGCATCGGCATGGTCGATGTGGCCGAGGTGTACCGGCAAAAGGAAGCCGAGTTCACGCAACTGCTCACCAAGGCCGGCTCGGAAGACGATCGGCAAAACGCCATGCTGATGGCGCGCACCTTCGCCCAACGCCTGCCCATTGCGCTGGAGGAATTGCCCCGCGACTGCGCATGCCTGGTGGTACTCAAAGGCGCTGTGGCCGGGCCCACACCGCACACCGTGGACTTGACCGCTCAGTTGCGCCAGAAAGTGGGGATGCCATGACCTTGCAGATCGTCCGCATCCCGCCGCCCGTGCCCTGGCATGTGCGCAGCTATCGCCAAGCCCGGCAATCCTTTTGCGACCAACTGGCCCACATGCGTCGCCGCTGGTATCTCTACCTTCCGGTGTTCGCCATCTGGGCGCTGGCCTACGTCCGGTTGTTCCTGGATCCCACCCCACGCCTGCCCATTGTCTTCAACTGGACGCCCAGCCTGCCCTACCGTGTCGCCTATCGCGTGAGCTGGAAACAGACTGTTCCGCCCGCCTTGCACCGTGGTGACTACATCCTGTTCGCCTTCGCTGGCGATGCACAGCAGCACTACCCGGGCCTGCGCGGTCAGCCCTTCTTCAAGATGGTCAGGGGCCTGCCCGGTGACACCATCACCGTCCAAGACCGCATGGTGTTGATCAACGGCGAGTCGGTGGGGCATGCCAAGGCTCAGACCTTCGACCACCGTGGGCTCGATCCCATTCAGCCCACGGTGATCCCACCGGGCAGCTACTACGTCCAGGGCAGCAGCCCCGACAGCTTTGACTCGCGCTACCGCAGCAGCGGTCTGGTCCGCGCCGAGCAGGTCATCGGGCTCGTGCGGCCCCTGTTCTGAGGAACATGACATGCAAGCCTGTCCATGCCACCTCCAGCAACACCGCAAGTGCCGCAATGGCCGCAATGACGTGCGCCACTCGGCGCCTCGCTTGATCCTGTGCATCTGGATCGCTGGTTTGGCATCTGCAGCCCACGCTCAGGCCCAGACCACGCCCAAGCGGCCGGCCCAGCAACTGGCCGAAAGTCGCGCCCACAGCAGCCCAGTCACTCAAAGCGCCAGCACGCCTGCGTCCACGCCAGACGATGTGCCTCTGGAGGACTACCTGGCACTGCTGGCGCAAATCTCGCCTGCCGCGCGCGACGGCGCTCAAGCCTACTTGCGTGCGTTCGCGCAACGCTGCGGGCGGCCCCTCACCGCGCTGGCGTTGCGCAAGGCCATTGCCCAGGGCAGCGGTGACCCGGTCCTCATGGGCATGGTCAGCGCCAGCCACCCCAGCCAACTGGCGCAGCGTGATGCCCTGCTGAGCCAACTCGCTCAACGCATCCGTTGCGACGCTCGGGGTCAGCCATGAAGCCCAAGAGCCCACAGTTGATGGTGATGGCCTGCCTGCTGACCATGGCATGCACAGGTGCGGGCTCATGCGCTTGGGGCGTGGACCTGGGCAGCATCGGTCCGACCTATCCGATCAGCGAAGCCAACCTGCTGGAGTTCATTGCGCAACGCCTGCGAGAAAAGCAAGCCAATGGCGAACTGGCTCGACTGCAGGACCAAGCCCGTGAGCGCGGCATTCAGGCCGTGCGCCAGCCACAGCCTGTGGCCGGGCTGCGCACCACGCAACAGCCGCGCACCTTCTACTTCGACCCCAGCTTCACGCTGGATCGCAACATCCTGGATCCCCAGGGGCACCTGATGTTTGCCGCTGGCTCGCGCCACAACCCGCTGGACGTGGTGTCCCTGTCCAGACACCTGCTGTTCTTCGACGCCCGTGATGCACGGCAGGTGAGCCGCGCTCGGGAGTTGATCCAGCGCTACCAGGGCCAGCTCAAGGCGATCCTGACAGCTGGCTCCTACCTGGACCTGATGAAAGCCTGGCGCACGCCGGTTTACTACGACCAGCAAGGTGTGCTGACCCGGCGCCTGGGCATCGCACAGGTGCCCGCTCTGGTCTCGCAGGAAGGCAAGCGCCTGCGCGTGGATGAGTTGGAGGTGACACCATGACCCGATCCACCCCAAAAGCAAGATGGCGTCAATCGTGGGATCACATCGCGGCGATCCTGTTGATTTGCTTGCTGGCCATGACCAGCCAGCACAGCCACGCGGCGGGCATCGCCACCTGCACAGGCAAGTTCCCCAACCCCGTCACCGACATCTGCTGGAGCTGCATCCTGCCCATCA
>JAZJZP010000185.1:0-2082 GCA_040389805.1 Pseudomonadota bacterium
ACCCGCTGCCCGGGCCTGCTCAACCAGGGCCTTGGCCACCGGGGCAAACCCCCAGCACCAGGAACACATCGGGTCCATTACATAGAGCAGGCGCGCGGACATGGTTCAAGCCTCGGTGGATGATTGCTTGTAGTTGTAGCCAATCGGGTGCGGCATATTGCGGGCCTTGGCCAGCTCGATCTGCTTCTGGCGATCGATCGCACTGCGACGGGTCTTCTCGGACAGCTTATCCCAGCAGTGCGGGCAACTGATGCCGGCCACGTAATGCTCGGATGCGCGGTCCTCTACGCTAACCGGTGTACGGCAGGCATGACATTGATCGTAGTCACCTTCGCTCAAGTCGTGGCGCACGGTCACGCGGTTATCGAAAACAAAGCAGTCACCCTGCCATTTGGTCTCGGCCTGGGGCACCTCTTCGAGGTATTTGAGGATGCCGCCCTTGAGGTGATACACCTCGTCAAAGCCTTCGCTGAGCATATAGCTCGAGGCTTTTTCACAACGAATGCCGCCGGTGCAGAACATGGCGACCTTCTTGTGTTTGGCCGGGTCGAAGTTGGCTTTGATATAGTCGGGAAATTCGCGAAAACTCGTGGTTTTCGGGTCGATTGCGCCTTCAAAGGTGCCGATCGACACTTCATAGTCGTTACGGGTGTCGATCAACAGCACTTCTGGATCGTTGATCAGGGCGTTCCAGTCTTGTGGATCAACATAGGTGCCAACTTGTTTGTTGGGGTCGACGCCTTCGACGCCCAGGGTCACGATCTCTTTTTTCAGCTTGACCTTGGTGCGGTAGAACGGCTGCTCGTCGCAGTACGACTCTTTGTGGTCGATATCGACCATGCGTGGGTCGTTCTTCAGCCAGGCCATCAGGCCATCAATGCCTTCACGGCTGCCGGAAACGGTGCCGTTGATGCCTTCTTCGGCGATCAGCAAGGTGCCCTTGATACCGTTGTCGACCATGGCCTGCAACAGGGGCTCGCGCAGGGCGACGTAATCTTCGAGGGTGACGAACTTATACAGTGCCGCCACGACGATCGGGTGGGTCATGGGTGTTCTCTCCAGGTGGCTACCCTCGTAAAGGGTGAACCGGATGCAAAAAAAACGCGCCGACTGAGCGGCGCGTTGCGGATTCTAGCAAAACACAGGCCTTTTTAGGAGCCGGATCTCAGTGTTTGCTCCCGCCAGCGCAGGTCGGCGAGGCCGGGGCTGCGTCGGTTTTTGCCCATTCTTCAGGCGTGTAGGTATGCAGCGCCAGCGCATGGAACTCGCTCATCAGCTCGCCCAGGGTGGCGTAGACCTTCTGGTGGCGCTTGACGCGGTTGAGCCCGTCGAACTGCTGGCTGACCAGCACGGCCTTGAAATGCGTCTGCAATCCACGGCTGTGCATATGGCTTTCGTCCAGCACACTCAGGTGGTCCGGGCCCAGGGCGGCCAGTGCCGTCTCGATGCGCTGTTGCATGGTCATTCCTGGCTCCACTTACTTCTTGGCAGGCGCGGCGGCTTTTTTCGCCGGAGCCAGTTCGTTGGTCATGTCTTCCAGCAGCTTGTTGACCACCGGCACCGCGCTTTCCAGCTTGGCCTGGGTCAGTTGGGCCGATTGCTGGGTCAGTTGTGGCATTTTCTCCAGGACTTTCTTGCCCAGTGGCGACTTGTAGAAGGCAACCAGGTCCTTGAGTTCGGATTCGCTGAAGTTACTGGTGTACAGCTTGACCATGTCCGGCTTGAGCTTGTTCCAGCCAATGGCCTGGTCCAGGGCGGCGTTGGCCTTGGCCTGGTAGGTGTCGAGCACGGTTTGCTTGGCGGCAGGCGCCTTGGTCTGCTCGAAACGCTGGGCGAACATTTGCTGCACTTGCATGTACACCGGGGTGCCCAGCTTGTCGGCGTGGGCCAGGGTCAGGAAAGCTTCGGCACTGGCATTGTGGCTGGCGGTATCGGCAAGCACCTGGCCGCTGGCACAGACCAGAGCAACCGCGGTACAGATGGCACGAAGACGAGTCATCGAGTTTCCTTTCTAGCTGGCGAGGTAATACCCCAAGGGCGACCATTCTGCGCCTAAAAAACGCTGGCACTCAACCCCACGCC
>JAZJZP010000186.1:0-5381 GCA_040389805.1 Pseudomonadota bacterium
CGCTGCGACGTTTGTCCACCATGGCAAAACCAACAGGCTGCCCGAGGGTGTCTTCGAGCGACTCGCGCCACAACTGTGCGCGCTTGACCCCGCCAGGATCTGGGGAGGCCACGGCAATCGGCCCCGCTTTGGCCAGCTCTTGAGCCACCGCATTGAACGCGCCATGGGCTTGCAGGTGCCCGGTCACGCAGCGAAATGCATTTTGAAAGGCGGCCACGTTATGGACTTCGACCACGATGAGCTGCGCCCCCCCCATCGCCTCGAACATCTGCGCGACAAAGCGCAGACTGAGCGGATCATGAGGCTTGGTCTGTTGATCCTTGCGCGCATAAGCGAGGTAAGGAACCACGGCCGTCACCCGGTCGGCCCCATGCGCGCGCAGCGTGGCCATGAACATCAGCAGGCGACACAGCTTGTCGTGCGGGCTGTCCGTCGGCCCACCATGCAGGCTGTGGATGACATAGGCATCACTGCCACGGGGATCAACCAGGGGGCGGAGCTTGCGCTCACCGTCCGAGAAGAGCCGCTCCTCGTGCGGCGCAATCGTGAGCCCCAGATTGGCGGCCAACGCGGTCGCAAAATCGGTGGCGTGGTCGAGACAAAAGATCATCATGACGATGCGCCCCATCGCGTCGCAGCAAAGACGGCGACAAAACGGTCGAGATCTGCCGAAGGCAGTGCGTCGATACCCGCCGCACGTGCACGGCCACTGCCACCAAAATGACTGCACAACTCGTAGGCGCCCGTCGGTTGCGCCTGGGGAGCACGCACACTGACCACATAGCAGCTTCGCTGAGCCTTCAGCACCGCATGCGCTTTTTGAGGATGGGCACTGGCCAAGGCATTGGCAAAGGCCCCCTGCACCCGCCGACTCCAGGGTGCATCGGGGAGCACATAAACACTGCCCCGCTCGCTCTGCCAGTGCACTGGCCAGGCCAGCGCCAGCTTCATATCGGCGTTGCGCAAGGCTTCGATTTCATCAATGATGCGCTCCTTCTTGAGCAGCTCACGCGGATCACTGTAGCGGGCCAGGATGGCGTAGAGCTGCGCAGGCGGGATGCGTACATCGCGCTCGTGCCCTCCGTAAGCGTTGTAATTCAAGGCCTCGCCGATGCGACGCAAGCGGTCACGGTCCGCCGCATCAAAGCCAGACTCCCTGGCCAATTGATCTGCATGCTCCGTCAGGTTATCGCCATAGGCCCCGACCAGCGCCCACGCTCGAAAAGCCCCGCCTACCTCGCGGTCAACCAACAAGCTGGTGCAGGTATCACTGGCAGAGTCAATGTGCGCATCCAGCAAGGCATGGGATGGAATCTGACGCACCAGATGGTGATCAAAATAGCGCACCCGCACCCCCGCATCCAGCAGGTGCAGCAAGGCGTTTCGGTTGCGCTGCATCGACAGGTCGAACACATTGACGTCGTCCCCGGCCATCGCAGGCACCCGCTCCAGCAGGGTGATTTCACGCTTCAAGCCGGTCAGCAACAAAGACCGCGCGGACTCGTGCAAACGCCACTGAATCGCGGAGCTCAAGCCATCGGCATCCCCGTTACAAACATCAAAGTGCACGCCCATCACTCCTCCGGCAACCGAGGTGGTGACTCACCTTCGGCAGGTGCGCCGGTCTCCGGGTCGATCCAGTCGGCGATGCCGATCTCTTGCTCTGCCTCGTGCAAGGTTTTGACAGGCGTCAGTGACTCCTCACTGACGGCATCGCGGTCTGCCAAGGCCTGCTCATAGGATTCGAATGGACCAAACTCCTGGTGGCCATCCTGCGCCTGCCAGTAAAAACCGTCAGGGCGTTCAACAATGTTGGACACCTCGTCGTCAATGGCTGGCGCATCCAGAACTTCCAGCGATTTCAGCTTGCGCGAAAGCTTTATTTTTTGCACCATGACGTCGCTCCTGTGTGTTCCATGCGGGGGCCTTTTGCACACGATAGGGATCGGACAGCACCGCCCTTTGCGATCCGTCAACAAGATCATGGCGGTGGCGACGAGGCCGCGCCTACCAGCGCCAGCAACTGTGCCTCATCGAGCGTCTCCTGCTCCATCAGCGTTTTGACACATCGATCCAGCGTGCCACGTTGCGAGCGTAAGAGCGTCATCGCGCGCTCGCTGGCCTGCTCCAACAAGCCCCTCACGGCATCATCAATGCGCCTTGCGGTCAGCGGACTGTTGCTGGTACTGTTGGCGGGCGCCGGACTCATTCCATTGGGTGCCAGCAAAAACGTGGGGGCACGGTCAGCGTAGACCATCGGCCCCAGAGCTTCGTCCATTCCGTAACGCAACACCATGTCTCGGGCAATGTCGGTGGCCTTGGCCAAGTCATCGGCCGCACCGGTCGATGGCTCGGAAAACACCAGCAGCTCGGCAGCACGACCACCCAGCAGCACCGTTAGCTTGTCGATCAACTCGCCGCGCCTCAGTAGGTGGCGGTCCTCGGTGGGGCGTTGCAGTGTGTACCCCAGCGCACCAATGCCATGGGGCACGATGGACACCTTGTGCACGCGGTCAACCCCGGGCAGTGACAAAGCGGTCAGCGCGTGGCCCAACTCGTGGGTGGCGACCAGCTCACGCTCACGAACGCTGAGCAGCTGGTTCTTTTTTTCAATCCCGGCCACGATGCGCTCAATCGCCTGGGTGAAGTCAGACAGCGTCACCGCATCACCATGGCGGCGCGTGGCCACCAAGGCCGCTTCGTTGACCACATTGGCCAAGTCAGCACCTGCAAACCCCACCGTAATGGCCGCGACTTGGTCCAGGTCAGTATCCGGTGCGAGTGTCACCTTTCTGACATGTACTTTAAGAATGGCCACCCGGCCGGCGCGGTCAGGCCGATCTACCAGCACCTGGCGATCAAAGCGGCCAGCGCGCAGCAGGGCGGGGTCCAGAATTTCGGGGCGATTGGTCGCCGCCAACAACACCACGCCCACGCTGGGGTCAAAACCATCGAGTTCAACCAGGAGCTGGTTCAAGGTCTGCTCGCGTTCGTCGTGACCGCCAGCCACCGAGAACACGCCGCGCACCTTGCCCAAGGCATCGAGCTCGTCAATGAAGATGATGGCCGGGGCGTTGGCGCGGGCTTGCTCAAACAGGTCGCGCACGCGTGCCGCGCCCACGCCGACAAACATCTCAATGAACTCGGAACCACTGATCGAAAAAAATGCAACGCCCGCCTCACCTGCGACGGCGCGCGCCAAGAGCGTCTTGCCGGTGCCCGTCGGCCCCATGAGCAACACCCCTTTGGGGACACGGGCCCCCAAGCGACCATGCTCCTTGGGGTTGCGCAGAAAATCAACGATCTCTTTCAGTTCGGCCTTGGCCTCGTCCACCCCGGCCACGTCGTCAAAACGCACGCCGGTGGTTTTTTCCATGTAAACCTTGGCCTTGCTCTGCCCGATGCCCAGCAGCCCATCGCCACCAAGTCGACCCGCCATGCGGCGTGCCATGAAAGACCAGAAGGCGATCAACAACAACACCGGCGCAACCCAGGACAACAGATCTTGCAGCCAAGTCGGCTCATGAATGCGCTGGTAGCGCACCCCATAGCGCGACAAACGATCGGCCACAGGCGGCTCAACCATCGTCGAGACCACCACCTCTTTTCCTTTGGCATCGGGCACCTTCAAGCGACCCGTGATCAGCCGGTCGCCAACGGTGACTTCAGAGATTTTCCCGTCGCTCAGGAGTTGTTCAAACGCGCTGTACGGCACGGTCTCAACCATGCGGCCTTGGGTCCACCAATCCTTGGCGAGCAGCACCAAGGCCAGCACCATGAGCACCGTTCCCAGGTTCAAGCCCGAACTCTTTTCCATGCGCACCTCAATGATCTCCATAAATTGAGACACGCTAGATCAGCGCAGCCATTGATGAAAGGCAAGCGCGCGCCATCCCATCGCTTTGTGCGCCTCGTGAATGGTTGCCCCGCAGACTGATGTTCATCAACTCCGGCCCTCTGGACTTATCTAAGGTGTGACAGATTGCAACCTCACGCCATCGAGCACGCCATGAACAACCATCCTCTGACCTCTTTACTGATCTACATGTTGTTGGGCGCGGGCTTTGCCTCAGCGCAAGCGGCGCCGAGAAGCGGGTGCTATCAGAGTGCCAGCGCGCCCGCCATGGATTGCCCGCCAATGGGATCCGGGACTCATTGGGGCAGCGATTACACACATGGGTGGTCATTGATGACTCGCACTGAGCAAGAGCAGCATCGAGACAGCATTCGTGCCATGAAGACCTTTGAGGAATGCCGGGCCTACATGGAAAAGCACCACACGCAAATGATGGAGCGCGCCCAAGAGAAGGGCCGCACGCTGCCCGGACAACCTCGCATGGAGTCCTGCTCAGGTCTTCAGCTCGCCAAAAAATAAATCGTCCATCCGTGTTGTTCTCAGCCAGGAGATTCCAATGTCTGTTTCACGCCAGAAGTCCGGCCCGATCCCTTTTTCTTCGGTGCACCACTCGGCCGATGAGCCGCCACGCACCAACCCATGGCAGGAAAAGCACCCGCATCTGGAGCACCTGTCTGAATCACTCCATTTGATGGAGCAGCGACTACCGATGGAGCGCCGCGTTCTTCACACAGGCGACATGGTCTACCACGTGGGCGAGCGTTTCACCAAGCTGCACATCATTCACTCGGGTTTCTTCAAAGTGATCAACCACTCAAGCCATGGACGTGAGCAGTTGGTGGCGCTGCCCTTCAAAGGCGACTGGTTGGGTTTTGATGGCATTGCAGGAGGCTACTATGGTTGTGATGCCATCGCGATGGACACCGGCGAGCTCTGGAGCGTGCCCTACGACACCTTGATGAAAGCCTGTGTCAACAGTCCTGCCTTGCTGAGCATTCTGCACAGCGCCATGAGCCATGAAATCGCACGCGACCGGGACTGGCTGATGTCCTTGTGCACGCTCTCGGCTGACGCCCGCGTGGCCGAATTCCTGCGCTGCTGGGTCGATGCCTTGTCGCACCGAGGGCTGCGCACCGACCAGATCACCCTGCGCATGACCCGTGCAGAAATCGGCAACTACCTGGGCCTGACCCTGGAGAGCGTCAGCCGTGCGCTGTCCCGCCTTGCGCGCGAGCACGTGATCTGCTTTGCAGAGAAAGGTCGCCGTGAAGTGCGGATCCCTGACGCCACGGCTCTTGCTCGCTTTGTACAGCACAGCCTGAACCCGACGACGGCTACGGCGAGTGGCGGCCCACGAATTGCGCACGATCAAACGATGCCATGGTGTGTCGCTGAGAATGATTCACGAGGCTAGGTGGCCAGGTGACCGCCGCCCTCGATAGCCTTGCGGCAGTTGCCAGCAAGTGTCAATGAGCCAACCAAAGAAGGCGACATCATGAAGACTGATGCACAACTGAAGAAGGAC
>JAZJZP010000187.1:0-6096 GCA_040389805.1 Pseudomonadota bacterium
CGATCACCAGCCAGGCCGTGCCCACCGACAGACGCACGCCCGTCAGCATGTACGGCAGCACCGAGGGGAACAAGATGCGCGTCATCACCTTCCACTCGCTCAGGTTCAACACCTTGGCCACATTGAGGTAGTCCTCGGGCACCCGTTGCACGCCCACCGCGGTGTTGATGATCATGGGCCAGATCGAGCAGATGAAGATCGTCCAGATGGCGGCCGGGTCGGCCGACTTGAACACCATCAAGCCAATGGGCAACCACGCCAGCGGCGACACCGGACGCAACAGGCTGATCATGGGCGACAGCATGTTGTTGACAAAGGTGAAGCGCCCGATGATGAAGCCCATCGGGATGCCCACCAGCGCGGCCAGGCCAAAGCCCAGCGCCACCCGTTTGAGCGAGAACCAGATGTTCCAGCCCAGACCCTGGTCATTCGGGCCATTTTGGTAGAACGGATCGGAGAACAGCTTGACCGCTTCTGTCCACGTTGCCGCGGGCGATGGGAAGGTGGTGCTGTGCATGGTCAGCAAGGCCCAGATGCCGATCAACAGGCCAAACCCAAACAAGGGTGGCAAGACCTTGAGCATGAGCCCCGACCAGTCAAAAGCCAGGGTGGGGACTTTGGTGGCGGTGGGTACTGCAACGGGTGACATGGATGGGCTCGAAGAAGTGGCTGCTGCGGCCTTGGAGGCTTTGAGGGCCTCGCTGGCGTCAAGTGGGCTGTGGAATACGGCGCTGACCATGGTGAACTCCTTGTTAGGCCTTGATCTTGAAACTGTCGGCGTACTTGGCGGGGTCTTTGCCATCCCACACCGTGCCGTCAATCAGCTTGCTGGTGCGCATGACGTCCTTGGGTACGTTCATTTTGAGAGCGCCCGCCGCCTGCTTGTACAGATCGATCTGGTTGATCTGCTTGGCCACGGCCAGGTAGTCGGGGTGGTCTTTGAGCAAGCCCCAGCGCTTGTGCTGAGTCAGGAACCACATGCCATCCGACAGATACGGGAAGTTGACCTTGCCGTCGTTGAAGAACTTCATGTGGTTGGGGTCGTCCCAGGTCTTGCCCAGGCCGTTCTGGTAGCGGCCCAAAATGCGCTGGTTGATGGCGTCCGAACTGGTGTTCACGTAGGACTTGGCGGAGATGGTGTCGGCCATCTTCAGCTTGTTTTGCAGGTTGGCATCAATCCACTGGCTGGCTTCCAGAATGGCCATCATCACGGCGCGTGCGGTGTTGGGGTACTGCTTGACGAAGTCGCCCGTGGTGCCGAGCACCTTCTCAGGGTGGTCCTTCCAGATGTCCTGGGTCGTGACGGCCGTGATGCCGATGCCGTCCATGATGGCGCGGTGGCCCCAAGGCTCGCCCACGCAATAGCCATCCATATTGCCCACCCGCATGTTGGCGACCATTTGCGGTGGCGGCACGGTGATGACCTTGGCGTCCTTCATCGGGTTGATGCCGTAAGACGCCAGCCAGTAGTACAGCCACATGGCGTGCGTGCCGGTGGGGAAGGTCTGGGCGAAGGTGTAGTCGCGCTTGTCGGTCTGCATCAGCTTGGCCAGCGATGCGCCGTCCACGGCGCCCTTGTCCGCCAGCTTCTTGGACAGCGTGATGGCCTGGCCGTTGTTGTTGAGTGTCATCAACACCGCCATGTCCTTCTTGGGGCCGCCGACGCCCAGGTGCACGCCATAAATCAGCCCGTACAAGGCATGCGCCATGTCCAGGTCACCGTTGACCAGCTTGTCGCGCACACCGGCCCACGAGGCCTCCTTGCTGGCGATGATCTTGACGCCGTACTTCTTGTCAAAGCCAAGCACCGAGGCCATCACCACCGATGCGCAGTCGGTCAGGGGGATGAAGCCAATCTTGACTTCTTCCTTCTCGGGCTTGTCGGATCCTGCGGCCCATACCTCTGATAGCAGTCCGGGCACAACGCCAACAGCACTGGCGGCTGCAGCTGTTTTCAGGATGGAGCGACGGGACATGTTGAAATCCTGTGGGTTCATGATGACTTCCGCTTTCATAGCAAGCAACAAACAAAAAAGGCGCCTGCCGTGGAGCGTGCGGTGGTCGCACGGCTCCTCGGTAGACGCCTTTGTCGGTAGCTCTTGAATGCCCGCCATTGGGCTTTCAAGATGGGGGCGAAATCGTCGTTGATTCCGCTTGCCTTGTGTATTGCAAGCGCTGTGCCAGGTTTTTTGAAGGGGGTGGCGCCCCGATGCGGGGCATGTCAGCGCTGAGGTGGTGCGCTAAGCGAAGTTCTTGTGAAATCCGGCCGAGGGGATGGGGTCTTGTGGTGCGCCGGCTTGTTAGCCGAGCATGTCCGCCACGTCCAGCAGCCGCTGCGCAACCTCTGCCAGCTTCAGTCCCTTGTCCATCGCGGCCTTGCGCAGCTTGGCATAGGCTTCTTGCTCAGTCAGCCCGTGCTTGCTCATCAGCAGCCCTTTGGCCCGCTCGATCACCTTGCGGTCTTCCAGCTGGCTGCGGGCATCGGCCAATTCGCGGCGCAGTCCTTGTTCGTGTTCGAACCGGGCCATCACCACATCAATCACAGGTTTGATGTTTTCAGAGGGCAGGCCGGCCACCACATAGGCCGATACCCCGGAGGCAATCGCGGCGCGCACATGCGAGGTGTCTTCGTCATCCGAGAACAGCACGATGGGGCGGCGCTCGTCACGCGTGGCCATCACCACATGCTCCAGAATGTCGCGGCCCTGGCTTTCGGCATCCACCACGATCATGTCGGGCTGGATCTGGGCAATGCGTTCTGGCAAAAAAGCGTCGGCAGGCAGGGCCGCCACGATGTTGAAGCCCGCTTCCAACAGGGCAATGCGCAGCATCCGCGAGCGCACGGCCTCAGCTTGAGTCGTCTCGTCGGTGTCTTGATCTGGTGTGAGGCTCTCGGGGGCCACGATCACCAGTCGCATGTTGAGGGCTTTGGTCATGCCCATGATCATGCAACAAATGCGCCGACCTCTGGTGATGACCGAAGGCGTGCACCTACACTTGAGGGATGTCTGAGCGCCCCCTTTTCATCCTAGGTATCGAGTCTTCTTGTGACGAAACCGGCGTGGCCCTGGTGGCGATGCCACCGCAGGGGCCGATCCAGTTGATCTCGCATGCGCTGCACAGCCAGATCGATATGCACCAGGCCTACGGTGGCGTGGTGCCTGAGTTGGCGTCACGCGACCACATTCGTCGCGTGGTGCCCTTGGTGCGCCAGGTCATGGGCGAGGCGCAACAAGGCTTGAATGAGATTGATGTGGTGGCCTACACGCGGGGCCCCGGTTTGGCGGGCGCCTTGCTGGTCGGGGCGGGCGTCGCCTGCGCCTTGGCCACGGCCTTGGGTAAGCCCATGATCGGCATTCATCACCTGGAAGGGCACTTGCTGTCGCCATTTTTGTCGGCCGATCCTCCCGAGTTCCCGTTCATTGCCCTGCTGGTGTCGGGCGGTCACACGCAATTGATGCGCGTGGATGGGGTTGGACGCTACGAGTTGCTGGGCGAGACCGTGGACGATGCGGCGGGTGAAGCCTTTGACAAGTCCGCCAAGCTCATGGGACTGCCTTACCCCGGTGGGCCGCACCTGTCCCGACTGGCCGAAACCGGCAATCCCAAGGCCTTTGACTTGCCACGGCCCATGCTGCACAGCGGCAACCTCGATTTTTCGTTTGCCGGGCTGAAAACGGCGGTGCGTACCCAGTTGCAGAAACTGGGCTTGCTGGACAACGACGCCGCGCTGGCGCTCGCTTTGGCCCAGGCGCCCGCGGGCCCCTTGGTGGACCTGGCCGCATCGACCCAAGCCGCGATTGTCGAAGTGCTAGTCAAAAAATCGGTGGCCGCCCTGAAAGCCACCGGTTTGAAGCGCATGGTCGTGGCGGGCGGGGTGGGGGCCAACCGCTTGCTGCGCCAGCAACTCAACCAGGCTGGTGAGCGACGTGGCGTGCGCGTGCATTATCCCGAACTGCATTTGTGCACCGACAATGGCGCCATGATCGCGCTGGCAGGGGCCATGCGGCTGCAATCGGGCATGGCGACCTTGAGCCGAGAGCCGGTGTTCGACGTTCAGCCTCGCTGGGATCTGTCAAAGATCTAACGCACCGCGCCAAAAAACGCTATAATTTTAAGCTTGCCATATTTTTTTTGGCAATTGCCGCACGGCCCGGGTCGGTTTCACCTGGTGCCGCAAGTGTTCAACTGAAACCTAGAGGGCGTACGCCAGTGGCACCGTTTAAAAGCGGCGCCAGGGCCTCGACCTCCGGTTTCGACTCATCGAAACAGGAAAAAATCATGACCATTACCCTCGCCAGCCGAGCAGAAGTTGTTAAGTCCAACGCACGTAGCGTGGGCGATACCGGATCACCTGAAGTGCAAGTGGCTTTGCTCACCGCACGCATCAACGATCTGACCCCTCACTTCAAGACCCACAAAAAAGACCACCACGGTCGCCGTGGTCTGCTGCGCATGGTGAGTCGTCGCCGTAGCCTGCTGGACTACCTCAAGACAACCGATGCAGACCGTTATTTGGCTCTGATCCAAAAGCTGGGTCTGCGCAAGTAAGATCGGCACGATGATGAAAAGCCTGTCTGGTTTTTTCCAGCACAGGCTTTTTGTTTTTTAAATCCAGGCACTCGACCAGCGACGCTGTGTCATTCCACCAGGGCTGAACGCACCTGCTGTTTTGGTGGAATGGCATCGCGCCAGAGTGATGGGCATCAGACGCCTGGTGGCGTCACAAAAAAAGCACCCCATGTGGGGTGCCACTCAACCGGAGATCTATCCATGAGCATGTTCAATAAAGTCACCAAGACCTTTCAGTGGGGCAACCACACCGTCACCCTTGAGACCGGCGAAATCGCCCGTCAATCCGGCGGCGCTGTCATTGCTGACGTAGAAGGCACCGTCGTGCTGGCCACCGTTGTGGCCGCCAAGAACCCCAAGCCCGGTCAAGACTTCTTCCCCTTGACGGTCGACTACATCGAGAAAACCTACGCCGCTGGCAAGATCCCCGGCAGCTTCTTCAAGCGTGAAGGCCGCCCGAGCGAACTCGAGACGCTCACCTCGCGCCTGATCGACCGTCCGCTGCGCCCGCTGTTCCCTGAAGGCTTCTACAACGAAGTGCAGGTCGTCATCCACGTGCTGTCGCTGAACCCCGAAGTCTCGGCCGACATCGTCGCACTGATCGCTTCCAGCGCCGCTTTGGCCATTTCCGGCATCCCCTTCAACGGCCCCATCGGTGCGGCCCGCGTGGGTTATGTCAATGGCGAGTACGTGCTCAACCCTGGCCCATCGGTGCTGGCGCAGTCCAAGATGGACCTGATCGTGGCGGGTACCGATGTTGCAGTGCTGATGGTCGAGTCCGAAGCTGATCAGTTGAGCGAAGACGTCATGTTGGGCGGCATCGTGTACGGTCACGAACAGGGCAACATCGCCATCAACGCCATCCATGAATTGGTGCGTGATGCCGGCAAGCCCATGTGGGACTGGGCTGCTCCAGCCAAAGACGAAGATTTCATCGCCAAGATCAATGGTCTGGCCGACGACAAGTTGCGCGCGGCCTACCAGATCCGCTCCAAGCAAGCCCGTACGCAGGCCACCCGTGCCGCGTACTCTGAAGTCAAGGCTGCCTTGACCGCCGAAGGCGTGACCTTTGATGGTGTCAAGGTCGACAACCTGTTGTTCGACATCGAAGCCAAGATTGTGCGCGGCCAGATTTTGGCTGGTGAGCCCCGCATCGACGGTCGCGACACCCGCACCGTGCGTCCCATCGAGATCCGCACGGGCGTGTTGCCCCGCGTTCACGGTTCTGCTTTGTTCACGCGTGGTGAAACCCAGGCGCTGGTCATTGCGACTTTGGGCACCGAGCAAGATGCTCAGCGCATCGACGCGCTGGCTGGTGACTTCCGCGACACCTTCTTGTTCCACTACAACATGCCTCCCTTCGCCACCGGCGAAACCGGCCGTGTGGGCACGCCTAAGCGCCGCGAAATCGGTCACGGCCGTCTGGCCAAGCGCGCTCTGGTGCCTTTGCTGCCTTCTAAAGAAGATTTCGCCTACACCGGTGAGGTGTCGGGTGCCATGCTGAGTGAGTTGGGGGTGCACTAC
>JAZJZP010000188.1:0-8743 GCA_040389805.1 Pseudomonadota bacterium
TGCCGACGCTTTAGCTCTTGATCGGTGGCGCTGCCGTTATCGACCAGGGCATAGCCCTCATTGCCCTGAGGGAACGTGTGCTCACGGTAAGTTTGCGAGAAGCCCAGGTTCTGAGAATTGAACGCGTAGAGCATGGTGGGGTAGGCCAGCAGCAGGTACTGGGGAACCTGCCACCGGTGGGCGGGGTTCCACGGTGTCTGGGCGTTGGTGCGCAAAATGCCGTGATTCAGGTCGGGGTCTTTTTCGTACACGTTGGTGTGCACGTGGTGCTGGGCGTTGTGCTCGCGGCGCCAACCTTCTTCATCCACCGGCGCTTTCCACTTGAAGTTGTGCGCGTGAAACTGGGGGATCTCCGGAAAGTAGTCGTACTGCCCATGCAGCACGTTATGACCAATCTCGATGGACTCCAGATTTCGGTGCAGCCAGGTGAAGGCCACGCCCAGGCTGAATGTCAGGGGGTCCGGGCTGATCCACAGTAGACCCCGGCCCAGCAACTCGGCCAGACGGGATTTCAGGCGCAGGCCCTTGATGTAGGCGACATCTTTGGGGCCCAGTTTGGCTCGGTAACGCTGCTTGATGGCTTCGAATTCAGCTTCGATCTGGTCATACAGGGCCGAGCGTTCGGCTTGCTCGGTGGCGCCGTGCTCGGCAATGGAGAGTTTCATCAAGAGGTCCCGATTGGGAAAGTATTCTGGCGGTGAAAAAACCAGGGAGTATCGCTCAGGTCTGAGACGAAGTAAGGCCCGCCAGCAGAATGTCTGCCCTGGATTTTCCCTGAGTGGGCTGGCGTGCGTGCGCTTGATAAGTGCCGCAAATACAGCGCAATCCAAGGGTGCCGTGGTTGGCTGCGGTTACCATGGCAACATGCCCCGCAGGGGTTTTTAATAAGGAGTCAAGCATGGCCAAGAGTCAACAACGCAGCGGGCGTGAAGCCAAGAAGCCCAAGCAAGACAAGAGTCCTGCAAAGCCGCTGTCCCCCGGAGCCGTCACGGCCACCGTCACCACCGTGGTGCCCGCACGCGGCAAGCTGAAGAAGGCGTGATCAGCCGTCGGCATTGATGCGGGTAATCAGCTCTTGCAAGACGGCGGCGGCTTGGTCGTTTTCGATCTGGCAGGTGCCCGCCGCTTGATGCCCGCCGCCGCCGCGCTCCAGCATCAACATGCCGATGTTGGTTTTGCTGCCACGGTCAAGGATGGACTTGCCGGTGGCAAACACGGTGTTTTGCTGTTTCAGACCCCACATCACGTGGATGGAAATATTGGTCTGCGGGAACAGCGCGTAAATCATGAACCGGTTCACAGCCCAGATGGTTTCTTCGTGGCGCAGGTCCAGCACCGCCAGGTTACCGTGGACGGTGGTGCAGCGTGTGATCTGCTCTTTGGCCTTACCGGCATGTTCCATGTAGAGGTTGACGCGCTCGACCACGTCTGGCAGCGCCAAAATCTCGGTGATGGTGTGGTCTCGGCAGTAGGCGATCAGGTTCATCATCAGCGCGTAGTTGCTGATGGTGAATTCGCGAAACCGCCCCAGGCCCGTGCGTGAATCCATCAAGTAGTTCAGCAACACCCAGTCGGTGGGGTTGAGAATTTCGTCGCGGCTGAACTGCGCCGAGTCGGCTTTGTCCACGGCCACCATCATGTCGTCTGAAATGCGCGGAAAAGCCGCCTTGCCACCGTAGTGTTTGTAGACCACGCGGGCCGCAGAGGGGGCCTTGACATCGATGATGTGGTTGCTGCGCTCGCCCGTGTTGCGGATGGTCTCGGACTCGTGGTGGTCAAAGATCAAATGCGCGCCTTGTACAAACGGCAAATTGGTCACGATGTCACGGCTGGTGATCACCACCTTGCCGTCCTGCATGTCCTTGGGGTGGACGAACAAAATGTCGTCAATCATGCCCAGTTCTTCGAGCAGCACCGCACACACCAATCCATCGAAATCACTGCGCGTGACCAGGCGAAATTTGTCTGACGTGGCTTGGGTGGCAGTGGCTTGGCTCATGGGGTGAATACCTGATGGGTTGTCTGAATGGCGGCGGGTCATCGGGTTTTTCGGCTGTTTTCGCTGCCAGCTTGAGCGCCCCTGTCATCGATGGGGATATGGGTGTCGCTACTATGCTTGGCCCCACCTTCAAAACCAATCCAAAGGGTCCCTCATGACATTGACTCACCTGCTTCGTCAAAGCCTCGCTGTGATCGCCAGCGGATGGCTGCTTGCCTCCACCGTTCATGCGCAGGCCCCACAAGTCAAAACTCAAGCGCCCGGCTTTTACCGCATGCTGCTGGGTGACTTTGAAGTCACGGCGCTGCTGGATGGCATCCTTGATCTGCCCCCACAAAAATTACTGACCAACACCACCCACACGCAGGTCAGCAAGTTGCTGGAGAAATCGTTCCAGAAAGATACCGTTCCCACGTCGGTGAATGCCTACCTGATCAACACGGGCTCGAAGCTTGTGCTGGTGGACACGGGGGCGGCTGGCCTGTTTGGCCCGACGCTGGGGCAACTGCTGAGCAACCTCAAGGCCTCGGGTTACCAGCCTGAGCAGGTGGACGAGATCGTGATCACGCACATGCATGGGGACCATGTGGGTGGCTTGATGCTGGATGGCAAATTGGTGTTTCCCAACGCGACCGTGCATGCCGACCAGCACGATGCGGACTTCTGGCTGAGCCAAGCCAACCTGGACAAGGCCCCCAAGGAGATGAAAGACTTCTTCAAGGGCGCACAAGCGTCGCTGAATCCCTACGTGGCGGCGGGCAAGTTCAAGGCCTTTGATGGCGATACCGTTTTGGTGCCCGGCATCAAGGCCATCGCGGCACATGGCCACACGCCAGGCCACACCATTTATGCCATTGAGTCCAAGGGCCAAAAGCTGATGTTGTGGGGTGACCTGATGCATGTGGCCGCTGTGCAGTTTGCGCAGCCTTCGGTGACCATCACGTTCGATGTCGACTCCAAAGCCGCCGCCGTACAACGCAAAAAGGCCTATGCCGATGCTGCCAAGGGTCGCTATCTGGTGGCGGGCGCTCACCTGCCGTTCCCGGGCCTGGGCCACATTCGGGCCGAAGGCAAGGGCTATGCCTGGGTGCCACTGGATTACAACTCGGTGCGTTGACCGATCAGCGCTCCACCCACGTGGTCAGTGTTTTGATCACATAGTCTGGCCCAAAGGGAGCGGGGGCTGGGCAGTTGGCCCCCGCAGCAGGCGCGATGCAGGCATCGGCAGTGACCGAGTAGTACTGCGGTACCGTGCCCCCTTCAGGGAAGCTGATGGCAGGAGCCGGGGCGACACGCGTGCAGCGCACGGTCACGCGGTACAAACCCAGCGTGCCAGGCAAGGCCAGGTTTTGCAGCGCGGCGCAGTTGTTGTTGATCTTGATTCGGTAGCGAGCCCAGTCCAAGCCAGCTTCGGCCGCCAGCGTGGCCTGCGCCAGGGACACCTCTTGCGCATAAGTGCTGTGCATGGACGTCATCAGGTTCACGCCAAAGCTGGTCAAGCTGGCCATGATCACCAGCGCGATGACGGCCAACACCCCAGAGAAACCACGTTGGGAGTGACGATTAGAGGTCGTTGATGCCAAGGATGTTTTCATGGGTCAACCGTCGTTTACCGCCGCTGAGAACAGCAGGTCAGCTGTCACAGGAACGGGGTCGCCATTGACCGTTTCGCTCAAGCTCATTTGGATGGTGACCAGGCCTCCTAAGCCCAAGCCGCCGCTCCCCATCTGACCGGCGGTGTAGATCTGAAAAATGGTGCAGGCTGCCACGTTGGTGGCCAGTGGCGCCGACTGAATCCCGACAAAGGCGGTGGGCTGAACGGGTGCGATGCCGTAGTTCCAATACTTCGTCAAACGGCGCGTCGTGGGGTTGCACTCATAAGTCACCGGGGTTGAGATTACATAAAAACGCTTGCTGGCAGGTCCCGCTGGGAAGTCCTGTGGGGCCATGGTGATCCTGCGGCCATTGTCAAAGTTGGCCGTTGCGAAGGCCGCGTTGGTCAGCAAGGTTGATCTGATGGCGCGCACGCCAGGGCCGTTGTTGGCATAAGGGTCACCTGTGATGCCCGGGGTATTGGTGGGGTTGACCACCACCATGTCACTGTTGGGCACGACCGCACTGCCCACCAGCGGCCCCAGGGTCACAAAACAAGTTTCGGTGCAGGCTGGAGCGGCGCCAAACTCCAGGGCATCAGGCGAGCCGCCACAACTGGGCGTGGCGAGGCAGGTCTGAGTCGGGTTGCCCGAGGCGGCCGATCGATAGCGGCCTTTGGCGCGAACCTCCAGATACTCGATCAGATAGTTCGCACCGACCTGCTTCACTCGAACGCTGTTGGGCAATGCCAATGCAAAGTCCAGGGTGAGCTTGCTGTTCACCCTGTCGAGGTCTGCGGCAAGTTTGGCCCGCGCCGATGACTCCATGTAAGCCGTGATGGGCATGCGCAGCATGGGCACGGCGGCCGTCGCCAAGATGCCGATCAGCGTCAAAGAGATGATCATCTCTATGAGCGTAAAGCCGCGATCAGAAGTCATTGGGCGCATGGCGTGTACGGATGCCTTGCAGCACCACATCCGAGATTCCGGGGCATCTCACCGTGACCGAGATGAGCAAGGTTTGTGGTCGGCCAATGGCATCCTTGGCAGCAATGTTGGTCATGGCCTGGGGGGCCATGACGATGGCGGCCGAGCAGCCGTCAAGCACGCTGCCGGGTGGGTTGATCACGTTGCCCTGCAGGTCGCAGATGCCTGCACAATCAAGCCAGGGTTGCTTCAAACCGTCGTAATCACTGACGCCGTCAAACCATACGGCCTTCGGGTTGCTGTGGTATCGAAGCTCACCGGTTTCTGGGCCGAGGCTATCGACCAACAAGGGACCACCACACGTAGCGGCGCTGACGGCCTGTATCGCTCCATCGCAGTAAGTGAAGGGCATCATGCGCACTTCGTTGATCAGGGTTTGGGCCACGGACAGGACCTGGCGGTTGCGCAAGGCTTCTGCGGACTGAGCAGACATGCGCCCATACATCACCGTCATGGAGCCGGCCACCACACCGAGCAATACGATCAGCATCAGCACATCAATCAGTGTGAAGCCCCGTTCAGAGCGACGCAACGAGCGCTTGGGGTTAGAAGACCAGACCGGTTTCATTGCTGACGGTGAGCGATTGCAAGACGTTTCCGAGCGTGTCCCCAAAATTGAGGATGACATTGGCATTGGGAACCGGGCGACCGTTCATGTCAAACCGGACCAAGGCCGCTCCGTTGACCACCACATCGGACGGTATTGATGCGGAGCTAGCGTCGGTGTTACCGGCCGGACTGGCGGGAGCGCAGTTGGCACCGACGACATAAACCGCCTGAACCAGTGCTGGAGCGATGATGACGCACACGCCACTTTGTTGAGCCACGGCCAGTTTGCGGCTGTACTCCAGTATGGCGCGGACTTGATCGCGGGTGCCCCGCACATTCAGGGGCGTTCGGCTGTTGAATGCGGGCACGGCCAACGCCCCCAGGATGCCGAGCACGACCATCACAACGATCAGTTCAACCATCGTATAGCCGCGCATCATGGCACTCCGATAGATTTGATTAGCGATCAGCAACCAAGGGTGGTTGAAGCGCTGAGTGCAGGCGCGGCACCCAGGGTCGTTGGCGGCGTGTAGGTGAACGAACAGTTGGCAGCAGCCGAGCCGCCGGGCACCTGAATCGTCAGCACCGTACCCGCCGTGGCGGTTGCATAACCTTCAGTCGCCAGCGAGTTTGCCGTGGGAAGCACATTGCCTGGCACCAGGCCGGCTGCAGCAATGATTCCATTGAGGGTGCCCGCCGGGTAAAGCCGGGTGATGTCGATGTTGCCGTTTTCAGTGCACAAATTGCCGGTGCCTGTGGCCGCGATCACGGGGGGATTGGGCAGCGTACCGGTGGCAACCGGGCAGGCGGCCTGGACAGATCCTTGACGCGCCGCTGCCGCCCCATGAGCGATCGCGGCGGCCGCAGCAACCGCTCCGCGTGCAGCATTGAGCTTGGCTTTGCGCGCGTCAGACTCGATTCTGGTGAACCGCGGCAATGCAATGGCAGAGAGGACACCCAAGATCACGATGACAATGATCAGCTCGATCAGCGTGAAGCCTGAGTGTCTGGTTCTCATGGTCTAGACCTTTACTGATCAGCAACCGGCGGTCGTGGCTGCCGTGAGTTGGCTGATGACGGGCGCTGCACCGAGGGCCGCGGGAGCGGTATAGGTGAAGGCGCAGGTGGCAGGATTTGAACCGCCTGGCACTTGAACCGTTACCACGCCACCGGCGGCTACGGCGGCATAGCCTTCCGTGGCGAGCGTTGCTGCGGTAGGCACGACATTGCCTGGCACCAAGCCCGCAACAGCGACCACACCTGCCAGGGTCGCTGATGGATACAGCCTGTTGACGTCAATGTTGCCGTTTTCGGTACACAGCTGACCGTTGCCTGTGAGTGCGGCGATCGTAGTAGGCGCAGTAGGCACGGCACCGCTGCCTAGGCAGACTGGTTGCACGAGGCCTTGTCGAACAATGGCAGAGCCATGCACCATGGCCGAGGCTGAGGCGATGGCACCCCGCGCTGCGTTGAGTTTGGCTCTGCGGGCATCACCTTGAATATTGGTAAAGCGCGGGAGCGCTACCGCAGACAAAATGCCCAGGATGACGATGACGACAATCAGTTCGATCATCGTGAAGCCGGTTTGTTTGGATCGCATATAAATCACCTCGTGAAATTGATAAGTGCCATTTCGGCAGTACTGGGGCTTACTTGATAGCGTGACTGCCTAAATCCCACATGGGCATGAAAACCCCCAAGGCCAGGACCAAGACCATGGCGCCCAACACCATGATTAAAATGGGCTCGATTTGCTGAGACATGGTTTTGAGTTCGTACTCAACCTCACGCTGATACATCTGGCCTATCTCATTGAGCATTTCGTCCAGTCGGCCTGTTTCTTCACCCACCATCACCATCTGAAGCACGATGGGCGTGAATATTCCCGCTCTATTGCTGGCCAGCAACACGCTCTCGCCACGCTCCACCGAAGTGCGAACCCCGAGCAAGGCGTGCTCAATGTGGGCGTTGCCCACCACTTCAGTGACCAGTGCCAGGCCTTGAACCACCGGAATGCCACTCTGCAGGACCAGCGACAGGCTTCGGCACACGCGGGCCAGAACCCCCTTGTGCACCACCTTGCCCGCCACCGGCAACTTCAGCTTGAGTCGATCCCATTGCAGGCGGCCTTCGGGCGTGCGGACATGCAGCTTGACGGCCAGTGCCAGCGCGATGGCCATCACTAGCATGGCGGGCCACCAGTGCAACATGAAGTCCGAAGTGCCCAGGAGGATTCGGGTCATCAAGGGCAGTTCGGTCTTCATGTTGGCAAAGACTTTTGCAAACGAGGGGATCACGAAAATGTTGATCACCACCAAGGCAATGCCCATCGCCATCATCACAAACTTGGGATAGCGAAGCGCCGACTCGACCTGCTGCTTCATGTAGCGCTGAAACTCCAGGTGATCACTCATGTTGAGGAACACTTCGGTCAGTCGCCCGGAGGATTCGCCGACCCGAACCATGGAGACAAAAAACGTATCGAAGACATCGCCGCGTCGCCCCATGGCCTGTGACAGGTCATAGCCTTCATCCAACGAGCTCATCAGATTTTGATAGAGATCGCGCAGGGCGGGCTCAGACGAGGAGTCTCTCAAGCCACGCAAGGCCTGAAGCAGCGGCACACCTGCTTTGGTCAAGGTGTAGAGCTGGCGCGTCAGCAACTGGAGGTCTTGCTCGGAGATGCTTTGGCGATTGAACAGGCGTGAGAAGGTGTCTTGCGCGCTAACGACTTCTACTTGAGGCTCGATCGATACCGGGGTCACCCCAGTGGTGAGCAGGGTCTCTGCCACCAAAGTGGCCGAGTTGGCGACCATGACGCCGCTCACGGCCTGTCGGTCTTGATTTCGTCCGGTGTAAGTAAAGCTGGGCACGGTGTCGGCTCAGGTTCAGAACTGGTTGCTGGCCTGCATGGCCTCGGCAATGCTGGTGCGCCCCTCGTTCACCAGTTGCAGCGCGTGCCGCCTCAAGGTGAAGTCAGCAAAGGCTAGGGCCGCCGTCGCCGCAAAGCCCGCAGGGTCGTCTTTGTTGGCCAATTGCACCAACTCAGGCGTCATCTCCATCATTTCGTAGACCGCAGCGCGGCCTTTGTAGCCGCTTTGGTTGCACTGACCACATCCCACGCCCTGGAAGAACGACCCATCACCAAGGTACTTGCCCTCCATGTGCAGCCAGGCATTTTCATGGGGGGCGGGTGAGTGGGGTTGTTTGCAGTGTTCGCAGATCAAGCGCACCAGGCGTTGAGCAATCACCAAGCGCACACCCAGCGCGATCATGTAGGGGGCCATGCCCATGTCACGCAATCGCATGGGGGTGCCCGCGGCATCCAGGGTGTGCAGGGTTGACAACACCAAGTGCCCGGTCAACGCAGCGCGCAGGCCGATCTCCGCCGTTTCCTGGTCGCGCATTTCGCCCACCAGGATGACGTCCGGGTCTTGACGCAGGCAGGAGCGCAACACACGGGCGAAGGTCAAGCCGACCTTTTCATGGATTTGAACCTGGTTGAGCCCCGGTAGTCGGTATTCAATCGGGTCTTCCGCAGTGATGATCTTGCGACTGACCGAATTGAGCTCCGCCATGGCGGCGTACAAGGTGGTGGTCTTGCCACTGCCTGTGG
>JAZJZP010000188.1:8753-10997 GCA_040389805.1 Pseudomonadota bacterium
CCGCGCATTGTGCGAGAGTGCTTTCGGGAGTGCGGTCTTGCCACTGCCTGTGGGCCCGGTCACCAGCACCATGCCCGATGCCGACCCAATGGCCGCACGCAGGCGCTCCAAAATGGGGGCGGGCATGCCAATCGCATCCAGCCGGATGCGGGAATTGTTCTGGGGCAGCAGACGCATCACCACTGATTCGCCATATTGCGTCGGCAGGGTGGAGATCCGCACGTCCACCGCGGCGTTGGCGACCTTCATTTGAAAGCGCCCGTCTTGGGGCAAGCGGCGCTCGGAGATGTCCAGGTTGGACATCAACTTGAGGCGTTGCACCACCGCGGAGGTGATCTTGGAGCTGGAGGTGCTTTGCACCTGCATGGTGCCATCAATGCGAAAGCGGATGGTGAGCTGGCTCTCTTGCGGTTCGATGTGGATGTCAGACACGTCGCGCGACACGGCGGCCTCAAACACCGACTGCAACAAGCGCACGATGGGGGCGTCTTCGGCGGTGGCGGCAACATCAAGGCTGGCCAGACCGGCGCTGGCCGTGGCCATGTCGGCGGCGACCTCTTTGGCCAGACCCGAGATCTGCTCGCTGCGCTGGTAAATGCGCTCAATGGTGGCCAGCAAGGCGTCTTCGGTCACGACGACGGGGTAAACCGCCGTGTTCAGTGCCCGGCAGAGTTGGTCGTAGGCCAGCATGTCGGTGGGGTCGACAAAGCCGACTTGCACGCCCAGGTCTTGCTCGGCCAGCACGATGGCACGAAGGCGTCGCGCCTGCGCTTCAGGAAGTCGGCGCACCAAGGCTTCGTCCAGATCCCTCTCGTTCAAGTTCACAAAGGGGATGCGCATTTGCTCGCTGATGACGATGCCAATGGCTTCATCAGTGACGAGTTTGAGCTCCATCAAGGCCCGCCCCAGGCGGCGGCCGGTGCTCTTTTGATGGGCCAAGGCTGCGGTCAGTTGATCTTCAGTGATCAGGCCGCGCTGAACCAGTACTTCGCCCAGCCGAAATTTTGAATGTTGGATCATGATCAGTTCAAGGTCCTGAGCTTTTGATCGACGAAGGCCGTCAGATCGGGACGATCAAGGCCCAACGCTTGAGCTTTGGCGTAGACCTTGCGCGCATCTTGCGTTTGGCCTAGAGCCTCCATGGCCACGGCCAGGCCGAACCACCACAGACTGTTGTCGGGCTGTTGCTGGACGGCGATCTGGTAGTCCTGCGATGCTTTTTTGAAGTCGCCCGATTGAGACAGAATGCTGGCGCGCAGGCCATGTCCATCGGCAGTTAGCGTGGTTTGCCGGTCCAACACGGCGATGGCCGACAGGTTGCGACCACGCTCGGTCATGATTCGAGCCAGCAGATAGGCCAGTGGCGCTTGCTGCGGCGACCGGTTCAAGCCGTCCACAGCCAGTAATTCAGCCTCGTCCAGCCGCTCTTGTTCGTACAGCAATGAAACGGCAAAGTGACGTGCCTCATGCAGGGACGGGTCCAGCTTGAGCGCATCAATCACCAAGTCGACCGCTTGTCGGCCATGACCGGTGGCGGCCGTGTCTGTCGCGCGCCGATACAAGGTTTGGGCTTGCTGCTGGGGTGTTTGTACCCGAGGCTGTTTTTCGACCACCCCGGCCGCCGGGGCTGCCGCCTCCATGATGGCATTGGCGTTGGCCACCAGAGGCGCCGACGCCCCTGTCACTGCAACCACTGCTGCAACCACTGCTGTAGCCACTGGGGGAGAAGACTCCTTGGTCACCGCCACTTTTGTGGTGGCTTGCTTGTCCACAGCAGGGCTCGTCACGTCCTTGGTGTCGTTGACTTTCGTGATAGGTGCGGGTGTAGATTGAGTCGTCGCCGTGGGCACCATGCGGATGGCCACAGGACGTATGGTTTCTGGTGTCGGACTCCAAACCGTTGCGGCTGCCAACAAGCCGCCCGCTGCGAGCAAGCCAAAAAGATAGGCCCAGACCGGAGCGCTTGGGCGAGCGGTCACCACCAAACCTGGCACAGGGCCCAGAGGCGCTTTGCGGTCTTGAAGATCTCGCAGCATGTTGTTGATCACACTCATGACCGTACTCCACCAGTTCGTCCACCCAACAAGGCCATCAACACGGGCCAAACCGTACGCATGACGCCATTGCTGTCGCGCAATGCCTGCCATGCCATGGACGCATCAACACGGTGTTGCCCTCGGCCAAAGGCCAACAGCAAGGATTTGTGAGCCAGAACATTGGCACGGCGCGGTACACCGCCGCTCC
>JAZJZP010000188.1:11007-11774 GCA_040389805.1 Pseudomonadota bacterium
ACAAAAGATAGGAGGCTGCCAGGCTGAACACATCAGGACCACGCCAACCGGCAATGCACAAGCGGTGGCGCAAATAGCATGTGAAGTCATCGAACCGCAAAGGCGACAGCCTTGATGAAAAGCTCATGCGGCTGGACAGAGAGCGCAGCGCGGGTTGTTCCAGCATCTGATCAAACTCGGGCTGGCCAAACAACACGATCTGAAGCAGCTTGGACTTGCCCGTTTCAATGTTGGACAGCAGCCGGAGGGTTTCGAGCGTTTCGATGGGCAAGGCCTGGGCTTCATCAATGCACAACACCACACGTTGGCCTTGCTCCGCCAGGGTCATCAATTGCGTCTGCACGGCTTGGTACAACTCGTGTTCATCGCACGATCGGTTCACATGCAGATCCAGATCGCTCGCCAACGTGCGCAGCATGTCTTGCGGCTGCAGTCGGGGGTTGGGCACATAGGCCGTCACCGTGTGATCTGGCATGCCTTCGAGCAGCATGCGACACAGCAAGGTCTTGCCTGTGCCGACTTCACCCGTCACCTTGATGAAGCCTTCGCCCCCATCCAGCGCCAGCAGCAGCACATTGAGTGCATCCTGGTAGGGCTGGGCCAAGTAGGCGAAGTCCACATCTGGCGTGAGCGAGAAGGGGCGCTCTTGAAGCCCAAAGTGCGACAAGTACATGTCATTACTCCACGGATTTTTCGGACTTGGCACCGATGCCGTACTCGGCAATGCGCTCTTGTCGCAGATAGAATTGCATCGCGAATACGGCGGT
>JAZJZP010000189.1:0-2063 GCA_040389805.1 Pseudomonadota bacterium
AAGAACATCGATCAGTTCTTCCGTGACCCCTCGCAGCCTGCCGTGTTGGCGCAGGTGCCCAAGCAAATGCAATCCATGCGCGGCGTGTTGGCTGTGCTGGGTCTGGACATGGCAGGGCAGGCCACGGTGCGCATGCGTGAGGACGTTGATCACTTGCTGGCCGCCGATGCCGACATTCAGCAATTGGCCACCGATGGCGTGTTTGATCGTTTGGCAGGCAACCTGGGTGCCCTGGGTTTCTTGATCGACATGTTGGGCGTGCAGCCCAACTTGGTCAAATCCCTCTTCAAGTTTGATCCGGACACGGGCGTACTCTCGCCCTTGATGGGCCGCGAAAAAGCAGCCTTGCCTGAACTGGCCAACCCGGTCGAGGTGGTGGCCATCCAGGCTGAGCGCGATCAGGCCCAAAACGCGGCAGAAGCCGTGGCCGAGTCGGTGACCGATGACGAGGTCTCGCTCGAAGATGTTTCGGATGAGCTGCAAAAGATTGCCGACATCCCCTTGGTGCAAGACCAGCCCGCGTTTGCCGAGTCCGTGGCTTCGGCCCAAGCGGCGGTGGTGGCTGCGCAGTCTTCGGATGATGTCGACGCTCATGCGTTGGCGCGTGAGCAGGTCGCTCAGGTGATGTCTGACTTCGCACAATCGGTGGCCGAGCCGGTCGAGCTGGAGTTGCCCGAGGTGTCTCTGGCACATGACAGCGGCTATGCACCCTTGATCCCTGCGCCGGCCGTGCCCGCAGAGCCCACGGGCTTCGAAGAAGATGACGAAATGCTGGGCATCTTCCTGGAAGAAGCCCAGGAAGTGATTGCCAGCGCCAAAGAGGCGATTGAGCAACTGCTCAGCAATCCGGGCGACGTGACCTTGTTGACCAGTGTGCGCCGTGGCTTCCACACGCTCAAGGGCAGTTCGCGCATGGTGGGCCTGAAAGACTACGGTGAAGCAGGTTGGGCGTGTGAGCAGCTCTTCAATGCCTGGATGGCCTCGCAAGAGCCTGCCAGCGCAGACTTGTTGGGCTTCGCCGCCGAAGCCTTGGCCTACATGTCCGGCTGGACTCAGGCCATTGAGGCCCGTGCTGCCCAGCAATGGCACAGTGCTCCGCTGGTGCATGCGGCCGATTCGCTGCGGCTGGAAGGTCGCCGGATCCCCATTGGTGGGGGCTCAGCATTCACCGCGGCCGATGTCCAGTCATTCGCCGCAGATGAAGCTGCCGGTGCGCCGGAGGATGAGCTGTCTGAGCTCACCCTGCCACTGATTGATCTGGGGGGGGAGCCGGCGGGTGATGATGCATCAGCCGAGCCCGTTACCCAGCCCGCGGATTTATCAGATCTAGAAGTCCCAGCCATTGATGGCGACTTGTTGACCTTGGAGTTGCCTCCAGAAGACGAGGCGACCGAGATCGACTTGCCTTTGCTCTTGCCTGAGGTTGAAGCAGAAACATCCTTTGCATCGCCGGTTGATGAGGTGGCCGACGTCGAGTTGCTGGAGATTGCCTTCGAGGAGCCGCCAGCAGAAGCCGTGGTCGCCGATGTGGTGGTCACCGAAGGTGACGAGCAAGTCAAGGTCATTGGCCCACTGCGAATCAGCATCCCCTTGTTCAACATCTACCTCAATGAGGCAGATGAACAGTCGCGGCGTTTGTGCACCTGCTTGAATGAATGGTCACTGGAGTTGCATCGTCCCGTGACGGATGAAACCGTTGCGTTGGCGCATTCGCTGGCGGGCAACTCGGCCACTGTCGGGTACAGCGAGTTGTCACAGCTGGCGCGCTTGCTTGAGCACAGTCTGATGCGCACGCAAGCCGTGGGTCGAGGTGATTCAGTCTCGGCAGCCCTGCTGAACGAGGCGGCTGATGAAATTCGCCACCTCCTGCATCAATTCGCTGCCGGATTCCTCAAGACGCCCAAGGACGACCTGATGCGTCGCCTGGAAGCCTACGATCATGAGGCTTCTCGGCAACTGGAAGCGCGCAGCTTATTGAGCGACACCGATTTGAGCGACACCGAGGCAGCGGCCTTGGCCGAAGTGGCGCCATCCGCCCATGGTCATCTGAGGCTGGTGCGGTC
>JAZJZP010000190.1:0-6835 GCA_040389805.1 Pseudomonadota bacterium
AGGCCTTCTTTGGCGTAATCGCGCCAGACGCGGCCGTTGCGGGGCCGTGGTTGTGTGTCGGCGGCCACCGTCCACGTGATCACGCCCAGGTCCATCAGCACCAGCCCGACGACACGGCGGATGCCACTGAGGCCACTGAGGTCGCGCAGGAACTTGCGTGTGACTGATCCTGCTGAGGCGGGAAACGGCCGCGTCAGGCTCAGATCGGGGTCCCCCGCTTGGTTGGTGTGGGCGTGGTGACGCAGGTGGTGTTCGCGGTAGCGGGGCAGATCGATCCAGATGAAGCGACCCGCCAGCCAATCGCTGGCATGGTGGTTGAGCCAGCGGCTTTTGAACAAGGTGCCATGCGAGCCCTCATGCAAGATGATGGCCAAGGCCAGCTGCCGGCCGCCCAGCACCAGAACCGCCAGCAGGTAGGTGATGGGATGGGGCGCCCAGATCAGGGCGGCAAAACACCCGGCGATGATGGCCCAGGTCGAGGCAATGGCCCACCAGCCTGCCAGGTCAGAGCGCGAGGTGAAGTGGGCGATTTCTTCGCAGCTGAGAACATCTGCGGGCCGCAGGCGGTGAGGGGCGTTCAAGTCAGGGCCTCCATGGGGTGACAATCTGAATGGAATTGCCGCCAGATATCGCGGCCCACGTTGTCAAACTTCAGCACCGATTCAAAGAAGCGCTGCCGGGCGCCGACATCGACCAAAGGCGTTGGCAGCAGGGGGTCGAACACCACTTGGCGAATGGCCTTGCGGCCCACCAGGTAGCACTCGCGGGCCGCCTCTTCGATGGACAGCTGACTGGCATGCTCCGACCAATCGGCCAACTGGCTTTGCATGTGGGTGTAGGCGCCGTTCAGGGCGGCACCATTCCAGAGGCTGCGGATGCGCGCTTCGCACGCTGCGTCGAATTGTGCTGAAACGAAGACACTGGCCTGTCGCTCCAGGCCTAGCGTATACAGCCGTCGGCGAACCTGCTCAACGCCGCCGTCCAGGTTGTCGGGGCGCACATGCAGGCCGCGCTCCAACTCCTGGAAGCCCAGCATTTGCAAGGCACGATCCCGGTGGCGCAAGGCGGCGCGGTCGCTGCGGCCCAAGGCGCCGCAGTACACCGTGATGTGCTCCCCGTGCCAGGGTTTGACGCGCTGCGAGGCGGTACGCCAGGTCGAGACATCGGTGGCCAGGTCGGTGGCCGAGGCGCTGAGCCGGTAGCTGCCCCGCTCGATCGATTCAATCAAGCCCTCGGCCGACAGGCGTGCCAGGCAGACGCGCAGGTTGTTGGCCGGGATGGCGAACAGGGCGCCCGAGGCCAGCAGGTGCCGCACCGACAAAGGCAGGGGCGCGATGGCCGTGAGCAGGTCAAGGGTGAGATTTTTGGCGGTGACACTCATGGTGGATGTGCTCTGACGCAATGGTCTAAAGCTTACATCATTTGTCTGTGTGTGTGATATTATGTAATATTTCGATGCAATGAAACCTCAGTCGCGTGCCCTGGATGACAACAAGGCGCCCAGCGATACCAAGGCCAGCCCTGCCACCAGCCAGGCGGTGAGCGGCTCGTTGAGCACGGCGACGGCGCCCAGGCCGGCGAGCACGGGCACCAGCGCCACGAGGGCTCCGGTGCGTTCGGCGCCCAGGATGGCCACCGCCCGCAGAAACAGCAGCATGGCCACAATCGTGGGCCCCAGTCCTTGGTACAGGCCCTGCAGCACCAGCATCGACCAGGGCACGGTCTCCAGGCCCTTGGGCAGGCACAGCACATAGATCGGCAGGTAGACCAGGGCCGAACTGAGTGCCACAAACCGCGTCAGCAGCCAGGCGTCAAACACCCATTTTTTGACCAGCACGCTGTAGGCGGCCCAGGCCAGCGAGGCGGTCAGCATCAACGCGTCGCCCGTGAGGGTGCTGGGCCCCTCATGAACACCGATGAGCTGCGGGGCGGCCACGCAGGCCACGCCCAAGGCGATGGGCACCAGGCACCACAGACGTTGGCGCGAAGGCCGGTTGCCCATGAGGACCCAAGCCAACGCGGTCACCAAAAAAGGTTGCATGCCGGGCAGCAAGATGCCGCCATGCGCGGCGGGCGCTCGTTTGAAACCCGCGTAGACAAAGACCAGAAAGATCAGGCCGCCCAGCGCTGACAGGGTCCACAGGCGTGGATTGCGCCACGTGCCCGCAGGCAGCGTGAATGAAAAGGGCAGCAGCACGAGGGAGGCGGTGCCCAGCCGCAGGGCCACGATGTCCCAGCCGGTCAGCGCCGTTTTTCCGCCCAGGCGAGAGATCAGGATGAAGCCCGCCCAGATCACGACCGTGGCCAGGGCGGCGGCGTAGCCCTGCAGGATGGTGGGACGCGCTGATGATGTAGAGGTCATCGCTGCGAGTCTAGCCCGCAGCGATGCGTCTCACTTGGCGCCGTGTGCGACGGCCACTGCCGTCATGTTGACAATGCGGCGCACGGTGGCTGAGGGCGTCAGGATGTGCACGGGGGCGGCGGCGCCCAGCAGGATCGGACCCACGGTGACGCCCTGGCCCCCGGTCATCTTGAGCACGTTGAACAAGATGTTCGCCGCGTCCAGATTGGGCAGGATCAGGATGTTGGCGCTGCCGTTTAGGGTGCTCTCGGGCAGCAGCTTGTGGCGCACGCTGTCGCTCAAAGCGGCATCGCCCTGCATCTCGCCATCGGCGGGGATGTGGGGCATGCGCTGCACAAACAGGTCGCGCGCCTGACGCATCTTGCGGGCCGAGGGCCGCGTGCTGGAGCCAAACATCGAGTGCGACAAGAAGGCCACGCGCGGAGGCAGGCCAAAGCGCTGCACTTCTTCAACCGCCAACGCGGCGATGTCGGCAAGCTGTTCGGCCGACGGGTCTTCGTTGACAAAGGTGTCGGCGATGAACAGGTTGTGCTGGTCCAGGATCAGGGCGTTGAGGGCCGCCAGGCCATGGGCTTCGGGTCGGCTGCCGATCACCTCGCGAACCTGCTCCAGGTGCAGGTCGTAGCGCCCGATCACACCGCAGATGACGCCATCGGCATCACCCAGCTTGAGCATCATCAAGGCGATCAGCGAGTTGGAGCGGCGCACCACCACTTTGGCCAAGTCCGGGGTGATGCCGTCGCGAGCGCGCAAGGCGTGATACGCGTCGTAGTACTGCTTGAAGCGCGCATCGTTGCCGGGGTTGACCACTTCGCAGTTGACGCCGGGTTGCAGGCGCAGGCCGGCGCGCTCGATGCGTGTGGCGATCACATCCGGTCGACCGATCAAAATGGGATGGGCAATGCCTTCATCGATGGCAACTTGGGCGGCGCGCAAGACGCGATCGTCTTCACCTTCGGTGTAGGCGATGCGCTTGGGCGCTGCTTTGGCGCCCAAAAACAGGGGCCGCATGAACAAACCGGTGTTGGTGACGAACTGCGTCAGCGAGTCGCGGTAGGCCTTGAGGTCGGTGATGGGGCGCGTGGCCACGCCGGAGGCGGCGGCCGCTTCGGCCACGGCGGGCGCGATGCGCAAGATCAGGCGCGAATCGAACGGCGTGGGGATGAAGTAGTCCGGGCCAAAGCGCATTTCGCGGCCGGGGTAGGCCGAGGCCACCTCGTCGCTGATCTCGGCTTTGGCCAGGTCGGCGATCTGGCGCACGCAGGCCAGCTTCATCGCGTCGGTGATCTTGGTGGCACCGCAGTCCAGCGCGCCCCGGAAGATGTAGGGGAAGCACAGGACGTTGTTGACCTGGTTGGGGTAGTCCGAGCGCCCCGTGGCGATGAGGCAGTCCGGGCGCGCGGCCTTGGCCAGTTCTGGCCGGATCTCGGGCTCCGGGTTGGCCAGGGCCAGGATGATGGGCTGAGCGGCCATCGTCTTGACCATCTCGACCGTCAGCGTGCCGGCCGCCGAGCAGCCCAGGAACACGTCCGCGCCATGGACCGCATCGGCCAGGGTGCGGTCATTGGTGGGCTGGGCATAACGGCGCTTGGACTCGTCCAGCTTGTCGGCGCGTTCGGTGTGGATCAGGCCCTTGGAGTCGCACATGAACACATTGCTGCGGGTGACCCCAAGGCCTACCATCAGGTCCACACAAGCGATGGCGGCGGCGCCTGCGCCAGAGACGGCAATCTTGACCTCGCCGATGTGCTTGCCCACCAGTTCCAGGCCGTTGAGCAGCGCCGCGCTGGAGATGATGGCCGTGCCGTGCTGGTCATCATGGAAGACGGGGATGTTCAGGCGCTCGGAGAGTTTTTTCTCGATGTAGAAGCACTCGGGGGCCTTGATGTCTTCCAGGTTGATGCCGCCCAGCGTGGGCTCCATGGCTGCGATGATCTCGACCAGTTTGTCGGGGTCGCGCTCGGCCAGTTCGATGTCGAACACATCAATTCCGGCGAATTTCTTGAACAGGCAGCCTTTGCCCTCCATCACGGGCTTGCTGGCCAAGGGGCCGATGTCGCCCAGACCCAGCACGGCGGTGCCGTTGGTGATCACGCCGACCAGGTTGCCGCGCGAGGTGAAGTCGGCCGCCAGGTTGGGGTCTTGCTCAATGGCCAGGCAGGGATAGGCCACCCCGGGCGAATAGGCCAGTGCCAGGTCACGCTGGTTGGACAAGGGCTTGGTGGGATTGACAGCGATTTTTCCGCGCGTGGGCAGGCGGTGGTATTCCAGCGCGGCGTCGCGCAAAGACTGTTCGGCGTCAGACAAAGGCTTGGAGTCGCTCATGGGGCAGGCATTCTTCACTCAGCAGGGGCGGCCATGGTAAGCCAATTGTTCGCTGCGATTGGCATTCGGGGGGACGTCAAGCCCCCGGCTTGCGGGGAGTCCTGGTTAAACGGCCGCTGTATTTATCCCCGTACCATCAAGTTTTTCGGCAACGAGCCGAATTCCAAGCGTGCTCCAAGAAATCCCCTTATGACTGGTTTGCCGATGATTTCAGACCCTGTTGCGCCCGGCCTTGGGCAGCGCTGGGCCGCCTTGCTGGATGAGGTGACGACCAGCGAGCGGGTGGATGGGCCGATGGCGCGGCATTTCCGTGCGCGCCAGATCTTGGCCGTGTTGCGCATGGTGCCCGTGGTGTTCGTGGGCAACATCATTGCGACCGTGACGATTGCGGCGACTTTTTGGGGGCAGTTGCCCGCGTGGTGGATGGCGCTGTGGGTGCTGGCCTGCGTCATCAGCCTGGTGGTCATGCGCCAAGGGTGGCCCCTCCTCGTCCAAGGAGATGGCCGACTGCGGGCTTCTCCGGGTGCTTTGCATCTGGTGACGGGGCATGTGGCGCTCTTTGCCTGCCTTTGGTCGGTGGTGCCCGCGCTGATCTTTCCGATCACCAACCACCATGGCGAGTTGTTGATTGCGCCGGTGTTGGTGGGCATGATGTGCGGTGGTGGGCTCATGATCAGCCCGATCCCCTTCGCGGCCTGCGCTTATGTCGCGTGCATTGCGGCGGCATCCCTGCTGGCTTTGCAGCGCTCCCAGTATGAGAATAATTTGCCCTTGCTAGGCTTGCTGCTGACATACAGCGTCACCATCATGGCCTTGATCGTGGCCAATGCCAGCATCTTTTTCAGTCGATTGCGCGCCGAGGCCGAGACGGAGCGTCAACGCCAACTGGTTGACCTGCTGCTGCGTGACTTTGAAGAGCATGCCAGCGATTGGCTTTGGGAAATCTCCCAGACGGGTCACTTGCGACATGTCTCGAACCGGCTGGCGCAGTCGTTTGGCTTGCCCTCGCGTCAGTTGTTGCAGCAGTCGTTCACCGCGTTGGTGTCCACCATGTTGCCCGCCGACGTGCCCGAAGCGAGGATGGCCTTTGATCAACTGCAGTCGCACCTGCGTTTGGGGCGCCCTTTCCGCGATTTGGAGTTGCCCGTCACGGTGGACGGCCACGTTCGGTGGTGGTCGTTGATGGCCAAACCGCTGTTTGATGATGCCGGCCGCTCTGCGGGTTGGCGTGGCGTCGGTTCGGACGTGACTCAAGCAAGGCAAGCGCGCTATGAAATGGCACGGCTGGCGAATGTGGATGCCTTGACGGGCTTGGCTAATCGACACTGTTTCAGTCTGGAGTTAGACCGGGCTTGCGCCACCACCCAAGCGGCCATGGGGGCCTGCGCCCTCTTTTTTGTGGACCTGGATAACTTCAAGGGCATCAACGATTCGCTGGGGCATGCGGTGGGTGACCAGCTATTGCGCAACGTGGCGGCGCGCCTCCAGTCCTGCGTGGCCCCAGGCGATTTGCTGGCGCGCTTGGGGGGCGATGAGTTCGCGCTGTTGAGTTGGAAAACCAGCGACGAAGCGTCGGCGTCGGCACTGGCCGATCGCATGCTGCAGGCCGTGTCCACACCTTGTCAGCTCGAAGACGTGCGGGTGGAAGTGCATGCCAGCATCGGGATGGCCTTGTCACCCCGTGACGGCACCGACCCGAGCGCCCTGTTGCAAAGCGCCGATCTGGCGCTGTACGCCGCCAAAGAAGGTGGCCGCAACATGCACCGCTTTTTTGTGCCCCTGATGGGCGAGAGCGCTCGTGCGCGCGCCCGACTGCAGCAGGAGCTGGGGGTGGCCTTGGCCGATGAGCAGTTCGCGGTGCACTACCAGCCGCAGGTGAGCACGGTGACCGGCCAGGTGGTGGGTTTTGAGGCATTGGTGCGTTGGCAGCACCTGGAGCGCGGGCTGATTGGCCCCAATGAGTTCATTCCGGTGGCCGAGGAAACCGGCCAGATCGTGCCGCTGGGCACCTGGGTTTTGCGTCAGGCGTGCCGCGCCGCGATGCAGTGGCCCGGGGGCATTCGGGTGGCGGTCAACTTGTCGGCGGTTCAGTTTCGCAGCCAGGCCGTGGTCGAACTGGTCGATCAGGCCCTGGCCGACAGCGGCTTG
>JAZJZP010000191.1:0-3452 GCA_040389805.1 Pseudomonadota bacterium
CAAGATAAATTGGTCTTGATCACTCAGCAACTCATGGAACACCAACAGCATGGCATCAATGGCCGACAAGTTTCCACCAATGTGCCCGACACCACTGGCGTAGTGCATATCCAACAAGCGCCGACGTGCAATTCGCATCAGCGCCGGAGTTACCGTGACTTTCATGGCAATGCTCCCGCAGGGCTCTGCTGCGACGATCGGACCAAGGTTGGCTCACGCATCAATTGAATCAAACCAGGCTGATTCAGCCTAGCGGCGTAATGCGGCGGAATAGATCCTCCGTATTCATGGTTCATGACCTCTTGAAGACTCAACCCCTTCAGAGCCCACCGGGGCGTCAAGAAGGCCCGCAACGGCTCTTGTGCAGAACCCATTGCTCCGATAATCATGACCGCCAACAATACACCATGCCAAAACCGATTATTCAATGACGTCAAAGGCCTCACTGTAGCCAAAGCCACCACAGTTAATGCTGGGATAGAGCTACGCATTACAAAATCGTTCGCCAGCCCAAATCTATACAGAGGAAGAGCCAGCAAGATCATCACAGCGATCCATAACTGCACATCAAAGGCCTTCATTCTGAACAAAACAAAAACCAACAACCCAAATTCAACACCAACAAAAATAAAATAACTCTTCAAAAAATCAATGATGCCAACAAAATCATAAAAAGCCCATCGACTTGGAATTCCCTGAGCATCCAGCGTAATATAACGAGCCACAATCAGCGCCAAGCCAAGCCATGGCAAACTTGACTGAATAGAAATCAGGTTTCTATAATCCCGGCGCCAGTTTACACCCATCATAATGAACGGCGCCAATCCAACAGCAGCCAAAGGAGACCACAAGGGAATAGTCGCCGCCAGCACCGGCGCCAGTTTTGAAAGCTCAGCGCTCCGCCAGTGACGCAATACAAGCACCACACCCAGCCAAGATGGCAACGCATGATTGGGGACCCAAAATAGCAATGTGGAGTTTGATGAGTATTGCGCAAAATTGGCCCACCACTCAAGATGCTGCCCCAACCTAGGCAAAGCACCATTGACACCAACATACCCAATCAAATCCATACCACCAAAACCAACCAGCACGAGAATAGCCACCCAGCGCTGCTTACCCAAGGGAAACAATGTTACAGCTGCAGACAAGAACAACCCGAAACCAACCACCGTCCAGAGATATAGAAAAAAGTCAGCAAACCCAAGCCCTAAAACCTTACCAACCAAAGCCGCAGGTAGGTAATATGCCACTGGAGCCCTCAAAATCAATGCATATGGTCCGTCCGACACATATCTCGGAGGCCACTCCGTACTAGCGAGGTCGCGGAGCACCGCATCCCTGGTTAGCCAATCGGCATTTGCGTAGAAAAAATGGCCAACCCCAGCTATAGAAACCCACAAACCGGCAGCAAAAAAAGAAAAACACAGCATTGGTCCAGAAACATCAAAACGACAAGCATCTGTGTTTTGCAAATTCTTATACAACCCAAAAATCGCCATAATCAGAAAGGCGAACACATATGGAAACTTAAACCAGAAACAAAAAATCAACAAAGGCAAAGTCAAATACAGAACAACCAACCAATCCAACGCGGACAGTCGTGACTTATTATTACAAATCAATTTATCAATCATTTTTTATAAAACAATCAATCATTCACACCACCGTCAACATCTTCCTCATGATAATCATCATCAACATTAACGCCCCATATCTTTGATTTATCACACGACCCAGCAATTATCGCCTCCACCGCATACTTCGCGGACAACATGGAGTGGTCTTGATTGTTATAACGATGCATCCCATTCCGGCCAATCAAAAATAAATTCTTCAATCCATCCAAATAACTCTTAACCTCATCCAACCGATCGTAAGCAGCGCCATAATAACCAGGATAGGCTTTAGGGACTCTGATCACCACGCAATCTAGCGCATCATCTTGACGAGCTAGACGCAGCATTTCCATTTCACGAAGTGCCAAGGTTTTCAATGCGTCATCGCTCATACACCATAGTTCATCATCATCTTTGGCAAAAAACTCCATGCCAACCCACACTGTGTTTTGGTCATTGACCATGTATGGGCTCCAATTATTGAAAATCTGAAGACGCCCAACCTTAACACCTGGTTCTTGGATATAAATCCAATTATCCGGCACCAAATTTGTTTGACTGTTAATTGCAGACTTTGTTCGTTCAAGCTTTCGATACAAAACGCCAATGGTGATGAAGTCACGGTATTGCAACTGTGCCCCTATGCTGGCGACCTCCTCCAAAGGAGCAGGCGTGATGGCCTTTACCAGATCCTTGATTGGCATAGTTGACAGAACGTGCCCTGCAGAAAATTGCTGCTCTGTGTTTGTTAGCTCATTCACACAGGTGACTGAACTCACCATATCATCCTTGCGGTCAATCCGGGTAACTCGAGCATGGCGGATGATGCGACCGCCAGCCTTCTCAACACGTTGCGCCACGGCCTCCCACATTTGCCCCGGACCATACTTGGGATACAAGAAATTCTCAATCAAGGAGGTCTGCTCACTCGTTCCTGAGGCATTCATCATTTTTTTAAATGCATGCTTTAAAGCGGAACCAATCGATAGACTCTTAATACGCTGGGCACCCCACTCAGCACTAATGTCGTGGCATGGTACGCCCCAAACTTTTTCTGTGTATTCTTTAAAAAATCTTTGATATAACTGATTACCAAACCTGTTAATAAAGAAATCTTCTAACGTAAGCTCTGGCTTGATCGGAGATAAGCGTGACGCCGCATAACTGACACCAAACTTTGCACAAGTGCCTGCACCCAGTTTCATCGCTGTTTCAAAATTTGGCTTCAGTGGGTAATCAAAGAATTGCCCGCCAAAATAAATGCGCGACATCCGATTGCGTATCAACATCACATTTCGGTCGCCCCCGCAAGCAGATGCCGTTGCAGCACCCATTAACCGACTGGCACCTTGATACGCCAAGCGAAAAGACGCATCAGAAGTTGCGCCTTCAGGCAAGGCAACCGGTAGAACATCTCTCCACCAGTTCATAACCCAATCTGACTTAGAAAAAAAACGATGGCCTCCGATATCAATGCGGTTACCGTTATGTTCAATCGTCTTAGAAATACCCCCCATGTCGCCAGAAGCCTCCAGCACGGTGACATTCTGACGACCAGCCTTCAACAACTCATATGCCGCAGTCAGGCCTGCAGGGCCGGCACCAATAATGACGATGGGAAGACTCATCCACTACTTTCTAAAAAATAAGCCCTGCGAGAATAACAGGTACTTACGCATGAAAAAATTAAAGAAGAATACGGGAGGAACTGCGAACACCCGAGCATTGAATGGATGCATATGCCACTGAGCTACTAGTATGTAAAGCAAGTACTCTCCAAATATCAAACCGCTCAAACCGATGATGGAAAAAACCACGAACTCAGCGACAGGT
>JAZJZP010000191.1:3462-5942 GCA_040389805.1 Pseudomonadota bacterium
CGCAATCGAATAAGCCCCGCTCGCATTCGTCGCCGAACTCAGCGACAGGTTGGCTCAATCTCCGGGCAGAGAACACCCACCGCACATTTAAAGCATAAGCAAGCACCAGACCGCCCCCAAAACCGAATGCAGCGGCGAGAAGATAAGGCACATCGCAGGCCAATAAAAGAGCGTAGATAACCATATCCGCTGATAGTGCCGCCCCTGCAGATACCCCATAGCGGAAAACATCGTTATTTTGTAAAGAGGGCTTCATATTCATATAATGAACTATTAACCTCATCGCCATTTTGAACAATCGTACAAATGGAAGGTTCGCACTGAGCCATCCGGCAAATGGGCCTGCCAGTTGGCCACTTCCCCTTTGCTCAGCTGGCGTTCAAACACCATGTGCTTTAGCGTTGATTCCTTTTTACACAAGTCCTCTACCAAGTCGTCGGTTGGAGTACAAGATGCAATCTTTACTGGATCGCGCATCAATCGGCCTATAACACTACAACTAAAAGCCTGCCGCATGAAACCATCGACCAACTCAGAACGCCGCCCTAATTCCACGCCAGATTGTCTATTGAATATGACACCTGACAATTGGTCTATGGACATATAACTTGGTCGTTTCATCACGAACCAGGCGCCTTTGACGTCTGCACCAAGCCCTCCCCAATAGACCTCCTCATTCTCATGCACTTGCGCGGCAAAAGGGCCAGGCTGATTGAATGACGTATCGACAAAGCGCTGCCAGGGTGTACGTGAATCCCAATGAGTGATCGCCATGGTACCCAAGCCAGCGGCCGCCAACAGCGCCAAACCTTTGACCAATGTCCCATCCGCAGACCATAAACAACCAATCAACCATACCCAAGCCAGGGTCACGATTGGAACCGTTAAAAGGAGATCAATCATGCCGTAATGGGCAGGAATTTCCGCTCCCGTACTAAGTACATGAAATGCTTTTAGCTGAACGATATAACAGATCCCAGCGATGGCCAAACACACACCAACCAGTGTCGCACGCAAAAGCGCCGTAGATAATGTTCTTCGCGTCTGATAGATTGCCAGCGCGCAGCCCAACCACAGTACAAAAATCCAACCTCTATCCCAATTTGACCCTATAACCACCAATACCAAACTCAAACCAAGAATCCCACCTTTAGTTGAATTTTTTTGAACGACGGCCGCTATAAAAACTGGCAACAGCAGCAGGGCCACGACATGCAGAATCCACATGACCCTCCACATTTGCAAGCACAGCACTAAAACATTGCGTTGCCGATCCCCTAGAAAATAGCTGCAGCTCATTGCTAGCAAAGCCGCGACCAATATGACACCAATCAAGCGCCTCAGCTGAGGCGCATCCAACATGGCCCAGCACAGCGATAACGTAACCACGTCACTGGTCACAATTTGCCAGTCTGGCACACTCCAAGCACCCACCAGTGTGCTCGCATTTATTGAGCTGACCAGGGCCCACCAAGCGGTGTCATACGTTATCAGCAAGCCATCGAAAGGTTTTATACCAATATTGGCCAACATCCACAGCCCAGGTAGACCCGCCAGAGCTAGTAACCAGCGACGATCCATCGTCACCATGAATATCCACCAAATCAACAATCCTGGTAATGCCATCAACGGATGAAACAACGCCGCAGCAATCATGCTGACAAAAGCCCATGCAACACGTCCTTGCAGCAGGAAAGCCAGACCAGCCAACACCAAAGGTTCGGAGATGCTTCGGGCCGTTAGAAATTCTTCTCCAAATTGCATGATGTGCCCACCCCCGTAGTCATGGGAGAACACCGTCATGGCCATCAATGACCACCAAGCGACAGCGGATGCACTCACCTGGCGGACCAGTCGCCATGCTTGCCAAAGCAAAGTCAAATGGCAGCACCAAATCAGGCTAACCACAACCCAATGCAGATCGCCACGCTGAAGAAACCACGAGATAATCGGTGAATATATGGAGTATTGATCCTGAGATCCATACTTGAAAAATATGTCGTGCAAAAAAACCTGGGGCATCAGGCCGCGCATGACTTGCCCCAGATACAGAATGCCGTCGTGGCGAATTCCATGATAAGGACGCGCGCCCATCCAAACCAGCACAATTAAGCAGATACCAAGCCAAGCAGGGAAAGTAGGCCTGCAAAGCAATCGACGGAGAGCAGTCAAATGGGTCATGTGCGTGATCGACCGTTTTCAGAACCAACAAAAAAGGCTCCTTACAAAAGAGCCTTTTTAAAATCACCTGAAATCGATCAGGCAGGAATAAAAATCAACGACAAGAGGCAGGGACATACTTCTTATCAGCTGACCCAGAAGTGCATACCCACGTAATGGATTTGTCGGTTTGCTCAGTACCCGTCAATGTAATGACAGGAGCAGTAGCTGCACCGGTATTCCGAGTGGTCACCACGATTGCTGGACTAGCCCCCGCCGTCAGTGCCACACTACCCACATAACTGTTTGATGAGGATGTG
>JAZJZP010000191.1:5952-9902 GCA_040389805.1 Pseudomonadota bacterium
AACATTAGAGGTGCCCCCCAACGACGAAGCAGCTTCAACCACGGCCAGCTTAGCGGCATCAGCCTGAGACAGTGCTTCCACCACTTTGGATCGAATCGTGTAGTCCTGATACGCCGGCAAGGCCACCGCCGCCAAAATACCAATAATCGCCACCACGATCATCAATTCAATCAGGGTGAAACCCTTTTGAACGCTCTTTTGCATACGTTGCATCGTCTTCATGGTCATTCTCCTTGGGCTGTGCCCACTAAAAAATTACATCAGGTCACTTGGCTAGCCCAGCACCCTGGGTCGTAGGCTCTATTACGCAGGTGCCGTGCCAAGCTTGATCCGTCCAAAAACCGTGATTTTTGTCACGTTAACCCTCAATCAGGGGCTTGCGGCAAACCGGCTTGGTCACTCTTGTGTCGATCAGCAAGCCTGGTTGTGTCACCCCCATTCGAGGGGTGACAAAAAATGTCAGTCGACCAGCGGCGCGTGAAACCGCTGTCCTTCGCGCAGGGGTTCAATGCGGTGGCGTGTATCCAAGGCGCGGATCTGTGCCAGCACGGCGGGCACTTCGCCCGGCTTGGGGTGGGTGATGTAGACACTCACCTCGCCATCCAGCTGAACCAGCTCTTGCGCCAAGCTTTGCGGCGACAAATGGCCGCTGATGCTGGCCAAGTGTGCTTCGTCGTTGCCAAAGGCCGTCTCAATCACCAGTTGCGCAATGCGCCGGCCCGCCAGGGCCTTCCACAAGGCCGGGTTCGGGCCGGTATCCCCACTGAACACCCACCAGCCCTGCGGTGTATCGACCCCAAACCCAACCGCAGGCACCGTGTGCGCCGCAGGCAGCACATGCACGCGCCGGTCGTCTTCACCACCCCGAGCCGGGAAGCTCAACACCTCGCCCACCGCAAAGGGGTGAAAAATCAAAATGGGGTGGGCCGCACTGGGCAGCCGGGTGAAATCGGGCCAGATCACGCCATTGAAGATGTGCGCGCGCAAGGCCTCCAGCGTTTCAGGCAAGGCGTAGACGTGGATGGGGCGCAGTTCAGACAGCCCTCCCGGGCCTTGCCGCAAGCGGATCACACTGTCGGCAAGCAATGGGATGCTCAAGACGTGATCCAAATGGCTGTGGCTGATCAGAACGTGGTCGATGCGGGCCAGCTCATCCAGCCGCATTTCGCCAACGCCACTGCCCGCGTCGATCAGGATGTCGTCGTCCAGCAAAAACGCCGTGGTGTGGCAGCGCGCCGCGATGGACCCCGAACACCCCAGGACGCGGATCATGGCGGCGCTCGCCTCAGCCTTGAACGAATTGCATCTGCGTGCCGGCCAGTTCGATCACGTCACCGCTTTTCAGGTGGATGGGGTCAGCGCCCACTGCCAGACCGTTCACGGTGGGGCGTGCGGCGCCTTCAACGTGCGCAAACACATAGCCGCCGGGGCGTTTGGTGAGCGAGGCCACCTGCACGCCGGGCTTGCCGACCGTGGTGACCACCTTGCTCAAGGCCACTTCACGGCCCGCAGCGGCGCCGTTCATCACCTTGATGGAGGCGGGCGCCTGGACAGGCAAGTTACCAAACCCCGACGGCAAGCCGCCAGTGCTGGTGTTGCCAAACGGGCTCATGCCCGAGGCCGCAGGAGACGAGGTTTGACGTGCGGCGACCATGGGCGTAGAGCCCATGCCACTGAAGCCCCCACTGCCGGGCCGCATGATCATGGTTTTTTCGTAGTCGCTGCCCTCTTCGGCCAGGAACTTGATCTTGTACTTGCCGATTTCGACCGTGTCGTTGTGCTGCAGCAGCTGCTTTTTAACCGCTTTGCCATTGATGTAGGTGCCATTGGTGCTGTTGAGGTCTTCAATGAACACCTCGCTGCCGACCAATTGCATGACCGCATGCTCACCACTCACCGCCAGGTTATCAATGACGATGTCGTTGTACGGGCGGCGTCCTAGTGATGTCTTGTCCTTTGTGATTTGGACTTCCTTGATGACGACCCCATCAAGTGAGACGACCAGTTTTCCCATGCGGAACCTCTCGGGTATAGATCTGATTAAATGTTCAAGAAGCGCCGCCCAGGCGCTTGAAGGGCCACCAGGACTTGGGCTGAGGTTCGGCCACACCATGTGCCCGAACCAAGACGACGGCAATATTATCTCGACCGGCCATGTCATTGGCCGCCGCAATCAAGGCGGCGCCCATTTCTGGCAAGCTGGTGTGCGCACACATCACCTGAGCAATGTGGGCGTCGGCCAGCATGTCAGACAGGCCGTCTGAGCACATCAGGACAATATCGCCAGTTTGGATTTCGTGGACATGGGTTTCCATCAATACGAGGTCTTCAACACCCAGGGCGCGCGTGACCAAGTTCTTGTTGGTCGAAAACGCCGCCTGCTCAGGGGTGATGATGCCCGCATCCAGCTGTTCTTGCAGTAACGAATGGTCTTTGGTGATTTGCTGCAAGACCCCGCCTCGAAAGCGGTAGGCGCGCGAGTCACCAATGTGTCCGACCAAGGCCCGACCCGACCGGAACACCGTCACCACCAGCGTGGTGCCCATGCCCGCATAGGTCGGATTGGAGTTGGAGGCGTTGAAAATGGCCCGGTTCGCGTTGTCGACACAAATGTCCATGGCGCGCTTGACGTCACCGTCGCTGGCGCCGGGGGCGGCTTCGGTCAGCCAGCGCCCCAATTCGGCCTTGATGAAATCGCAGGCCATGCCGCTGGCCACTTCACCAGCGTTGTAGCCGCCCATGCCGTCGGCGAGGACGGCAATCCGGCAGGCTTCATCAATGGCGATCGAATCTTCATTGTTCGATCGCACGCGGCCCGTATCTGTCTGGCTGAAAAACTCAAACTCCATGGTGCAATTGTCGCTTGATTTCTAGTTCAACCCAGGTCAATGTCGACATCGGAAGCAGCGGGCAGCATTGCCGCGACTGCTCGGAGGTCTTCTGCCATCTGATGACCGTTGGCATAGCGGGTGGCTGGGTGTTTTTGTAGCGCCAAGGCGACAATATCCCCCAGGGGACGAGGCAGGTCGTCGCGTAGATCGCACACATTGGGCACGGCCTCTTGCGCGATGGACCGCATCAATTGGGCCATCGAGTCGTTTCGGTAGGGCAAATAGCCGGTCAGCAGCTGAAACATGCTGACACCCAAGGAGTACACATCCGAGCGCCCGTCGATGGTTTGCCCCGAGAGCTGCTCGGGCGACATAAAGGTGGGCGTGCCCAGCACAACCCCCGTGCGGGTGCGCGCCGCGTCGGCCACGCGGGCAATGCCAAAGTCCATGACCTTGACGCTGTCGGTCGCGAGGTCAACCATGATGTTGGCGGGTTTGATGTCGCGGTGGGTGACGCCTCGGGTGTGTGCATAGGCCAGGGCCTCTGCTACTCTGGCCATGATGGGCAGCAATTGCGCCAAAGGCATCAGTTTGGCGGGCTGGGTGTATTGGCTGAGGTCCACCCCATCGACCAGTTCCATCGCGATGTAGGCCAGACCGTCGGTTTCACCGGCACCAATGATGCGAACGATGTCGGGGTGATCCAGCCGCCCGGCCATCTCGGCTTCGCGCAGGAAGCGTGCACGGGCGTCGGCGAGTTCGTCGCCCTGAAACTCGCGCGTCAGTGACATGGTCTTGAGCGCCACCTTCTGATCGGTGGTGGGGTCGTAACCCAGGTACACCGCACCCATGGCGCCGCGGCCGATCTCTTTTTCGACCACGTATTTGCCGAGTTTGCGTTGGCTCTCTTCGGGCATCGGGCGCGAAGGCACCGTTCCCCAGGTATTGGACGCCGCTGCTTGGGCCAAGCCTCTGGCGCGCATCAGGCGCACTTTGACTTGACGCCATTCAGGGTCGATGTCAGCCATGTGCTCGTAGACATCACGGGCACTGTGGTAGCGCTGATCCCGCTCAAACGCCTGCGCGATGCGCTCCAGCGTCGCCAGGCAGGTTTCAGAC
>JAZJZP010000192.1:0-2155 GCA_040389805.1 Pseudomonadota bacterium
GCCGGCACCCCCTCCGCCAGGGCCGAGCGCACATCGGCTTCATTGACCGACAAGAACAGGTTGGCACGCAAGGGCCGCAAATAACGCCATGGCGATTCGCCCCGCGTGAACACGCCGCGCTGAATCGGCAAGCCATAGTGGCGGGCCGAGCGAAACACCCGCATGCCCGAGACCGGGTCGTTGCGCGACAAGATCACCACCTCGACCCGGGCCGTGTCCGGCGTATTGAAGGCCAGCAGCTTGCGCACCAACGAGAAGGCCACCCCGGGCTGTGCGGGCTCGTCCAGCCGCGCCAACTGGTGCTGCATGTAGGCGCGATCGTCGGCGCCCTCAAACAAGGTGTTTTCTTGCTCAAAGTCGAACAGGGCCCGCGACGAAATCGCCACCACCAACTGCCCCGTCAAACTGGCTGCCATCTGCACCTGCCCCGAAGGTTGAATCAAGCCCCCAGTATCCCTCAGGCCGGCTCACCTCATTGCGCAAACCCCATCGGCGTGCGCCGCCCCTGGCTGTCGGGCAGGTCGCGCGGCTCCAGTGCATGGCGACCATCGAGCTTGGCATTGCCAAAGCCGGTCATCAAGGCACGGCGCATTTCACGCGGCGCCATGTGGCTCAGGCAGGCCAGCACGTCGTCATTCAGGTCCGGCTCAAAGCGCTGACCCCAGTCGTGATCGGCCCGAATGCCGCGGTACAGGCGTGAGGCAATCTGGCGCGCCGCCGCTTCATCGGGCATGTCGATTTCAAACACATTCATGCGGTTGAGGATCGGATCCGGGATGCCCCGCGCCTCATTGGCCGTGGCCACCCAGATCATCTGGCTGGCATCAATGGCCACCTCGGCAAACTCATCGGTGAAGCAACCGGCCGTGTCGTGCTCCAACAGGCTGTAGAGCGAGCCCAAGGGATCGTAGGCATGCTCGCCACTGCTCTTGTCGATTTCATCGACCACCATCACGGGGTTGGCGTATTGGCCCTCGACCAAGGTCTCGAACACCTTGCCGGGCCGGGCCCCTTTCCATTGACTGGACGAGCCGGACAACACCCAACCCGCCGTCATTGAACTCATCGACACGAAACCCATGCCCGTGCCCAGCAGCTGCGCGATCTCGCGCGCAAAATGGGTCTTGCCCACCCCCGGCGGGCCCAGCAGCAGCATGGGCGTGATCTCCAAGGCATCGCGGCTGTCCGCACACAAGGCCAATTGGCGCTTGAGGTCGTCCAGCACTTCATGGAAGTTGGGCAACTCGTCGTAGAGGTACTCCATCGCCGGCAGGCCTGAGGGCTTGACCTGGAACCGATCCGGCCCCATCTCCAGCATGCGCTCGTAGGTAGCACGCAGGGATTCATGTTCGCGCGGCGGCAGCTTGCCCAGCCGCTTTTCAACCTCATCGAGGCGATAGACATGCCGCATGTGCGCAATGGGAATGCGCCCACGCATGCTGTCTTGTTGTACAGGAACCAACTCACAACCAGTGTTCATGCTCAACCTCCGCAACGCAGGTGTCAGGATTCCATTGCAGCAAACTCTGCTGAGCGTGAGCTCCTGAATACAGGGGGCGTCCGCCTTCATATTATCGAAATGGACCCACCTCGCACGCGCCCTCGATCTCAGGGCGGCGACAACTGCACACAATGGCGCACCAATGAACCCGTCGACCCCATCTCAGGACACCTTCAGGGGTCCTTTAGAACCTCATTGACTGAGTCGAATCCCGGCCTGGGCCACGGCCACCACCGCCTGAGTGCGATTATTGACGTTCAGTTTGCGGAAAATGGCAGCCAAATGCGTTTTGACCGTGGACTCGGACAGATCCAGTCGCCGACAAATGTCTTTGTTGGCCTTGCCTTCAATCAGCAGACGCAGCACATCCACCTGCCGATCCGTCAAGCCCAGCGACTGCATTGCCCCTGCGGCACCCAGCTGAGGATCCAAAGCCGGCAGTGCCCCATACGCCATCAAGGACACCGCGGGCAGGTAGACCCCGCCGCCCAGCACACAGCGCAAGGCCTCTTGCATCGTGCTCGCGTGCACGGTCGCGTACGTCAGGCTCTCACCGCTCGTGTGCCTGTGCGAAGGCGGCGGCGCAGCCGTCGCCGTTCAACGGGTGCGGGCGATCCAGGCCGGCGCGGTTGCCCTCGTCACGATGGGCGGACT
>JAZJZP010000192.1:2165-3660 GCA_040389805.1 Pseudomonadota bacterium
GATTGCATCCATGGCGAGCGCCAGATCCACGACATCGACGCCGGCATCCACCGCCGCCAGGATGATCTCCGGGCGGTCGTCGGCCGACAACACCACCACCGGCACTTGCGGCGCCATCGCGGTCCATTGGGCCAAGGTACCCAAGCCCTGGTGATCGGGCAGACCCAAATCCAGCAAGGCCAAGGAGACATCGGGGTGCGCGGCCAACATGTCGCGGGCCTGGCTCAGGTCGCCCGCCTCCAGCACCTCGATGGCGCGTTCCGTCGTCGACAGCCGATGGGCAATCAACAGCGCCAGTCCTTCACGGAACAACGCGTGATCATCAACAAGTAACCATTTCATGGGACGGTCGGTGCCTACTTCACCCAGGTGTTCATCTGCATGATGGGCATCATGACCGACATCACGATGAGCATGACCATCAGGCCCATGAACACGATCAGCAAGGGCTCCAGCACGGTGGCGATGGCCAAGGCCTTGCGCTGCACCTCCATGCTCAACTGCTTGGCGGCGCGCTGCAACATCACGGGCAACTGGCCGGTCTGCTCACCCAAGCGGGCAAACATCGACAACAAGCCCGGAAACCGTTTCTTGGCGGCCAGCGCTGACGCCAGCGGTGCCCCTTCGCGCACCTGCACCAAGGCCTCCATGGCATCGGCGCGCATGGCCCGATTGGACAGCGTCTCGGCGGCGGCCTGCAAGGCTTTCAAAATGGGCACGCCCGAGCCCGCCAGCATGGCCAGCGTGCCCGCAAAGCGCGCAGCGTTGTAGGTGCGTGCCAAGCGGCCAATCACCGGCAACCCGAGGGTAAAGGCATCAAATTTTTTGCGGAACGCTTCGCCGCGCAGCCCATAGACCAGGCCTGAAACGCCTGCGATCAAGGTCAAGGCCAGCAGCCAACCCCAGTTCTGCAAGAAGCCACTGATCCCCAGCATGACGCGTGTCAGCAGGGGCAACGACCGCTTGCTGCTGGTGAACACCTGCGCCACCTGCGGCACCACAAACACCAACAAGGCAATCACGACCCCAATGGCAAAAATCGACACGATGGCGGGGTACAGGGTCGCCCCGATCAACTTGCCCTTGAGGATTTGCTGCTCCTCCAGGTCATCGGCCAGCTTTTCAAGCACCAAGCCCAACTGACCGCTCTGCTCGCCGGCGGCCACCACGCCCCGATAGACCTCATCGAACTCGCGGGGCGAACCCGACAAAGCCCGCGCAAACGGCGAGCCCCCGTTCACCTCCGAGCGCAGGTGGGCCACCAACTCGCGCTGGTAGGGGTCTTCGGCCTCATCGGCCAAGGCGGTCAGCGCACGCTCCAGCGGCAATCCGGCCACCACCAAGCCCGAGAGCTGACGAGTCCAGATGGCCAACGAGGTCGAGTTAAAAACGCGCCGCGCAAACATGCTGCGCGGCTGACCTTCGGTCTCGGCCACCTGCACCAGCTCGACCTTCAAGGGCACCAGCTGCTGGGCACGCAACTGCGCCCGTGCCG
>JAZJZP010000192.1:3670-5890 GCA_040389805.1 Pseudomonadota bacterium
GCCGACTTGACGTTGTCGGCGTCGACCAATCCGGTCGAGGTTTTGCCGCTGGCTTCCAGGGCTTCAAAACGAAAGGCTGGCATGTTGTTGGACTCTATTCGCGGGTCACGCGCAAGACCTCTTCAAGCGAGGTGACGCCTTCGGCCACCAAACGGTCGCCGTCTTCACGCATGACCTTCATGCCGGACTTGGCCGCAGACTCGTACAACTGCGCCTCCGAGGCCTGGGCGTGGATCAACGCACGGATCGCATCGTCGGCGGTCAAGAGCTCATAGACGCCGGTGCGACCCTTGTAGCCACTCATGCCACACTCGTGGCAGCCCACAGGGTGCCAGCGGTGGTATTCGTCTTCGCGCTTGCAATGCACGCACAGCTTGCGCACCAGACGTTGCGCCAACACGCCCAACAGGCTGGAGCTGAGCAAGAAGGGCTCAATGCCCATATCCGTCAAACGCGTCACGGCACTGATGGCGTCATTGGTGTGCAGCGTGGCCAACACCAAGTGACCCGTCAACGACGCCTGCACCGCAATCTGCGCGGTTTCAAAGTCGCGGATTTCACCGATCATGATGACGTCCGGGTCTTGCCGCAAGATGGCGCGCAAGGCCTTGGCAAAGGTCAGGTCGATGCGGGCGTTCACCTGCGTCTGACCAATGCCGTGCAGCTCGTACTCCACCGGGTCTTCGACCGTCAACACATTGGTGGTGGCGGCGTCCAGCGTGCTCAAGCCCGCATACAAGGTCGTCGTTTTACCCGAACCCGTGGGCCCGGTGACCAGCACGATGCCGTGCGGTTGACGCAGCAGTCGCTTGAAGCGCTCCAGCGAGTCGCCACTCATGCCCAAGGATTCGAGCGTGAACTTGTTGGCATCGCCCTTGTCGAGCAAACGCAGCACGGCGCGCTCACCATGGGCCGACGGCAAGGTCGAGACGCGCACGTCCACCGCGCGTCCGCCGATGCGCAAGGAAATGCGCCCGTCTTGCGGCATGCGCTTTTCAGAAATATCGAGCTCGGCCATGATCTTCAAGCGCGAGATCAGGGCCGCGTGCAAAGCCTTGTTGGGCTGCACCACTTCACGCAAGGTGCCGTCCACCCGAAAGCGCACCGCCGAGCTGCGCTCGTAAGGCTCAATGTGGATGTCAGAGGCGCCATCCTTGGCCGCTTGCGTCAACAAGGCGTTGAGCATGCGGATGATGGGCGCGTCGTTCGAGGCTTCGAGCAAGTCCTCCACGGCGGGCAGGTCTTGCATCATGCGAGACAGGTCGACGGCGCTTTCTACCTCGCCCACCACGGCCGCGGCACTGCCGCCACCGGCCGCATAGGCCGTCGCGATGCGTTGCCCCAGGGACTCGGCGGGCTCACGCTCAATGGCATCGACCACAAACAGGCGCATCACCTCGGACAAGGCCGAGGGGGAGACCTGGTCGCTGGCCCACAAGGTGGCGCGACCCTCGTCGGCCTCCAGCAAGACACTGTGCGCCTTGGCAAAACCATAAGGCAGGGGGTGGCGAACAGCCATGGATCAGTTCTCCGCGTCGCGTTGCATCAGGCGCTTCAAGGCGCAGGCTGGGCTTTGACCGGCGCCAGCGTCGACGTGAACCCCGAATTGGCGGGCATCACCACCGTCGGCGCAGGCGCGTTGGGCGCATCCAAAGGTTGGCGCACCGACGGCATGCTCAACTTGTTGGACAGCTTCAAGGGGTCCAACATGGGCACCTCGTTGATGGGCAGCAAGCTGCTCTTGTCAGGCGTGCTCTCCACCTGGCGATCGCGCATGTACTCATAGCGATCCAGCGTGATCGCATTGCCCGCGTCTTGCGTGCGCATGACGATGGGACGCAGGAAGACCATGAGGTTGGACTTCTTGCGGGTGCGCTCCTGGCCCTTGAACAAATAGCCCAGGTAAGGAATGTCTCCCAGCAAAGGCACTTTGCTGATGTTGTCCGAGTACTCGTCTTTGATCAAACCGCCCAGCACCAGCACTTGACCGTCGTCCACCACCACGGTGGTTTCGATCGAGCTCTTGTCGGTCGTTGGGCCAGCCGTGGCACTGGTGGACGTCACGTTGGAGTTCTCCTGGAACACCGTCATGCGCACCGTACCGCCTTCGCCGACCTGCGGCCGGACACGCAAGGTCAGACCCACATCCTTGCGATCGATCGTCTCCATTTTTGTGTTCACCGCGCTGGTGTTGACCTATGCCATCCGGATGCAAGGCAC
>JAZJZP010000193.1:0-433 GCA_040389805.1 Pseudomonadota bacterium
CAACGACCCGCAAGCCTTCCAGAAATTCCAGCAGGCCCAAGGTGAGCTGTCTGGCGCCTTGTCCCGTTTGCTGGTGGTGACCGAGAACTACCCGACGCTGCGTGCGAACCAGGGTTTCCGGGATCTGCAGGCTCAGCTGGAAGGCACGGAAAACCGCATCACCGTGGCGCGCAATCGCTACATCAAGTCGGTCCAGGACTACAACGTGACGGTGCGCTCCTTCCCCTCTAATCTCACGGCCATGGTCATGGGCTACAAGGAAAAGCCTAACTTCGCTGTTGAAAACGAAAAGGAAATCGCCAAGCCACCCGCCGTGGACTTTGGCGCTGCGTCCGGGGCATCGAAGTGAGATCGATCGTGGCGAGGGCGCTGCTGCTTGCCATCGCGTTTTGGTGGACGGCACTGGCTGGTGCGCAAGTGCCCGTGCCGCCCT
>JAZJZP010000193.1:443-1687 GCA_040389805.1 Pseudomonadota bacterium
CAGCACGCTGAGCGCTGAGCAACAAGCCAGCCTTACGCAAACGCTGGCTGCCTTTGAGACCCGAAAGGGCACCCAATTGGCCGTGCTGATCGTGCCCACCACGGCCCCTGAGCCCATCGAGCAGTTCGCCTTGCGTGTGGCCGAGCAGTGGAAAATCGGGCGCAAGAAAGTGGACGATGGCGCCATCTTGGTGGTGGCCAAAGACGACCGCACCTTGCGCATCGAGGTCGGCTACGGCCTGGAGGGGGCGCTCAACGACGCGACGTCCAAGCGCATCATCAGCGAGGTCATCGTGCCACGCTTCAAGCAACAGGATTTCGCGGGGGGCATCGCTGCGGGTATCGATCAGATCATCCGCGTGGTCGATGGTGAACCCCTGCCTGCCCCACAGGAGCGGCCCAATCTGGGGGCCAACGATGTGCAGCAATTTGCACCGGTGGCGATCATCCTGGCGCTCGGTCTGGGCAGCATCTTGCGCGCCTGGCTGGGCCGCTTGCCGGGTGCCCTTGTCACAGGCGGCGTGGTGGCCGGGGTGACCTGGTTCATGGCGGGTGCTGTGTCACTGGCCTTGGCTGCCGGGGTGATGTCCCTGGTCTTCACGCTGGCCGGTGGCATGGGCTTGCTGGCGGCCATGGGCGGACGCGGACATCGAGGCTATGGTGGAGGTGGCGGCTTCGGGGGCGGCGGCGGTGGTTTTGGCGGCGGTGGCGCGTCAGGGAGATGGTGATGAACAAACTCGCCAGAATCGTGTCGCACATGACGACCACACGCGGGTGCGTCCACCGAGCCTTTTCGCCCAAGTCGATGAAGGTCATCGAGCAGGCGATCAAAGCGGCCGAAGTCGGCCACGCGGGCGAGATTCGCTTTGTGGTGGAGGGCGCGCTGGATGGCTTGCCTTTGCTGAAAGGCCAGTCCGCACGCGAAAGGGCCATCGAGGTTTTCTCGCTGCTGGGCATCTGGGACACCGCGCACAACAGCGGCGTGCTGATCTACCTCTTGCTGGCCGACCGGCGCGTCGAAATCGTTGCAGATCGGGGCATCCATGCCAGGGTCGGACCAGGCGGATGGGAGGCGCTGTGCCGGGACATGGAGGCCGCGTTTCGCAGCGACCAGTACGAACAGGGTGCCATCACCGGCATTGGCGCGGTGGCGCAGCACCTCACGCGACATTTCCCATCGCATGGGCATGCGCACAATGAACTACCGGACGCGCCGGTGGTCTTGTGAGGCGCGTTCGGCGTTGG
>JAZJZP010000193.1:1697-5960 GCA_040389805.1 Pseudomonadota bacterium
CTCTCACGTTCCTGGACCTTTCAGGCGTCGAAATCAGCCGCAGCAGCATCCGCCCTTGGCTTTGCCGGTGCTGCCACAGCTGCCAGATGGCTTGTCCTGCGCAGGCGAAACCGAGTTGGACAGCTTGGCCGGGTAGCCTGCCGCATCCAGGGCCGAGATGATGGCCTGGGCATCGGTGGGCAAGGCACCGCCCACCTTGACGTGGCCGGACTGCAGGTCCACGTCCACATGCTGGACGCCGCTCAGTGTTTGCAGCGCCTGGGTGACATGCTTGACGCACGAGTTGCAGCTCATGCCCTGGACTTCAAGATCGATCGTGTTCATGTTGCGGCTCCAAAAAGGTGACGGTGAACAGGGTGTTCAGACATCACCGTTGCAGCTTAGGCGCTCGCAGCTCTCCGGGACATGACGCTCACATTACATTTGCTTCATGCAGGACCAATTTCCAGATACCTCCAGTGTTCAGGGCGAGTTAGGGCGCGTGCAATTGGCATGGCTGGCTGCCGCCGTCCTGGTGGTGTCCACGGGTTATGGGGCCCTGATGCCCTTGCTGCCGACCTGGCTGGTGCTGGCCAGGCCTGACGCCGCAGCCAGTGAGGTTGCTGACCATGTGGGCTTCATCACCGGGGTATACGCGTTGGGCGTATTGCTGGGCGCGCCTTTGTGGGGCCTGCTCTCTGACCGCGTTGGGCGTACCCCGATCCTGATCATGGGCTTGATTGGCTATGTGGCAAGCCTGCTCTTGTTGCTTGCGCCATCGCTGACAGGTCTGCCAGGGCTCTATGCCTTACGCGGCGCAAGCGGATTTTTTGTGGCAGCGGTCATCCCCGTGGTGTCCGCCTTGATCGCGGAGCGCACGCGGCCATGGCAGCGTGCGCGGCGCTTCGCCTGGCTCGGTGCGGTGTCGCTGATCGGCTTTCTGTTTGGCCCCTGGCTGAATGCGGCCGCTGACTGGATCAGCCAGGGTGCCTTGCGCGAGATGTCGGCACCCCAGGTTGTGGTGGGGCTCTCTGCCTTGTTGGGCGCGGTGACGATTGCCGGACAGATCTGGACCTTGCCTCGGTCGCTCCCGTCACCTTCATCGCCCAGGCCTGATCGCGGCGGTCACCAGGACGAGGGCTTCGCTGCGCTGTGTGGGCTCGACACCATGGTCATGTTCGCTTTATCGGGGTTTGAGGTCGGCATCATGTTGCAAGGCCAGCAGCATCCCGATCTGAGTTCACGCCAGGTGTCCATGATGTTTGCCGAATGCAGCCTGGTGATGCTGGGTGTCAATGCGGTGCTGTTTTTCTCTGAACTGCTGGAGCGGACCGCGCCGCGCAAGCTCATCTGCACCGGGCTGCTGCTGGCGATCACCGGCTTGGCCTTGCTTGCCTGGCATCGGGCCGAGGCCTGGATGTACCTGGGCGTCAGCCTGACCTCGGCAGGCACGGGCCTGGTGCTGCCCGTGATCGCCTATGTCGCAGCAGGCGCTGAGCGAGCCAGGCTGGGCGTCACGATGGGCGGCTTGGCCGCTGCCAGCAGCGTGGGCCAGATCCTGGGCTCGGCTGTCGGTGGATGGCTGTTCGGTGTTGCTGCCCAGCACAGCTATGGTTGGCTGACGGCGCCATTGGTGGCGATACTGGCGTTGGTGCTGCTTCGCCCAACCTGGTGGGCTAGCCAGCCATCCCCGCAGCCACAACATCAGCCACCCGCTTGATCACATGCATGACACTCTGACCGTCCTGATCGACCATTGGAAGAGCGATCCGCACAGCACTTACAACACCTGGTTTCTGTGGGAGGAGCGACTCAAGAACTTCCGCTCGATCCGCCGCGGCATCGGACAGGTGGTGCGCGATATCGATGCGGGCACCTTTGGCAATGCCTACCGAGGCTCGTCGCTGGAGACCGTGGTGGGTTCGGTGGCCGAGCAGCGCCAGATTTTCAAAGGGGCTGACCACGCTTTCCTATGGAAGCCCAAGCTGCGCATTCCCGACATCTACGAAAACGCGGCCAACCAAAAGGCCTTCGCCCGTTTGCTTGACGCCTGCGACTGCTGCGACACGATCGAATCGATCATCGAGGCGATTCAGCGCATCGATGCGCTGCAGATCAAAGGACTGGGCCCTGCTGTGGCCAACCTCCTGTACTTCATTCACCCCACGCTGGTTTCGCCCTTCAACACTGCCATCGTTCGGGGCTACAACGCGGTGACGGGCGCCAACGTCAAGCTGGGGCGTTGGGACCACTACCTGTCCATGCGAGAGGGCTTGGTTCGGCTCAACCAGGCGCACCGTCAACAGTTGTCGAATGACCTGGGTGCGCTGGCTGGTTTGATGTTCGATGTGGGCAATGGCCGTTATGCCGCCCCGCCCAGGTTGGACGATCCGGATGCCATGGCGCAATCCAGAACGCTTTGGGAAGCCGATCTCAACAAGGTTCGAGAGGAATCGTCCTCTGCCCAAAAGCAGTGGCAGCGTGACGCAGAAAGTGACGCCACCCACACCGACATTCAAGGTCGATTGAGAGACTTGGGTCTGGCCTTGGGCTTTGACGTCTGGATCGCGGCCAATGACCGTGGCCGCGCCTTCGGCGGTGGGCGCCTGAGCGATGGCTGCCTGGCTGATCTGCCTGTGAGTGTGAGCACACGAGGTGATGCGGTTCGCCTCATCGACGTGATCTGGCTGGAGAAGGGGGCGGCCAGCGTGGCGGCGGCCTTTGAGGTGGAGCACTCCACGTCCATTTACTCAGGCATTGTGCGCATGCTGGATCTGGCCTTGGGCAGCGATGTAGCGGCCTCAAGTGTGCTGTTCCTTGTCGCACCCGACAGCCGACGCGACGAGGTCAAACAACAGTTGGCCAGGCCTGCGTTCAGCCGTGTGTCTGAGCTGGGGATCCGCTACCTGCCTTACGGTGAGTTGCAGCAGCACCGCGATGCCATTGCCCGCTTTGGCTCGGGGATCAAGCCGATCATCGAGATTTCGCAGCGGCTGTAGCGCTGGCAAGGCTTGGTCGACGGTGACTGAGTGAGTCGAAGAGCCAGACATCTTCAGATGCAGTGACTTGTAGCCGCGTTAAGGCAGTGTGGGCTGCACGGCTTTGTTCTGGCGAAAGCCTTGTAGCCAATCATTGAGCGCGTAGATTTGAATGAGGGTGTTGACGGCTTGCAAGCCCATCAGCCCGTATTGACGCAAGTCAGCATATACAAACATCAAGCTGATGTTGCCAATGATCCAGCAAGCATATCCAGCAGGATTTTTCTTGGCAATGAGAAGCTGACCGGACAGGCCCATGAGGATGATGAGGGGTTGTAGCCAGTCCATGCGTGTCTCCAAAGCATGGGGCTTATTCTGGGTGTTCATGTGGTCACGGGTGGCCAGATCAAAGCACGAAAGACGTGCGGTCTTCCATGTCATTTTGGTCATGGTCCGGTCATCTTTCGGGCGGCGGGCTGTTTGACGATGGCTACATTGCACAAATGTAATTCGCGGGTCAGGTTGCGGTGATCCTGGCTGCGTAGCATTGGTCTCCGAGGTCATGCCTCGCTGGCTGGCGCCGGTGGGGTTCGCTGTTGAAGTGGCATGTGCTGATCAAGCCTGAAGGCGCATTGGTAATGCCAGAACACCCGGAGAACAATCATGAAATACACATCTGGTGCTTTTGCAAGCATGCTGCTGAGCGTGGCCTCCGTGGGGGCTTGGGCCAGCCCCGACCATGAGCCGCCTAAGGCCCATGCGGAACGCGTTACATCAGCTGTTGCGGAAGACTTTCGCAATAGCGTGGATCGAACCGTCATCATTGAATCAGGTGCCCGCTGGGTGAGCGTCAGGCGTGCAGAGGTGATCCGGTTTGTGGTGAAGACTTCTGGCGGTACGCCGCGTGAATTCATCCATCGCATTGATGTTCTGTCCAACAAGCCTTATCCGCTGTCGAAGTTGGCGCCTGAAGATCTGGCATCTGGTCTTGACACTGTGATGGTGTACGTGACGCCGGATCGTATTTCCCGCCGTTGAGGCTGGCGCGCGCAACCATTTCTGGGACCACCATGTCTTCTTGTTTTGGAATGCCTCCGAAGTGGGCTCTTGGCTTGCTGACTTTGGGCGTGCTGTGTGCGTCGCCCATGGCTGCGCTTGCGCAGACTCAGTCAGAGGTAGCGCCCGACAGTGCGGCCGTGAAGGGCTTTCAACGGGCGGGCGCTGCTGACGCTGCTGCGGTCGTGCCGATGGTCGTCTATCGCTCTGCGTTGACTGATGTGCGCAGTCTTGTCAGCCCGGATGTCAA
>JAZJZP010000194.1:0-5270 GCA_040389805.1 Pseudomonadota bacterium
GCCGCAGATGGCCCAGCTTTGACGGTGGGCACCCTGCCCTATAGCGTGCCGATGGGAGAGTCGGCTGACTAGAGTCGACCATTTTGGCAATTTCTTAACGGCAATCAATCGCACATTCCTGGGCGGTTGAGGGAGTGATAACCCTGCCAATTGCTGGCTGGAGTAATCTTCAACGCATCTGATTTTGAAGGGGGCTTGTGCTGACTTCCCAACGCGCCTTGTTCATCTACTACAAGCTCGACCCGGCCCACACCAAGGGGTTCAAGGTTGCGGCACAGCAGATGCAATTGCAGCTGGTTCAGGCCCACCCTGGCCTGATCGCCCGACTGTGGGAGCGAGGAGATGCGGCCGATCTGGAGCAGACCTGGATGGAGTCCTACGAGCACCCCTTGGGCATCGACAACGGGCTCGCCGAGCAGATTGATCAGTCCATGCAGAGCCTGCCGTCCGGCCGGACAGGTCCGCGGCACCTGGAGATGTTTGTATCCGTTCAGGAAGGAGCAGACCAATGTGCCTAGTTGCTGTGGCGCTGGATCAAAACAACCGTTTCCCGCTGGTGCTGGCCAGCAACCGGGAAGAGTTTTTCGATCGCCCCTCTGCCCGGATGAGCTGGTGGCAGCCCGCCGATGGCGCCGCCGCCATCCTCGGTGGGCGCGATTTGCAGGCGGGGGGAACCTGGCTCGGTCTGACCGCACAGGGGCGACTGGGTGTGGTCACCAACGTTCGCGATCCATCCAACATGGATGCCAATGCGCCATCACGAGGCGAGATCGTCCCGCTGTGGCTGCGCGGAGATACCCAGATGGACCGGCTGTGGCCACAAATGGCCATGAGTGGCTACAACGGCTTCAACCTGGTGGCACTGGACTTTGCAGTCGGCGAGGCTTTTTGGGTCAATAACACCCAGCGCTATCCGCAACGTTTGATGCGTGGCCTGTACGGTTTGTCCAATGCCGGCTTGAATACGCCATGGCCCAAGGTGGTAGCGCTTAAATCCAGGGTTAAAACAGCGCTTGCAGATTCGGCCGATCTGGACGGTTTGGTCGTGCGCTTGTTTGAAGCACTGACCGATGCTGCGCAAGTGCCCGATGAGCATTTGCCCTCGACCGGTGTGCCGATCAACTGGGAGCGACTGCTCTCGCCCGCCTTTGTTCGATCCCCGGACGGTCGCTACGGCACCCGCTGCTCAACCTTGGTCATCACCGAACGGATCAACAAACGCCTGGTCACCCATGTGCTGGAGCGCAGCTATTCAGGCACTTCGGGCATGGCCTTGCTGCGGCAAGTGGCCCTCCAGAACTGGCCGCCCAAACACACCGCAGCGCTGTCCTCGCCAGCCTTGCGTGGTGATGGACACTTCGAAACCAGCGATGTCTCTGAGTTGGACAACCATGCCTTGCCAGCCACGCCTGTGCCCCGCAAAACACGTGCGCGCAGCCTGATCAAATCGACCGGAACCCGGATCGGTTAAAGCGTGAGCTGCATGACGATGTGGGGAATGCCCACCTCGTCAAAGACCGGGCCTTCAGGCGTGAAACCGGCGCGCTGGTAGAAGGCTTGAGCACTGGTTTGCGCGTGCAGGGTTACCTTGGCCAAGCCTTTGGCACGGGCCTCGGCGAGCAGGGCCTGCAAGACCTGCCTGCCCAACCCCACCCCTCGACTGCTGCGCAAGACCGCCATCCGGCCAATCTTGGCCTCGTTGTTTGGCATGCCTTGGGTGATGAGGCGACCGGTGGCCAGTGGCAGTCCCGCCAGATTGGTCACCACGGCGTGGATTGCGGCGGCGTCGTCACTGTCCCATTCGTCGGCTTCGGCGATGGCCTGCTCCTCAATGAAGACCGCCGTGCGCACGGCTCGGGCACCTGCTTGCACGGTCGACCAGTCGCCACACTGCAGCACATGCACGGATTGGCCTTGGGCATGCCGCTCAATTTGCAGACGCAGAGCATCGGGCGAAAAATCAGCCGACGAACCCATGGCGGTGACCTGACCTTGACAGGCTGGGCCGATTACTTCTTTTCGTCGCGCAGTTCGCGTCGCAAAATTTTGCCCACGGCAGACTTGGGCAACTCGGTGGTGCGGAACTCGACGATGCGCGGGATTTTGTAGCCCGTCAGGCTCTTGCGGCAATGCTCGATGACCGACTCTTTGGTCAGGCCAGGGTTACGCGGCACGATGATGACTTTGATTCGCTCACCGGCGACCTCATCGGGCACACCGATGGCGGCCACTTCCAGAACATCCGGGTGCGATGCCAGCACATCCTCAATTTCATTGGGGAAGACGTTGAAGCCCGACACCAAGATCATGTCCTTTTTGCGGTCAACGATTTTGATGAAACCCAGGTCATCGAACACGGCGATGTCGCCCGTGGCCAGCCAGCCTTCGCTGTCGATGGCCTCGGCGGTTGCCTCAGGACGCTGCCAGTAGCCCTTCATGACCTGAGGACCACGCACGCACAGTTCGCCCGGCTCGCCAATGTCGGCCCATGAGCCGTCATCGCGGCGCATGCGCACTTCGGTCGAGGGCACGGGCACGCCTATGGAGCCGGTAAAGGTCGGGCCCGGGTTGTTGATGTCCACGGGAGCCTGCGTCACGATGGGTGAGCATTCCGTCAGGCCATAGCCTTCAACGATGTTGTTGCCGGTGACTTCCTTCCAGCGTTCAGCAATATTGCGATGCAGCGCCATGCCGCCCGCGATGGAGAGCTTGAGCTTGGAGAAATCGCGTTTGCGGAAATCCGGGTCATCCAGGAAGGAGGCGTACAGCGTGTTCACACAGGTGATGCCGCTGAAGTTCTCGTTCTTGAGGATCATCATCACGCGCTTGGTGTCGCGCGGATTTGCGATCAGGATATTGCGCCCGCCCATGCCCATGAAGATCAGGCAGTTCACGGTCAGCGAGAAGATGTGATACAGCGGCAATGGGGTCACCACGGTTTCGGTTTCGCCCGTGAGTTGGCCTTCGGTAAAGGCCAAGGCCTGCAAGCAGTTGGCCACCACGTTGCGGTGCGTGAGCATCGCACCCTTGGCCACGCCCGTGGTGCCGCCGGTGTATTGCAAGAAGGCCAGATCGTCATGGGCAATCTTGGGCCTTTGAGCCTTGACCTTGGCGCCCGCCTTGAGGGTGTCGCGCATCCAGACGGCACCCGGCAGCTGGTATGCGGGCACCATCTTTTGCACCTTACGCAAGACGAAGTTGAGTGCCCGGCCCTTGAAGTTGAGCATGCCATCGGACAGCAGGTCACCGATCTGGGTCAGTACGATGCGCTTGATCTGGGTGCCTGCCAGCGAATCTTGCAGCGTCTTGGCAAAGGTTTCCATCACGATGATGGTCTCGGCGCCGCTGTCCTTGAGTTGATGGTTCAACTCTCTGGGGGTGTAGAGCGGGTTGACGTTGACCACCACGGCACCAATGCGTAGCACGGCAAACAACACGATCGGGTACTGGAAGATGTTGGGCAGCATGATCGCCACCCGGTCGCCCTTTTTGATGCCCTGGCTTTGCATCCAGCCCGCAAACTCGTTGACATGCCGGTCCAGCCGGTCATAGGTCATCTCCGTGCCAATGCTCACAAAGCCCGGACGCGCACGGAACTTGCTGATGCACTCGTCAAAGTACTCGTTCAGCGACTGGTATTTATTGAGGTCGATGTCATGGGGCACGCCCTTGACATACGACGACAACCAAATCCGGTTGGTGCTTCCGTCTGGATTGACGATGGATTGGTTGGGCGCGGCTGCGGCCGTAGCAAATTGGGGCATCTGATGTCTCCTCATTGACCTGCAAAACGGTGGGCCTTGCAGGGCGCGGCTTTCTCGGGGCGAGGGTTGCCTCGATTTGCCTGTGTAACTGACCAGTGTAGCAATTCCTGCCCTCGACCGGATGCGGCCAAAGGCAGGTTCAGCCAAGTCTTACCGCTCCAGGATGGCCACAACGCCCTGCCCGCCAGCCGCACAAATAGAGATCAAGCCGCGGCCCGAGCCCTTTTGCGACAACATCTTGGCCAACGTAGCCACCAGACGACCACCCGTGGCGCCAAATGGATGGCCAGCCCCCAGTGAGCTGCCGTTGATGTTGAGCTTGCTCATGTCGATCGAGCCCAGCGGCTGATCCAGACCCAGACGCTCCTTGCAGTACTTTGGATCTTCCCAGGCCTTGAGGGTGCACAGCACTTGGGCGGCAAAGGCTTCGTGGATCTCATAGAAGTCAAAGTCTTGCAAGCTGATGCCGGCGCGCTTGAGCATGCGCGGCACGGCATAGGCGGGGGCCATCAACAGGCCTTCCTTCTTGTTGAAGAAGTCCACCGCAGCCACTTCACTGAAGGTGATGTAAGCCAGCACAGGCAGGTTGCGGGACTTGGCCCACTCTTCGCTGCCCAGCAATACGGCCGAGGCACCATCGGTCAATGGCGTGGAATTGCCTGGGGTCAAGGTGCCCTGGCCCGGTGCGACCTTCTTGTCAAAACAAGGCTTGAGCGAGCGCAGCTTTTCAATCGTCAGATCAGCGCGCAGGTTGTTGTCCTTGGTCACACCCTTGAATGGTGTCATCAGGTCGGCAAAGAACCCGTCGTTGTAAGCCTTGGCCAGATTTTTGTGGCTCTTGAGGGTCAACTGATCTTGGTCTTCGCGAGCAATGCCCCATTCGCGCGCCATCAATTCGGCGTGCTCGCCCATCGAGAACCCGGTGCGGGGTTCGCCGTTCTTGGGGATGCTGGGTTTGACCAGCATGCTGGGGCGCAGTTGCGAAATGATCGACAGGCGCTGGCCCGTGGTCTTGGCTCGGTTGGCTTCCAGCAAGATTTTGCGCATCTTTTCGTTGACGCCAATGGGTGCGTCAGACGTGGTATCGACACCGCCGCCAATGCCGCACTCGATGTGCCCCAGGGCAATCTTGTTGGCCACGAGCATGACCGCTTCCAGGCCAGTGCCACAGGCTTGCTGCAAGTCATAGGCGGGAGTCTCTGGCGACAAGGTGGTCGACAGCACCGTTTCACGCACCAGGTTGAAGTCCTTCGAGTGCTTCATCACGGCGCCTGCGGCGACATCGCCCAGACGTTCGCCATGCAGGTTGAAGCGATCGACCAAACCTTGGAAGGTGGCCGTCAACATCTCTTGGTTGGAGACGTGTGAGTACACGGTGTTGGAGCGGGCAAACGGAATGCGGTTGCCGCCAATGATGGCGACGCGGCGAATGGTGTTGTTCATGGATGGATCCCTTGAATAAAGAGCGATGAATGAATAAGAGGGCTGGATATCAGAAGGTGACCA
>JAZJZP010000195.1:0-2753 GCA_040389805.1 Pseudomonadota bacterium
TGCGCGATGCGCTCCAGCGTCTCCAGGCAGGTTTCAGACTGCCCCGGTTCGGGGCGAAACCCTTTGAGTGCGTTCCAGGCTTGGTCGGCAGGCCCCTCATTGAGGGCATTGAGCGCATGGGTCACGCGCTGCATGCCTTCTGCCTGGGCCGCTGCCACGGCGGAAGTGGAGCGTGCGGTCTCACGTGGCCTTGCCAGAAGTGGTGCGCTGTCGGCATCGCGCTGCCATGCCTGCGGCCGGGTGGTCTGTGCAAAACCGTGCGGCAATTGCGATGGCCGGCTCGCATCAAACCCCGAGACAGGCAGGACGCTGTCGTCAGGTTGCAGGTAGGACAGCACCGTCTCGGGGCCAGGGTCTGATCCGGTGGCCAAGCGTGCCCGGGCCATGGCGCGTTCACGCTCAGCCGCGGTGGGCGCGATGGGTCGACCCGGTCGTGTGGCGCTGTGGCTGCGGCTGTGACGCCCGCCTTGTTGGGTACTCGGACCAAAGGTCGAACGGGTGGACTGCACGCGGCGGTCTTGTCGCAGCAGCCACCACACCATGAACACCGCCACCACGATCAACAATGCGATCAGGGTGGTGACCAGGGTCATGGAGGTAGGCATGCTCGCGTTCCGTCCTATTCCGGGGTACTTTGTCGCTTGGCAAACAAGGTGCCGAACGCCAACACCAGCAAAGCACCCACGCTACCGGCAATGTAGCGGTGGGTGCTGGTCTCGACCACATAGGGGGCCGCAGCCGGGTCACTCACCGCCAGCGTACCGGCAATCCAGCCCAGCAACATGCCGCCCGCCGTGATGATCAAGGGGAAACGGTCCATGAGTTTGAGCACCATGGTGCTGCCCCACACGATGATCGGGATGCTCACCAACAGTCCAAAGGCCACCAGCACCATTTGGTGCCCGCCTTGCCCCACGCCGTGCGCAGCCCCGGCAATGCCAATGACGTTGTCGACGCTCATCACCAAGTCGGCCACGATGATGGTTTTGACTGCCGCCCACAGCCGGTCGCTGGCTTGAATGTTGCCATGGCCATCGTTGTCGGGCACGAGCAGTTTGACGCCGATCCACAGCAAGAGGACGGCCCCCACCAGCTTGAGGTAGGGCAAGGCCAGCAAGCTCATGGCAAAGAAGATCAACACAATGCGCAGCACGATGGCACCCGCGGTGCCCCACAAAATGCCACGGGTGCGGAGTTCGGCGGGCAGGTTGCGGCAAGCCAGGGCAATGACCACGGCATTGTCACCACCCAGCAAGATATCGATCATCACGATCTGGCCAACGGCAAGCCAGAAGTCGGCGGTCAAAAATGCGTCCATCGTGTGCACAAAAAAGAATCAGCCCCGAGTGTAGGGGCTGACATTGGCTGAGAAAGCGAGAATAGGGACGCTCTGGTCAGCCCTTCAACAGGCTTTTCAGCAACTTGCCCATTTCAGAGGGGTTGCGCGTCACGGTGAAGCCGCATTCTTCCATGATGGCGAGCTTGGCGTCGGCCGTGTCAGCACCGCCACTGATGAGCGCACCCGCGTGGCCCATGCGCTTGCCGGCCGGCGCCGTGACCCCGGCAATGAAGCCCACGATGGGTTTTTTCATGTTGGCCTTGCACCAGAGTGCCGCCTCGGCCTCGTCGGGGCCGCCGATTTCGCCAATCATGATGACGGCGTCGGTATCCGGGTCGTCATTGAAGGCGCGCATCACGTCGATGTGTTTCAAGCCGTTGATGGGGTCTCCGCCGATGCCGACCGCGCTGGACTGACCCAGGCCGATCTCAGTCAACTGAGCCACTGCCTCGTAAGTCAAGGTGCCAGAACGTGAGACCACGCCAATGCGCCCCTTGCGGTGGATGTGGCCGGGCATGATGCCGATCTTGATCTCCTCTGGGGTGATCAGACCGGGACAGTTGGGGCCCAGCAGCAAGGTTTTTTTGCCGCCCGCGGCTTCTTTGGCCCGCATGCGGTTGCGCACTTCCAGCATGTCGCGCACGGGGATGCCTTCGGTGATGCAGATGGCCAGGTCGAGGTCGGCCTCAACGGCTTCCCAGATGGCCGCAGCCGCCCCAGCGGGAGGCACGTAAATGACCGAGACCGTGGCACCGGTCTGCTTGGCGGCGTCTTTGACGCTGCCAAAGATGGGGATGCCTTCGAAGTCTTCACCCGCCTTTTTGGGGTTCACGCCGGCGACAAAGCAGTTTTGGCCATTGGCATAGTCACGACAGCCCCGCGTGTGGAACTGACCGGTCTTGCCGGTGATGCCCTGGGTAATGACCTTGGTGTCTTTATTGATGAAGATGGACATGGTGTGTCTTTCAGGTCAGGGCTTAGGCAACGGCGGCCACGATCTTGGTCGCGGCTTCGGCCATGGTGTCGGCAGCGATGATGGGCAGGCCCGAATCGGCCAGCATCTTCTTGCCGATGTCTTCGTTGGTGCCCTTCATGCGCACCACCAAGGGCACGGACAGGTTCACCGCCCGGCACGCCGTGATGACGCCTTCGGCGATGGTGTCGCACTTCATGATGCCGCCAAAGATGTTGACCAGAATGCCCTTGACCTCGGGGTTCTTGAGCATGATCTTGAAGGCCTCGGTGACCTTCTCGGCCGTGGCGCCACCGCCCACATCCAGGAAGTTGGCGGGCTCGCCGCCAAACAGCTTGATGGTGTCCATGGTGGCCATGGCCAGACCGGCGCCGTTGACCAGGCAACCGATGTTGCCGTCGAGCGAGATGTAGGCCAGGTCGAACTTCGAGGCTTCGACTT
>JAZJZP010000196.1:0-4959 GCA_040389805.1 Pseudomonadota bacterium
GTCTATTGTTAGCTTGGGCGCTGGAGTGGGCGGCCAGCAGCGACGACGGGAAATGGTCGACTGATGTGTTGTTTTTGTGCGATTGCAAGGCGTGGGTCGGCGTGACGGCGGGGCAAGTGGTGGTGCCGGGCAGTGAATCGTCCGTGATGTTGGCGGTGCTGCGTCAGGCAACGCAAGCGGGTGTCCCTGTGTTGTGGATGAATGCAGAGGCTGAGGTGGCCGCTGGGCCGAGCGCGTTGGCGCCTTCGATGGCGGTGTGTCTGGATTTTGAGGAAGAAGCCCAGCGGGCGGCCACCCAGGTGCTGTTGGCAGTGAATCAGGCTCGTCAGACCCCTTCATCCGAGAGAGAGCCGGTTGCGCTGGTGGTGGTCGATCGCAGTTTGGTGCGGCGGGTGCGTGCATTGCTTGAAGGCGCGGGGGCTCGTGTCTCGGATGAGACGGGTTGGAAGTTGTCCACCACGAGGGCGGGCGCGGCCGTGACCCGCTTGCTGGAGGCTTCGCGACCCAATGCGTCGACCGAGCAATTGCTGGACTGGCTGAAGTCCGGCTGGGTGCAATGGCCCGGCCAGTGCGAGGGCGATGACCTGGACGCTGCCGTGGCCGCCCTGGAGAGTTGGTGTCGCAGTCATGGCCTGTTGAGCGCCTGGGGGCTGGTGAGTACGTCGGATGTTGCGGCGTCGTCTGCCAGTGAGTTGCTGCCGCAGGGTCGCCAGGCCATGCCTGATGCGGCGCGCAGCGTGTGGCGCTTGGCGCACGAGACGGCACAGTTGCTCCAACCGGTGTGGTCAGCAGGGCGGCAGCCTTTGTCGATGTCGCTGAGTCACTTGGCTCAGGCTTTGGTGTTCTGTGGTGCGTGGCAAGCCTTGCTGGATGACCCGGCTGGCGCGGCGGTGCTGGTGGCCTTGCGCCTGCAGGCTGGAACCAGTCCGGAGCCGGTCGAGTGGCCAGCGGTGGCCAGTGGTTTGCGCATGGATGGCGGTGGTTTGCAGCGCTGGGTGGGTGATGTGCTTGAGGAAGCGAGCTTCAAGCTGCCACCGCCTGATGGCGGCGATGCCTCGGTTGATGTGGTGGTGACGCCCTTGACGCGGGCGGTGTTGCGCCCCTTCAGTGCCATCGTGATGCCGGGCGCCGACGAGGCGCAGCTTGGGGCCATGAATGCGGTGCCCGGTTGGGTGCATGGGGCGCTGAGCGAGCAGATGGGTCTACCAACCAAGACGATTTTGAGGGAAGCCCAATGGGCTTCATTCACCTTGCTGATGGCCCATGACGCCTTGACTTGCCTGTGCCGCAAGGCTGAGGGCCGCGAGCCCTTGGAGCCCAGCCCGTGGTTTGAGCGCTGGAGCCTGCTCGCCGGCCAAGCGCTGACCGAACTGCCCGATGTGAGGGCCCTTCAGTTCATGCCACTACAACCGGTCAATTTGCCGCAACCGACGCTGCATGGCTTGCCATTACCCGCCTTGATCACGGCCACGTCTTACGAGGCCTTGCGCCAATGCCCGTATCGGTTTTTTGCCCAGTATGTGCTGGGTTTGCGGTCCATGGATGAGCTTGAAGAAGGGCTTGACAGCTCTGATTTCGGCACCTGGCTGCACGCGGTGTTGCAGCAGTTTCATGCGCTGCGCGAAGCGCTGCCGCATCGGCCTCAAGCCAGTGATGACCAGGCGCTGTGGTTGCAGGCGACCCAAGACGTCACCCGCCAGCAAGGCATGGACCGAGATCAGCGGCGACCTTATTTTTTGCCGTTCACGGCAGCGCTGGAGCGACTGGGTTTGCAGTACCTGGACTGGCTTGCCCAGCATGAAGGCGAGGGTTGGCGCTTTGCCAAGGCGGAAGAAACGGCGCAGTTGCCACTGGAGGTGAGCCCCGAGGTCACCGTGCGCTTGCATGGTCAGTTGGATCGGCTGGACATGCAGGGACATGGGGCCAGCAAAGCCTGGTGCGTGATCGACTACAAGACGGGATCGCTGGGTCGGCTCAAGGAAAAGCTCAAGCAACCGCTGGAGGACACCCAGTTGGCGTTTTATGCGGCCTTGGCGCAGCACTCACCCACCACGGTGGATGCGACCCAACCCCATCTGGCCAGCGGCGTGATTGAAGCCATGTACCTGCACTTGGACGACAAGGCCGTGACGGCCCTCAAGCACCCTGAGGTGATGGTGTCTGCCGATGCCGTGGTGGAGGGCGTGCGGCAAGATCTTGCGCGCATCTTGGCCGGCGCCGCCTTGCCGGCCCTGGGTGAAGGCAAGGCCTGCGAGTATTGCGATGTGCGCGGTCTGTGTCGGCGTGACCACTGGTCGGTATCGAAGGAGTTGACATGAGCCAGGCCGCCTATTGCATCAATGCGGATGTCGTGCCCCGCGAGCGCTTCTACCAGGTCGCGTGTGACCCGCAACGCAGCGTGGTGGTTGAAGCCTGCGCCGGGGCGGGCAAAACCTGGATGCTGGTGTCGCGAATTTTTCGCGCCTTGCTCGATGGCGCAGAGCCGTCACAGATCCTGGCGATCACCTTCACACGCAAGGCGGCCGCGGAGATGCGCGAGCGCTTGCACCAGTGGCTGCGCGAGTTTGCACAGGCCGACGATTTGAAGCGTCAGCGCGAGTTGGTGATGCGAGGCATGACGGCGGATCAGGCCGTGCAGGCCAGCGAGGCCTTGGCGGGTTTGTATCGGCAGTGGTTGGACGAGGGGCGCGGGGTGGAGATTCACACCATTCACGGCTGGTTCTCCCGTTTGGTGCGGGCTGCGCCCCTGGATGCCTTGGCCGAACTTGGCTTGCCGCCTGAGCTCAACCTGGTCGAAGACACCAGCGAGTTGTGGCCCGAGTTGTGGGGACGTTTTTTGCGCCGAATGGACACGCAGCAGGCGCAGGCCTCGGAGGTGTCTGACGCGGTCGAATCCGAGGTGGATGCCTTTCTGGCGCTGATTCGAGACATGGGGCGCTTCAACCTTGAAGCCTGGTTGCAATCGGCCTTGTCCAATCGGCTTGAAATTGCCCTGGCGGACGAAGCTGGGCATTTGCAGGGCAGTGTCGAGGCCTTGGGCCAATGGTCGCCAGCATGGGCCGATCTGTCCGATCCTTTGCAAGTCTTGGATCGCCCATCGGTGACCGAGCCGATGCTGGCCTTGGCCAAGCAGTTGGCCCAAAGCAAAGGCGTCACCGCTCGCAAGGCCGGGGTGGGCATCGAGCAGGCCTTGAGCCAGCCCAACCCTGTCGACCAATACGAGGGCTTGCGCGCGGCTTTGCTGACCAAGGACGGCAGCCCCCGCAAACAACTGGGCGACTCAGCCGAACTGGCTTGGGCGCAAGCGTGGTTGCAAGACCTGGCACAGGCCTGCTTGCAGGCACAAGCCCATCTGGCGCACCAGCGCATGTGCTTGTTGTCACGCGCGCTGTTTGAGGAATACGCCAGCCTCAAGGCCGTGAAAGGGCAGGTCGACATGGTCGATCTGGAGCTGGCGGCGTCGCACTTGCTGGGCGATTCGTCGGTGGCGGGATGGATCCAAGAGCGGCTGGACACCCAAGTGCGCCAACTGCTGATGGACGAGTTTCAAGACACCAGCCCCTTGCAGTGGCAGACCCTGAAATCCTGGCTGGGCGGCTATGCCGGGGCGGGCAGTGGGCAACAGCCTGTGAAGGTGTTTTTGGTGGGCGACCCCAAGCAGAGCATCTACCGCTTTCGTCGGGCTGACCCCAGGGTGTTTGAGGCTGCCAAGCAGTTTGTACTGGATGGTCTGGATGGCGATTTGTTGTCGTGCGATCACACCCGCCGCAATGCCCCCGGGGTGATTGCGGCGCTCAATAAAGTCATGGGCCAGGCGGTGACGCAAGGGGCCTTTGAGGGCTTTCGATCACACACCACAGAGTCGGTCGAGGCCTCCAAGGTCTCGGTGTTGCCCGATGTGCTGCGACCTGCCAGCACCCGCCTGGGGCCGGACGTTGTCGAGCCCGAGCCTGTCTGGCGCGACACATTGGTGACCCCGCGCGAGTCGCCCGACTCCTCGCTCAAACAAGCCGAGGCCGAGCACGTGGCGCTGGCCATTGGCGAGCTCATCCGTGTCCAGGGCATGGCCCCTGAAGACATCTTTGTCCTGAGCCGCAAGCGTGCCACCTTGGCCTGGGTGGCGCAAGCACTGCAAACGCATGGCATCGCCCATGTCGCCCCTGAAAACACCCGTTTGATCGACACCGCTGAGGTGCGCGACCTGGTCGCCTTGGTGGAGGCCTTGGTGTCCCCTCAAAACGACCTGGCGCTGGCACACGCCTTGCGCAGCCCGGTGTTTTCATGGTGCGACGATGAGCTGGTTCAGTTGGTCGGTCGCGCTCGCCTCGCCAAGAGCAGTTGGTGGGACGCTTTGATGAACTGGCCGGACGCGGCCGCGAAACTGCTGGAGACGGCCAACTGCCTGCGTCGCTGGCAGACCTTGGCACGCACGGCGCCCCCTCATGACCTGTTGGAGTCGGTGTCGACCGAAGGCCAGGTGCGCCAGCGCCTGGTGGCCGCACTGCCCGTGGCGCAGCGAGCCCAGGCCTTGCTCCACCTGGATGCTTTGTTGGCACAGAGCCTGGACATGGATGGCGGGCGGGATGCCACCCCCTATCGCTGGGTGCGTGCCATGAAGCGTTTGCCGCTGGCGCTGCCTGGTCGGGTGCACCCTGGCGCGGTGCAGTTGCTGACCATCCATGGCGCCAAGGGCCTGGAAGCGCGCGTGGTTTTTGTGGTGGACACCGATGCGGAGAATGGTCGCAGCGATCACCACACCGTGATGGTGGATTGGCCTGAAAGTGAAGCCCGCCCGGTTCGGTGCGCGTTTGTCCGTTCAGAAGCCAAGCCGCCTCCCAGCCTGAAAGATGCGATGGCCCAAGAGCACGCGGCCCAGCACCGCGAGGAACTCAATGCCCTGTACGTGGCCTTGACCCGTGCGCGCGAACAGTTAGTGTTCAGCCGAACACAGCCGAAGGT
>JAZJZP010000197.1:0-2009 GCA_040389805.1 Pseudomonadota bacterium
ACGAAAAATCCTTGCTCGTGGCCAATGCGTCCAGCGACACGATCACGCTGCTCGACCCTGTAACCGGGCAGGTGCAGCGGGTGATCGAAGGCATTGCCGACCCTTACCAACTGCGTTTTTCGCCCAATATGCGCTGGTTTCTGACCGCCGCCAATCGACTCAACCACGTCGATATTTACCGGGTGTCACCTCAGGTGGGGGGTGGGTTTTCGTTGACGCTGGCCAAACGGATTCCGACCGGCAAAACCCCAAGCCACATCAACACGGACAGCCAAGGCACCGTCGCTTATGTGACCATGCAAGACAGTGACGAGTTGGTGGCCATTGACATGGCGACGCAGACCATCCGCTGGCGGGTCCCCGTGGGAAAAATGCCCGCCGACGTGTTTGTGACGCCCGATGACAAGCACCTGTTGATTGGTTTGACCGGCGATGCCTTTGCCGAGGTTTATGACGTGACGGGGCCTAAACCCGTGCTGGTCAAGCGCATTGCCACGGGTGACGGGGCGCACGCGTTCCGAGCTTGGGGCGACAAGCGCCATGTCTTGCTGAGTAACCGTGCGGGCAATACCATCAGTCGCATCGACCTGCAGACCTTCACGGTGGTGGATACCTACCCAGCGCCAGGCGGCCCTGACTGCATGGAGGTGCTCTCGGATGGAAAAACCATCATGACGACCTCGCGCTGGGCTCGTAAACTCACCTTCATCGACACGGTGCAAAAGAAGGTGGTGCGCCAGATTCCGGTGGGTAAATCGCCCCATGGCGTCTGGACGCTGGATCACGCACCAAGGCAGTGAGTTCACGCATGGCAAGACATCGGTTTGGTCCCTGGATCTTGGGTTTGCTGGCCTGGGCCGCATCGGGCTTGAGCATCGCCGCCACGCCCTGTACCCACCCGGTCTACCTGACCTTTGATACCGGTCACATGGGCGTGGCGCCGCTGATTGCAGACGTGTTGCGACGCCAGCAGGTACAAGCGACTTTCTTTTTGGCCAATGAGCCCACCCAGGCGGTGGGCCCCAGGCCTGCTGGCAGCACCTTGGACGACGAGTGGGTGCCCTGGTGGCGGATGCTGGCCACTGATGGGCATGACTTCGGCTCACACACCTGGAACCACGTTGTCTGGCGGGCGGATCAGGGCGATGGTTTCACCATGCAGGCTACTGCCGGGACGCGAATCGGTCCACGCCAACACCTGTCTGCCACGCAGTATTGTTCCGAACTGGCGCAGCCTGCACGGCGCTTTGAAGCCATGACGGGGCGCACCATGCGGGCGCTGTTCCGTGCGCCTGGCGGCAAGACATCACCGGCTTTGCTGGCGGCCGCGAAATCCTGCGGTTGGCACCACGTTCCTTGGGCGCCCGCAGGTTTTCTGGGCGATGAGTTGTCCAGTGACCGCTATCCCAATCGCGTCTTGCTAGCGCGCGCCTTGCGCGACGTGCGTAGCGGCGATATCTTGCTGGCGCATCTGGGCATCTGGTCGCGCCAGGATCCCTGGGCACCGGCGGTGCTGGAGCCTCTGATTGTCGGCTTGAAGGCCAAGGGCCTGTGCTTTGCCACTTTGCGAGAGCATCCGCTCTATGCGCAGGTCGGTGTCGCCCCACATTGACATGATGGACGGCACGCTGCTTGATGCAATCACCGACGCGTTTGGCGTTGTCCAGCAAGGCGTGTTTGAGGCGTGGGTGCAGCCCCTGGTGTTTTGGCTGGGTTTTGGCAACTTGCTGGAAGATGCCTACGTCGCGACGGGATGGTTACTGGTCGGGTGCTTGCAGATCATGATCTTGGTCGCGCTGATGGGGCCGTTGCAGCGTTGGCGCCCGTTTGAGCCCCTGCGTGATAGGTCGGCCGTGTGGGTTGATGTGATCTACACCTTGATCCATCGACTGGGCTTGTTTCGGTTGGCCATGTTTTTCTCGGTGATGCCGGTGCTGGACGGCTTGTTCGGTCAGGCCCGCGTGCATGGTTTTGATGGCATCCACCTGGATGCGCTATTGGCCCCTTGG
>JAZJZP010000198.1:0-9765 GCA_040389805.1 Pseudomonadota bacterium
TCGACAAACAACAGCAGCTTGGCCACGGCGGCGGCGGCATCTTGACGCCGGTCCATGGGGGTGGTGCCTGCGTGGCTGGCCATGCCGATGACTTCGCCGGTGTAGCGAAGGCTGCCGTTGATGGAGGTGACGACGCCCAGCGGCAGGTCGATGTCGTCCAACACCGGGCCTTGTTCGATGTGGACTTCGACAAAAGCCAGGTACTTGGCCGGGTCGCGCTTGAGGGCCTGGATGGACTCGGGCGTGGCGGGCAGGCTGGCCAGTTGCATGGCTTGGCGAACCGTGACGCCATCGGCATCGGCCAAGTCCAGCCAGTCGGGATTGAAGTCGCCGACCAGGGCGCTTGACCCCATGAAGGTGGCCTTGTAGCGCTGGCCTTCTTCTTCGGCAAAGGCGACGACCTCCAGGCCGTGCTTGAGGCGTTGGCCTTGGCGGTGCAGTTCGCGCACGCAGAGCATGGGCGTGAAGATGCCCAGGCGTCCGTCGTACCTGCCGCCGTTGCGGACGGTGTCGTAGTGCGAGCCGGTCAGCAGGCGCGGGGCGCTGGGATCGGTGCCGTGATAAACGCCCACCACATTGCCGACCGCGTCGATGCTGACCTCGTCAAAGCCGCAGTCCGTCATCCAGGTCGAGAGCTGCGCGGCGCAGGCCTGGTGGGCCGGGGTGAGGTAGGTCACGGTCAAGCACCCTTCGCCCTCGGTGTGCACGGCCAAGGCATCGGCCCAGTCCAGCACCTGGTTGCCCAGCGTCGGTTCAAACCCGAACTTGTCGTTCAGCCGGAGCTCGGCAATGCGGTGGATGTTGCGCAGGCATTCGGCCTGTTCAAACGAGGGCGGGTGCTGCAGCCGGCGCTCGAAGGTCTCGATGATCTGCGTGCGGCTCAAGCCCGTGCCACGGGGGCCACGCACGGCCAGGATGAAGGGCCAGCCAAAGCGGGCGTTGTAGTCGCGGTTGAGTTGTTGCAGGCGATCAAACTCGTCGGCGGTGCAGTGCGTCAGTCCGGCCTGGCTTTGCTCTTGGGTGGACTCGGCGGTGAGTTGTCCGGCCACCGCGGCTTTGCCCGCCAGCTCGGGATGGGCGCGGATCAGGCTCAGCTGTTGCGGCGTCGAGGCTTGTCTCACCAAGTGCGCCAGCACGAATTTCAGGTGCGCCAGGCTCTTGAAGGGGCGTGCCAGCGCCGCATGCTGGGCAATCCAGGGCGAATGCTCGTAGACGCCGTCGAGCAACGCCACAAAGCTGGCGGGATCGGCGGCATTGAGTTGCGCCAGGGTCAAAGGACTTGGGGTCATTTGGGGGTTCCGGTCCAGGGGTGCTGCGTTTTCCAGTGGCGGGCAATGTCGAGGCGGCGGCACACCCAGACCTTGTCGTGCTGCTCCAGGTAGTCCAGAAACTTTTGCAAGGCCCGCATACGCCCCGGGCGGCCCAGCAAGCGGCAATGCATGCCCACGCTCATCATCTTGGGCTCGTTGAGGCCGTTGCGGTCACCTTCGGCATAGAGCACGTCAAAGGTGTCCCGCAGGTAGGTGAAAAAATCATCGGCCTGCGAATACCCCTGGGGCAGGCAAAAGCGCATGTCGTTCACGTCCAGCGTGTAGGGCACCACCAAGTGGGGCACCACCTCGCCATTGGTCTTGCTCACCTCGGTCCAGAAGGGCAGGTCGTCGCCGTAGTAGTCGCTGTCGTACTCAAAGCCACCATAGTCGGCCACCAGGCGGCGGGTGTTGGGGCTGTCGCGGCCGGTGTACCAGCCCAGGGCGCGTTGGCCGGTCAAGTCCTGGATGAGCTGCATGCCAAGGCGCATGTGCTCGCGCTCAGTGGCCTCATCCATGCCTTGGTAGCTGATCCAACGCCAGCCGTGGCAGGCGATCTCGTGGCCCAGCTCGACAAAAGCGCGCGTCAACTCGGGGTAGCGTTGCAGGGCCATGCTCACGCCAAAGACGGTGAGTGGCAGCTGGCGCCGCTCAAACTCGCGCAGGATGCGCCACACCCCCACCCGTGATCCGTATTCGTAGATCGACTCCATGCTCAGGTGTCGGTCGGCAAAGGCGGGCGGGTTGAACATTTCGCTCAAGAACTGTTCACTGCCGGCGTCGCCATGCAGCACCGAGTTCTCGCCGCCTTCTTCGTAGTTCAACACGAACTGCACGGCAATTTGCGCACCGCCCGGCCATTGCGCATGCGGCGGGTGGCGACCGTGGCCGACGAGGTCGCGGGGGTAGGGCGCGGGTGGCGTGATGGTCATGATGGGGACCACGGTGATGAAAGTGGTTACAGTTTAGTGAAGTGTCGGTGCGAGTGGCTCGCTACTTGCAAGGTTCTCTTTGAGGCAACGAACTGCCAGGACGTTTGCGATGACTGAACATTCATTTTCTGTGCCCGTCTCGTCCACCACCCCAGAGGGGCGTTTGACCACCCATGTGCTGGACACTGTCCATGGCCGACCGGCCGCGGGCATGTCCGTGGTGCTGTATGTGATGCAGGGCGAATGGGCCTTGCTCAAACAAGCCCGCACCAATGCCGATGGCCGACTCGATGCACCGTTGTTGGCGGGCCACGACATGGTGCCGGGTCGCTACCGACTGGTGTTTGATGTCGAGGCCTATTTTCGGGATCAAGGGGTGGACTTGCCCAAGCCGGCCTTTCTGGGTCAGGTGCCTGTGGACTTTGGTATTGCCCAGTCGCAATCGCACTACCACGTGCCTTTGTTGGTGAGTCCTTGGGCCTATTCCACCTATCGGGGTAGTTGAGATGGGTGACTTGAGCCCGTGGTTGAGCTATGCCCTGGACTGGGTCAATCTGCTGCTGCGCTGGACGCATGTGGTGGTGGCCATTGCCTGGATCGGGTCCTCGTTTTATTTCGTCTGGTTGGACAACAGCCTGACGCCGCCGCTTGATCCGGCCTTGAAGGACAAGGGCGTCGGTGGCGAGTTGTGGGCCGTGCATGGCGGTGGTTTCTACAACCCGCACAAGTACCTGGGGGCCCCCAAGACCTTGCCTGCGCACCTGCACTGGTTCTATTGGGAGAGCTATTCCACCTGGTTGACGGGCTTTGGCCTGTTCACGGTGCTGTACCTGTTCAATGCCACGACGTTTTTGATCGACAAGACCGTGTTTGACTGGACCCCGGCGATGGCGGTGGGCACGGCCCTGGGGTTTTTGGCAGGCTTTTGGGTGGTCTATGACCTGATCTGCCGCACCTTGGGGCGAGGGCCCCGGGGCAATCAACAGGTGGGTGCTTTGGTGGCGGTCATCGTGGTGGCGGCCAGTTGGGCGGCGTGTCAGCTGTTTGCCGGGCGGGCGGCGTTTTTGTTGGTGGCGGCCATGATGGCCACGACCATGAGCGCCAATGTGTTTTTCTGGATCATTCCGGGACAGCGCAAGGTGGTGGCCGCCATGAAGGCCGGCCAGCCGGTGGACCCGGTGCATGGCCTGCGTGGCAAGCAGCGCAGCGTGCACAACACCTACTTTGGCTTGCCGGTGTTGTTTGGCATGCTCAGCAACCATTACCCCTGGACCTACAGCCCGGCGCACAACTGGCTGGTGCTGGTGCTGTTGATGCTGGCGGGCGCCTTGATCCGGCACTTCTTTGTGGCGCGGCACAAGACGGCGTTGGCGGGCAAGGCGCCGCCTTGGGGTTGGGCGGTGGCCGGGGTGGCCATCTTGCTGGGCGTGGCGGTGTGGCTGGCGCCTGTGATTGGGCCCAAGCCTGCGGCCGCCAGCCGTGTCGAGACCAAGGCCATGCTGTTGCATCAGGTGCGGGCCATCATCGAGCAGCGTTGCGTGACGTGCCACAGCGCCCAGTTGGCGAACAAGGGTGTGTTGCTGGACACGCCGGAGTTGATTGCGCAGCACGCACAGCAGATCTACCAGCAGGCTGTGGTCCTCAAGGCCATGCCCATCAACAACGCCACCCAAATCACCGAGGCTGAGCGGGCGGTGTTGGGACGGTGGTACCAGGCGACGCCTTAGAGGCAGGCGCGCGTTATGGTCAGCGGTGGCTTCAGCCGTGGTGCTGCAGCAGCTGCGCGACCACGGCAATCGCGATCACAGCGGGCTCTTTGCCGGTGATGCCGGGCAGCCCGATCGGGCAGGCCATGCGGGCCACGGACGCGGGATCATGACCTTTGGCGGCCAAGCGGTGCTCAAAGGCCGCGCGTTTGGTTTGTGATCCGATCAGGCCGATCCAGGCGGCACCTGCGCGCACATCGTCGCGTCTCAGGAGGGCGTCGATGATGGACAGGTCCAGGTCGTGTCGGTGGGTCAGCACCAGGTGCGCACTGCCCACCGGGGCGTCAGCCACTTCGGTGGCGGCGCTGTCGGTCGGCAGGCACTGGATGTGGCCGGGTAGCCGCGCCAGTTCGGCCTCGCTGGGCAGCCCGATGTGGTCGCTGAGGTCGGCGTAGTCCAGGCGCTGGTCGATCCAGCGCACGGTGCAATCGATGTCGGACAGCAGCCGCACGATGGCTTGCCCGACGTGTCCGGCGCCATGCAATTCAAGGTGAAAGCGCGGCGCTTTCTCTGGCCATTGGGACAGCACCTGTTCGCTCAAGGGCTCAAAGCCCAGCACCATGACGCCGCCGCAACATTGGCCCAGCGTCGGGCCTAGGGCGAAGGTCTGGCTCCAGCGGGCCCAGGGCGTCAAGGTGGCGGGGTGGGCGGCCTGTTCGGCCAAGGTTTGCCGCGCCACGGCGATGGCTTGCCACTCCAGGTGGCCGCCACCCACGGTGCCGTGCACCTCGTCGGCCGCGACCAGCATGCGGGCATCGGCTTCGCGCGGGGTTGAGCCGCGCACCGAGTCCACCTGCACCAGCACGGCGGCGCGGCCTTGCGCCAGCCATTGCTGGGCGGTTTGGCGCAGGGCTGATGCGTTGTGCGTGGTCATGGGCCTGGGTGGGCTTTCACGGCGTCGATGGCATCCAGGATGGCCTCGGGTGTGGCCGGTGCGCGCAGTTGTGGGTCGACCCGGTGTTCTCCCACGCTGGAGACCGCATCACGGAGGGCCAAAAACACCGAGAACGACAGCAACAACGGTGGCTCGCCCACGGCCTTGGAGCGGTGGATGGTGTCTTCGGTGTTGGTGTTGCCAAACAGCTTGACTCTGAAGTCTGCGGGGCAATCGCTGGCGGTCGGGATCTTGTAGGTGGACGGCGCATGGGTCATCAAGCGACCCGTCTGCGGGTGCCAGACGAGTTCCTCCGTGGTCAGCCAGCCCATGCCCTGGATGAAGGCCCCTTCGATCTGCCCGATGTCGATGGCGGGGTTGATCGATTGACCGACGTCGTGCAGCAGGTCGGTGCGCAAGAGCTTGGACTCGCCGGTCAGGGTATCGATCAGCACTTCGCTCACCGAGGCGCCATAGGCAAAGTATTGGAAAGGGCGGCCCTGCAGGGTGTGGCGGTCCCAATGCAGCTTGGGCGTGGCGTAAAAGCCGTCGGACCACAGCTGTACGCGGGCCATGTAGGCAGACATCACCACCTGATCGAAGGGCAGGCGCTGATCGCCCACCTCGACATGGTCATGCGCAAAATGGATCGACTCGGCCGGCACGCCATGGCGGCTGGCGAGGTGCTCGCGCAGGCGCTCCCTGATTTGCCGCACCGCATCGGCGGCGGCTTTGCCGTTCAGGTCAGACCCGGTGGAGGCGGCGGTGGCCGAGGTGTTGGCCACTTTGCTGGTGTCGGTGGCGCTGACGCGCACCTTGGACAGGCTCACGCCCAGGCCTTGCGCCACCACCTGAGCCACCTTGGTGTTGAGGCCCTGGCCCATTTCGGTGCCGCCGTGGTTGACCAGGATGCTGCCGTCGTTGTAGACGTGGACCAGGGCCCCGGCCTGGTTGAGGTGCACCACATTGAAGGCGATGCCGAACTTCACCGGGGTCAGGGCCAGCCCCTTTTTGAGGACGGGACTGGTGGCGTTGAAGGCGTTCACGGCCTGGCGCCGGGCGCGGTAGTCGCTGCTGATCACCAGCTCATCGATCAAGGGGCGCAGCACGTTGTCTTCAATCACCTGCCCATAGGGGGTGACGTTGTGGTCGTGCAGTCCGTACAGGTTGGCCAGGCGCACATCCAGTGCATCCTTGCCCAGGCGGCGCGCAATGCTGTCCACGATGACCTCGATGGCCAAGGCGCCTTGGGGGCCGCCAAAGCCCCGAAAGGCGGTGTTGCTCTGGGTGTTGGTGCGGGCGCAGTAGCCGTGCAGGGCCACGTCAGGCAGCCAATAGGCATTGTCGACATGGCACAGGGCGCGGGTCATCACGGGCGCCGACAGGTCGGCAGAAAAGCCCGCCCGCGCCACCATCGACACCTCGGCGCCCAAGATGCGCCCCTGGTCGTCATGGCCGACTTCAAAGTCGTGCACAAAACAATGGCGTCGGCCCGTGATCATGAAGTCGTCGTCGCGGTCCAGGCGCAGCTTGACGGGGCGTTTGAGTTTTTGTGCGGCCATGGCGGCCACACAGGCAAACACGGCCGACTGCGATTCTTTGCCGCCAAAGCCCCCGCCCATGCGTCGGCACTCGACCTGCACTTGGTGGGCGTTCAGGCCCAAGGCGCGGGCCACGGCATGCTGCATCTCACTGGGGTGCTGGGTGGAGCACAGCACCAGCATGCCGTCATCCTCGCGGGGGATGGCGTACGAAATCTGGCCTTCGAGGTAGAACTGCTCTTGGCCGCCCAGGTCAAAGTGGCCTTGCCAGACGTGAGGGGCGCGGGCCAAGGCGGCGGCGACGTCTCCGCGCAGCATGTGCATGGGTGGCACCACATACTGGCCTTCGGCATGCGCGGCGTCGGGCGTGAGCAGGGCGGGCAGGGCTTCAAGCTTGATGACGTCTTTGGCGCGTGCGGCAGCGCGGCGCGCGGTCTCGCGGTCGGTGGCCAGTACGGCAAAGACGGGCTGACCCAGGTAGTGCACCAGCCCATTGGCCAGGATGGGCTCGTCGTGGATGATCGCGCCGCAGTCATTGAGGCCGGGGATGTCGGCAGCGGTCAGCACGGCCACGACGCCTGGCAGGGCGCGCAGGGTGGCCAGGTCAATGCTCAGCAGTCGGCCATGGGCTACGGGGGACAGCCCCAGTGCACAGTGCAGGGTGCCGGTCAACTCGGGCAAGTCGTCGGTGTAGGGCGCGCTGCCGCAGACGTGCAGGTGGGCGGACTCGTGCGGCAGGGCGCGGCCCGCAACCTGGTGTTCAGTCGCGGTGGTGATGAATGCGTCGGTGAGTGGGTTCAAGGCATGCTCCGTCATTCAACCCAGGACGCTGCTCATGGCAGGCCAGATTTGAACCTGACCAGCAGGGAGGGGGTGGTCGGGCCGGGTTTCCAGCCAGAAGCGCTCCAGCAAATTGGCGGCGACCTTCATCCGGTAGTCGCTGCTGGCGCGCAGGTCGGTCAGGGGTTGAAAGTCTTGTGCCAGCGCGGCCTGGGCTCGGTGCAAGGTGGCTTCGGTCCAGGGCTGGCCCACCAAGGCGGCCTCGGCCTGGGGCGAGCGGCGCGTTGTGGCGGCCATGCCACCCCACCCCAGTCGCGCTTCAACAATCAAGCCATGCTTGAGCCTCAGCATCAAACCGGCACAGATGGCCGAGATGTCGCTGTCGCGCCGTTTGGAGATTTTGTAGGCCCGCACGAGGTCACCCGGATGGGGCTGGGGCACCCGCACGGTCTGCACAAACTCGCCGGGCTCCAGGGCGGTTTTCATGTAGTCCAGGTAGAAGGACGACAAGGGCAGGGTGCGCCGACGGCTGCCCTGGCGCAGCACCAACTCGGCCCCCAAGGCCAGCAAGACGGGGGCGCCGTCCCCAATTGGGGAGCCGTTGGCGAGGTTTCCCCCCAAGGTGCCGACATGGCGGATGGGCGGCGAGGCGAACCGCAGCCAGATCTCGCGCAAGGCGGGCACTTGCTGAACCAGCGCGGACCAGGCGTCCTCCAAAGGCACGCCCGCACCGATCTCCAGCCCTGCCGCATCGGGGTTGGCCAGCGTGGGCGCCCACGGGACGATGGCTTGCAGTTCTTTGACGCGGCCCAGGTAAATGATGTCGCCCAGCGGTCGAAACTGTTTGGTGACCCACAGGCCCATGTCGGTGCTGCCGGCCAGCAGGCGCGCTTGCGGCAGGTTGCGGCGCCAGTAGGCCAACTCGTCCAAGGTCCGGGGGGCGATGAAGCGCACCCGTTGGCGGGCGCTGGCGGCGGTGCCGGCTTCGTAGACAAAGGTGGCGTCCGTGTCCCCCAGCGATTGGAGGGCCTTCAAGGCGGGCGCCGGGTCAAAGGCCGCATGAGGCAGCTCGAACATGCGCTCGCCCGCGTCCAGGATGGGGCGGTAGCCGGTGCAGCGGCATAGATTGCCTGACAAGGCATCGGCCAGCGCTTGGCGGGGCGGTGCTTGTAGATGGCCTTCGTACACCTGCCACAGCGACATCACAAAACCGGGCGTGCAAAACCCGCATTGCGAGCCATGACAGTCCACCATGGCCTGCTGACAGGGGTGCATCCCATGGGGGACCATGCCAGAGAGGTCTTCAACCGTGTAGAGCGCGCGGCCATCCAGCGTGGGCAAGAACTGGAGGCAGGCGTTGACGGTGCGTTTGCTCAAGGCGCCCGTGGTGGGGTCGACCTCCCCCAGCACCACGGTGCAGGCACCGCAATCGCCTTCGGCGCAACCCTCTTTGGTGCCGGTGCAGTGGGCATGCTCGCGCAGCCATTGCAACACAGTGGTGGTTGCGGGCAGGTCCGCCACGGTCTGGATCTGGCCTTGATGAAAAAAGCGGATCGGACGAGGCGTTGGGTCGCTCATGAACAAACTCCTGGGGATGGATGCAATCGCTATACCGTCAGGCCTATGGTAATCAGTCTGCGCACAGGGCAGCGTTATTGTGAGCGCTCTGCGCAACAGTTGTTGATCACGATGGTTCGCGGCCTCGTGACACGCCTGGCCATGAACTACCATGAGATCTGGTCCGCAGCTTGCATCTGGTTTGTTCACCCTGGCGTGCTGAAGCTCGGCCTGTGGTTTTCGCCTCCAGACATTGAGCCTTCATGCCCGAGTTGTTCAACGCCCCTTTTGTTGACTCCGTTTTGCCTCAGCGCCGGGTGCTGCGAGGTGATCTGCTCGACTTCACCGCCGACCCGGGGTTTGCCGCAGCATGCGAATCGGTCGGCTGGCGCTGGCGCCCTGACCATGTCCTGTTGATCGAGGGCGCTCGCATCGCAGCGGTTCAGCCTGCAAGCCAAAGCCTGCCCGAAGGCTGGGCGGATGTCACCCAAGAGGACCACCGGGGTCGCCTGATCCTGCCAGGGTTCATCGACACCCATGTGCATGGCCCCCAGTTGGATGTGATTGCCAGTTTTGGCGCCGAGTTGCTGGGCTGGCTCAACACCTACACCTTCCCGGCCGAACGCTGCTATGCCGATCCGCAGGTGGCTGACGAGGGGGCCGAGCGCTTCCTCAAGGCCTTGTGGGCGCATGGCACGACCAGTGCGGTGGTGTTCCCCACGGTGCACAAGGTCAGTGCCCATGCCCTGTTCGAGCGCGCGGCCGCGCACCAGATGCGACTGATCACCGGCAAAGTGCTGATGAACCGCAATGCCCCCGATGGGTTGATGGACGATGTGGACCAGGCCGAGCGCGACTGCATCGACCTGATCGACCGCTGGCAGCGTGTGACCTATCTGCCAATGTACTATGACAACGAGGCGATCAACGCGGCGGCGGTGGCGCGGCTGGTGCTGGAGCCGTGAGGCGATCAGCTTTGCGCGGCATGTCATCCTGAGCGAAGGC
>JAZJZP010000198.1:9775-15302 GCA_040389805.1 Pseudomonadota bacterium
CGCTGGCATGGCCGCGATCGTCTGGCATTTGCGGTCACCGTGCGCTTTGCCCCCACCAGCACACCTGAGCAACTGACGATGGCCGGGCGTCTGTGCAGCCAGTACGCCGGCACCTATATGCAGACCCACGTGGCCGAAAACCGCGATGAGGTGCGCTGGGTGGCCGAGCTGTTCCCCGACGCCCGCAGCTACCTCGATGTCTACGACCGCGAAGGGCTGATTGGCCCCCGGGCGGTGCTGGCCCATGGCATCTGGCTGGATGCCAACGACCGGGCCGTCTTGCGCGATCACGGCGCGCAGATTGCCCACAGCCCCTCGTCCAACCTGTTTTTGGGCAGTGGTTTGTTTGACTGGGCCCAGGCCGAGCGTGAGGGCGTGAACGTCAGTCTGGCCAGCGATGTGGGGGGCGGCACCAGCTTGTCCATGCTGCGCAACATGGCCGACGCCTACAAGATTCAGGCCCTGCAAGGCGTGCGGCTGTCGGCCTGGAAGGCGCTCTACACCGCCACCCTGGGCGCTGCCCGTCACCTGGGCCTGGCCGATGAAATTGGCCGCCTGGAGCCCGGTTGCATGGCCGATGTGGCCGTCTGGAATTGGGCGCGCGGCCCCGTGGCTGAACACCGCGACCAGCTGGCGCGTGAGCGGCCGGATCAAGACTTGCACGAGCGTCTATTTGCCTGGATGACCCTGGGCGACGAGCGCAATCTGGTGGCCACCTACGTGGCGGGTCAGCGCGTCTATCAGGAAGTCGTATGTCCTTGCGTTTAGAGCTCAAACACATCACCAAACAATACCCCGGCGTGCGGGCCAACGATGACATCAGCCTGCAGGTGCTGCCGGGCGAGATCCATGCGGTGCTGGGTGAAAACGGGGCAGGCAAGTCCACCCTGATGAAGATCATTTTTGGTGCGATCAAACCCGATGCGGGCGAGATTTGGTTCAACGACGCACGGGTGCAGGTGCGCTCGCCCCAAGAGGCCAAGGCCTTGGGCATCAGCATGGTGTTTCAGCACTTCTCGCTGTTTGACACCCTCACGGTGGCCGAGAACGTCTGGCTGGGCCTGGGCAAGCAGTTCTCTCTGCCGGAGGTCATCGACCGCATCAACGAGGTGTCGGGGGACTACGGCCTGTTGCTTGATCCGCTGCGACCCGTGCATACCCTCAGCGTGGGGGAGCGCCAGCGGGTCGAGATCGTCCGCGCCTTGTTGACCAACCCGCAATTGCTGATCCTGGATGAGCCCACCTCGGTGCTCACGCCGCAGGCGGTGGAGACGCTCTTTGTCACCCTGAGGCAACTCGCGGCGCGGGGCTGCTCCATTCTCTACATCAGCCACAAGCTTGATGAAATCCGTGCCCTGTGCCAGCGCTGTACCGTGCTGCGCAGCGGCAAAGTCACCGGCGAGGTCGATCCGCGCCAGGAGAGCAACGCCAGTTTGTCCCGGTTGATGATCGGCTCGGAGCCGCCCCAGTTGCACCGGGCGGCGCCGATGCTGGGCGAGGCAGCGCTGATCGTGGCGGGGCTGAATCTGGCCAGACAAGATCCATTTGGCATCACCCTGCAAGACATCCGTTTGAGCGTGCATGCGGGCGAGGTACTGGGCATTGCTGGCGTGTCGGGCAATGGCCAGCAGGCCTTGATGGCGGCCTTGAGCGGCGAGGACCCGCGCGCGGCCCCCGGTTGCATCACCTTGTTTGGTAAGGACATCGCCCAGGCCTCTCCGCGAGCGCGCCGACGCATGGGCCTGCACAGCGTCCCTGAAGAGCGGCTGGGCCGTGGCGCGGTGCCCACCATGTCGCTGGCGCAGAACACCTTACTGACACGCACGGATGCGATCGGGCCAGGGGGTTGGCTTCGCCTCCGTGGTGCTGATGGCATGGCGGCCGAGTTGATCGAGCAATACCGGGTCAAGGCCAGTGGGCCGGGCGCGCTGGCCAAAAGCTTGTCGGGCGGCAATTTGCAAAAGTTCATCGTGGGCCGCGAGATCGATGCCTCGCCCAAAGTGCTGCTGGTGTCGCAACCCACGTGGGGGGTCGACGTCGGGGCGGCGGCGCAGATCCGCGGCGAGTTGCTCAAGCTGCGCGATGCCGGTTGTGCAGTGCTGGTGGTCAGCGAGGAGTTGGACGAATTGTTTGAAGTTTCTGATCGCCTGATGGTCATGTCCCAAGGGCGGCTGTCGCCCAGTGTGGATGCCGCAGAGGCCACCGTGGAGCAGATCGGTGCCTGGATGAGCGGTTTGTGGGAGGGGCCCCATGTTCAAGCTTGAAGCCCGCGCCACGCCCTCCAGGTTACTGACCTGGGCATCACCGCTGATGGCGCTGGTGATCACGGTGCTGATCGGCTCGGCGCTGTTTTGGGCCTTGGGTAAAAATCCGATGGATGGCCTGTGGATGTTTTTTGTCGAGCCGGTCAAAAGTGTCTACGCCCTGACCGAGTTGACCATCAAGGCCACCCCGTTGGTGCTGATCGCCCTGGGTTTGGCGGTGTGTTTTCGGGCCAACCTGTGGAACATCGGGGCCGAAGGGCAGTTTGTGCTCGGGGCCATTTGCGGGGGCTGGGTGGCGATGCAAGCCACGCCAGACTCCAGTCGTTGGATCGTGGCGGCCATCCTGTTGGCAGGGGTGCTGGGCGGCATGGCCTGGGCCGCGCTGGTGGCGCTGTTGCGCGACCGCTTCAATGCCAGCGAAATTCTGGTCAGCCTGATGCTGGTCTATGTGGCCGAGATGCTGTTGAGCTACCTCGTCTATGGTCCCTGGAAAGACCCTGCCGGCTACAACTTCCCGCAGAGCATCACCTTTTTGGAGCCGGCCCGCATCCCCAAGCTGATCAGCGGTTATCGCATGCACATCGGCGTCTTGATTGCGGCGGTGGCGGTGCTGGCGTTCTCGGTCTTTTTGACGCGCTTTTATGCGGGCTTTCAGCTCCTGGTCGGCGGGCTGGCGCCGGCTGCCGCCCGTTACGCCGGGTTCTCGTCCCGACGGGCTTTGTGGACCGGATTGCTGCTGTCGGGGGGCATGGCGGGCTTGGCAGGCGCGCTGGATGTGGCCGGACCACAGGGCCAGCTCACACCTTTTGTGCCCATGGGCTATGGCTTTGCGGCCATCATCGTGGCCTTTGTGGGGCGCTTGCAGCCGGTCGGCATCGTGTTCTCGGCGGTGCTGATGAGCATGTTCTACATCGGCGGCGAGCTGGCTCAGTCCCGGCTCGGTCTGCCTAAAGCGCTGACGGGTGTCTTCCAGGGCCTCTTGTTGTTTTGTCTGCTGGCGTGCGACACCTTCATCCATCAACGTTTACGCTGGGTTTCCAAATGAGCATCATCACCGCCGATTCGTTGGCCTTGCTGGTGGCGGCCACGCTCAACGCGGGGACGGTGCTGGGTTTGGCGGCGTTGGGCTTGCTGATCAACGAGCGCGCTGGGGTCGTCAACCTTGGTGCCGAGGGGCTGATGCTGGTGGCGGCCATCGCCGGTTTTGCCACCGGCGTGCACACAGGCAGTGACTGGTTGGCGTTTGGGGCGGGTGCGCTGGCGGGGGCGGCGCTGGCCGCTGTGTTTGGTGTGCTGGTCATCTGGCTCAACACCAATCAGTACGCCACCGGCTTGGCCCTGAGCCTGTTTGGGGCAGGACTATCGGCCTTTGTCGGCATCCGCTATACGCAAGAGAAGTTGCCTGAGCGCGCGCATTTCGAGATCCCTGGGCTGTCCGATCTTCCCTTCATCGGTCCGGCCTTGTTCAAGCAACACCCCCTGGTCTACGGGGCCATGTTGTTCACCATCGCATTGAGCTGGTTTTTGTACCGCTCGCGCGCCGGACTGGTGCTGCGTGCCGTGGGTGAATCGCCCGAATCGGCCCATGCCTTGGGCTACCCCGTACGCCGCATCCGTTTGATGGCGGTCATGGCGGGCGGGGCGCTGTGCGGGGTGGCTGGGGCGTATCTGTCGGTGGTCTATACGCCGCTGTGGGTAGATGGCATGGTGGCTGGCAAAGGCTGGATCGCGCTGGCCTTGACCACCTTTGCCACATGGCGCCCGGCCCGTATCTTGCTGGGTGCTTACCTGTTTGGTGGCGTGACCATGTTGCAGTTTCAGCTGCAGGGGCAGGGGGTCCATATCCCCAGTCAACTGCTGTCGATGCTGCCTTACTTGGCCACCATCGTGGTGCTGGTATTGATTTCGCGCAATCCAGCGTGGATACGCGTCAACATGCCCGCATCACTTGGTAAACCCTTCCAGCCTGGGGCCTGAAAAGGCATCATGGGCGCCCTTGACTGGTTCATTTTTTCATGTGATCAACCCTGGAGACGACATGACACAAGCATGGTCCAAACGCTCTTTGCTGAAGATGGCTGGTTGGGCCAGTGTGGCCGCGACGGCCGCCCTGGTGGGGTGTGGCAAGAAGGATGAGGCGTCGGATGCCGCCTCTGCGCCCACGTCAGACGCATCAACGGCCACGGTTGGCTCCGAGCCATTGAAAATTGCCTTTGCCTACGTTGGCCCGGTTGGTGATGCCGGCTGGACCTACGCGCATGACCAAGGCCGACTGGCGATTGAAAAAGAGTTTGGCAACAAGGTCAAAACCAGCCTGGTTGAAAAAGTGCCCGAGGGCCCTGACGCCGAGCGCGTGATCCGGGACCTGGTGGGCCAGGGCAACACCCTGATCTTTGGCACGACGTTTGGCTACATGGAGCCCATGCTCAAGGTCGCCGCCGACAGCAAGGCGGTCAAGTTCGAGCATGCCACTGGCTACAAAACGGGCGAGAACATGCGCACCTACGATTCGCGCACCTACGAGGGCGCCTACATGGCCGGGGTTCTGGCGGGCGGCATGACCAAGTCCAACACCTTGGGCGTGGTGGGCTCCATCCCCATCCCCGAGGTGATCCGCAACATCAACGCCTTCACCCTGGGGGCTCAGAGCGTCAACCCCAAGGTGACGACCAAAGTGGTCTGGATCAACAACTGGTTTGATCCCCCTAAAGAGACCGAAGGCGCACAAAGCCTGCTCAACCAGGGCGCCGACGTGTTGTTCCAGAACACCGATTCATCGGCCGTATTGCAAACCGCCGAGAAAGCCGGCAAGTACGCCTTTGGCTGGGACTCGGACATGAGCAAGTTTGGCCCCAAGGCCCACTTGGCGTCGGCCGTCATCAACTGGGGCCCGTACTACGTCAAGGCCACCAAGGACGCCCTGGAAGGCACCTGGAAGACGGGCTCGGTCTGGTGGGGTGTCAAAGAGGGCGCCATTGACTTGGTGGCCATCTCCGACAAGGTGCCCGCCGATCTGAGAGCCAAGGTGGATGCCGTCAAAGCGGGTTTAAAGGACGGCAGCTTTGTCATCTGGAAGGGCCCCATCGTGGGCCAGGACGGCAAGGACGTGCTGGCCAAGGATGCCGTGGCCGATGACAAGTTCCTGGGCGGCATCAACTTCTACGTCAAAGGCGTGGATGGGGCGATTCCGTCGGGCAAGTAAGTAGACAGGGCGGATTCAAAAGTGAAGTGCAACACCTGTAGCCCTGTAAGGTCCGCAGATG
>JAZJZP010000199.1:0-1646 GCA_040389805.1 Pseudomonadota bacterium
ATCTTTGTCAATGGTCCTGTGCATGTGACCTTGCAGCAGGTTCGGCGTCTGGAAACAGAGTCCAGTGCGGTGCACCATGTGCTGGAGCGGGTGCAGGCGATGACGCATGAGGGGCTGCAAACGGCGTATGTGCTGGCGACGAATGTCTTTTTGCGCACGGCCTTGGGTTGGCGCATGGTGTTGCACCACGCCAGTGCTGGGCAGAAGCATGACGTACAGGAAGTGGCCGAGCCGACTGCCACCTTGCATTGACTCACATGCAAGCGTACAGAGCACCATTGTGGTTGTCGGGGCAGGGCGACTGGGGCGGCAATGCGCAGACAATCTGGCCGGCGCTGTTTTCGCGGCCTCATGGGCAGTCCGGTACGGCGGCGGTGCCTTATCAGCGTCAGCGCTGGGACACGCCTGACGGTGACTTCATTGATGTGGATGTGTTGTCGGCGGGAGAGACGCAGGCCTTGCCGTTGGGGGCTCGACCACTGCTGGTGCTGTTCCACGGGCTGGAGGGCTCTTCGCGGAGTCACTATGCACTGGCGTTTGCCCATTGGGCGCAGGCGCAAGGGTGGGACTATGCGGTGCCCCATTTTCGGGGGTGTTCTGGTGAGTTGAATCGGGCGCCCCGGACCTACCATTCGGGCGATTTTGCCGAGGTGGATTGGATCTTGCGTCGTTTTGCGGCGGTTCATCAGGGGCCGGTGCTTGTAGTGGGGGTGTCGCTGGGCGGCAATGCCTTGCTGCGCTGGGCGCAGGAGAGTGGCTCGCAGGCGCAGCAGGTGGTGCGGGCCGTGGCGGCGATCTCCTCGCCGATTGATCTGGCGGCGGCCGGGCATGTGTTGGGGCGCGGCTTCAATCGCCTGGTGTACACGCGCATGTTCTTGCGGTCGATGAAGCCAAAGGCGTTGGCCAAGTTGCGGCAGTATCCTGGCTTGTTCAATGAGCAGGCCTTGCGTGAGGCCAAGGATCTGTACGCGTATGACAATGCCTTCACGGCGCCCTTGCATGGGTTTGTCAGTACCGAGGACTATTGGGCTCGGTGCTCAGCGCAACCGCGGTTGCAGGAGATCACGGGCTTGCCGGCGCTGGTGGTCAATGCGCTCAATGATCCGTTTGTGCCGGGCCAGCGCTTGCCTGGGGTCCATGACGTGGGGCCGTGGGTGACCTTGTGGCAGCCTACGGAAGGGGGGCATGTGGGCTTCCCCTCGGGGCGGATGCCTGGCCATGTCAGGACCTTGCCGGAGGCCGTGGGGCCTTGGTTGGCAACGCATCTTTAAGGGAACAGCATGGATGACATCGTCAAGGCGGCCTTGAAAAAATGGCCCAATGTGCCGCACTGTTATGGCTGGCTGGCCTTGGATGCCCGCGGCGACTGGTACATGCGGGATGACCGCATCCAGGCGGCGGGGCCGTTTCCGCAGGTCAAGGGCAGTCGCATCCTGCATGACAAGCTCAAGGACTTCATCCAGCGCAACTATGAGTGTGACAGCGAGGGCGCCTGGTTTTTCCAGAATGGCCCCCAGCGCGTGTATGTGCAGTTGGAAGCGGCGCCATGGGTGTTGGGCGTTCAGCGCGATGGGCTCGCCTTCAAGGTTGAGACCCATACCGGCCGATTGGTGAAGCAGGTGCTCAGTGTGTGGCTCGATGAAATG
>JAZJZP010000200.1:0-1530 GCA_040389805.1 Pseudomonadota bacterium
CAAGGCTTCCGGGATCGACTACCTGCACTACGGCTGGTGGCACTGTTCCTACGCCATGATGGTCTCGGAGGCGACGTTCCAGCATACGTACGACAAGCCCGTGGTCCTGGATGCGGGCTGCGCATGTGGCGCGCTGGTCAAGGGCTTCCGAAACACTGGCCTCTATGCGCGCGCGATTGGCGTCGACATTTCATCAGACTTGATTGAGCACGGACTTCGCAAGTGGCCAGAGCTCTACAGTGACCTGGTGGTTGGCAACCTGAAGGAGATTCCGCTGCCCGATGGCTACTGCTCACTGGTTCACAGCCAGCAGACGCTCGAGCACATTCCCGAAGAGGACGCCGGTTTCGTAGTTCGGGAGTTTGCGCGCGTGCTGCGCCCCGCGGGCCGCGCCTTCATCTGCCTGCCGGTACTGAAGTGGGGGCAGCCCGCCGACACGCACGACTACGATCCGACGCACGTGAACATCAAACCGCCCACGTACTGGAGTTCGCTGCTCACGCAGTTCGGGCTCGTGTGGGACCAGGAGGCACAGGAGCGGTACTACCGCAGCGTGATGAAGCCGGGGCCGCACGTGGGCAAGACGTTCTTCATGGCGGAAGAGGGGTGGAGTGTCTACGCGCTCCTGAAAACCTGATGGCCGTTCTGATCGAAGGAATGCTCGGCGCTGGCGATTGCATAAGGCAACGTGCGATCGTGAAGTACTGGCTCAACCAGCAGGAACAGGTCTTCGTGAAAACGCCGTGGCCTGGGCTGCTTGAGGATCTGCCGGTGCACTGCATTCCGGTGCCAACTGGTTTGCGCACCCAAGCAAAGAATGCGAAACGCGAAGAAGCGCGCTACTCACCAGTGCGTCCAATCGGCAACGTTCGCAAAGTCCGAGTGTGGTACACGCACGACGGCATTCGGCAGACTGGCTCGTTCCTCAAGGCGACGCTGCTCAACACCGGGACACCCATGACGGAGACCGACTACTCGCTGCCGGTCCCGTCAACGTGGGGCACGCCGCGCATTCTTGCCCTGCCGTGGACGAAGCCAATCATGGTTGTGCGCCCGCTCTGTGATCGAAATGAATGGGGCGGTACACACACACGCAATCCGGATCACGCCACCTATCGCGCTCTCTTCAACTCCATCCGTGGCCGATTCTTCGTGGTGTCGATCGCAGACCTCGAGGCCAACAAGGAATGGCTGTCAGATGGCCCGCTGGACTGCGACGTGGCCTTCCACGCCGGCGAGCTCACGTTCCAGGAGATGGCGTTCCTGACCCGCGGCGCCGCGTTGATGTTCGCCTCCCCAGGCTTCTACGTGGCCGATGCCTTGGCGCCCTTCCTTGCCATCGACCCCATCGTGCCGGATGCTTGCTTCTCCGACGTCTGCACGCATTCCAAGGCGATCGATATGCCTTCCGCTCTTCACCGTCTCAAGGAGTTCAGCAATGCCTGTCTACGAGATCGCCAAGTCATCCCTCAACCTGCCGAAGTTGAACCTGAAGGGCTTGCCCAAGCGGTTTCTCAATGAAGGCGAAGC
>JAZJZP010000201.1:0-839 GCA_040389805.1 Pseudomonadota bacterium
GACATCAGGCCAAACAGGCTGGAGGTGTTGATGACATGGCCATCGCCCGAGGCCTTGAGGTGCGGCAAAAAGGCCTGGGTGCCATGGATGACGCCCCAGAAGTTGATGCCCATGATCCATTCAAAGTCGCTGATCTTGACCGACTCGGCCGGTGCGGTGAGGGCCACCCCCGCATTGTTGAAAATCAGATTGCAGCGGCCGTGGTCGCGCACGACCTGATCGGCCCAGGCGAACACCTCATCGCGGTTGGACACGTCCAGGCGCGCGACGGTCACGCGCACGCCATGAGCGCCCGCCAGTTCGGCGGTTTTGGCCAGGTCGGTGGTGTTGACATCGCTGAGTGCGAGGTTGCAGCCGCGCTTGGCGAGTTCAACGGCCAGGGTGCGGCCCATGCCGGAGGCGGCACCGGTGATGGCAGCGACTTTGTTCTTGAACGTTTTCATGCAGAAGGGCTCCGGGGTGGGGCAGTGACGCGGATGATGAACTGGCCAGAGTCTTTGAGGCTGGCGCGCGCTTCGGGCAGCATCACCATGGTGGGCCAGACGTGCGGCATTTTGGGGCGCAGGTGGATTTCGCTTTGCACGCCGTGCTGGCGTGCGCGTTCGTGCAGGCGGGTGGAGTCGGCCAGCAAGATCTCGTGTTCGCTGGCGTGAATCATCAGGGGTGGCAGGCCCTGGAGGTCGGCAAAGAGCGGTGACGCCAGGGGCTCTTGGGCGGATTGGCCTGCGAGGTACAGGGCGGCCGCTTCGGGCAGCTGATTGGCGTTGAACATCACATCGGCCTCGGCCAGCGTCGTCATGGTGTCGCCCGAGCAGGACAAGTCCGTCCAGGGTGAAAAC
>JAZJZP010000201.1:849-6111 GCA_040389805.1 Pseudomonadota bacterium
AACTATCTGCAGGATCTCAGCCGGATCAACTCCGCGCTGCGCGGTGATCCGCCCGCAGGCATGGGCAGCCCCTGGTCGCGTGCCGCCAACAAGCAGGCCAGTGCCAGACCGCCCCCTGCGGAGTCGCCCGCGAAGACCACCTGCTTGGGCGAGATGCCTTGGAGCAACAACTCGCGCCACCAGGCCACGGCGTCGTCCACCGCGGCGGGGAACACGTTTTCCGGGGCCATCCGGTAGTCCACCGACAGCACTTTGGCCTGCGCCGTGCGCGCCAGGTAGGCGCTGACGGGGCGGTGCGTTTCCAGGCCGCAGAAGAAGTAGCCGCCGCCATGAAAGTACAGCACGGTGCGCTGCGGATCGGCCACGCTGAGCCACTCAGCCGCACACAGCTTGGACGAGGGCTTGGCCGCGACCGGGGTGTGTTTGATTTCCTTCGGGGGTGGGGGATTGCGCTTGGCCGCCTTGTCGACCAGGTGCCGGGCTTTGGCCACGTTCAACGGGCCTCGTCCGTTGCGTTTGAACTGCCAACGCAATACAAAGTTGACGATCACGGATTGGATGCTCATGCGTTGTTCGAGGTGGAAGAAGTGGTACGCAAATGTAAAGCCTGACCATGGACAGGCTCACCGTTTGATTTGTGACAAACAATCATGTCAGATTACCTTTGACAATGTTCCATGTCAATATGGGAACACCTATGGATGCTTCAATTTCTGACACCACCCCCTCGATCAAGCGTCGCTATGGCGGCGTTTTGCCCGAAGAGCGCCAACGCCTGCGCCGAGCCAAGCTCATTGAAGGCGCCATCGAGGTCTTCGGGACCAAAGGGTTTCATAACGCCACGGTGCGCGAGGTCTGTGTGGCGGCGCACCTCACGGAGCGCTACTTCTACGAGTCCTTCAAAACGCTGCCTGAGCTGTTTTTGGCCACCTATGCCGAGTTGCGCTACCAGTTGATGGACCTGACCCTGACGGCGCTGTCGCAGGCCGGACAGACGCCACTGGGGATGCTGGAGCCTGCCATGCGCGTCTTTCTGGAGTTCATCCGCGATGACCGTCGGCGTGGCCGCATCATGCTGGTGGACTCTTTAGGGGTGGACAACGAGGTGGCGGCGCTGAGTGGCGCCACGGCACGCGATTACTCCGCCATGCTGAGGATGCACCTGGAGCACCTGGTGCCCAAGGCGTTGCTGCCGCATGTGAGCCTGGACCTGCTGGCCGATGGCATGATTGGTTTGAACGTGCTGCTGGCCGCGCGTTGGATGCACGACGATTTTCGCGAGCCCATTGACAAGGTGGTGCGCACGAACCTGCTGCCGTATCAGGGTCTGCTGGCTTTGGTTGAGGCGCCGGCTCAAGGCGCTTGAGGCGTCAAGTCAGCGCCCAGCGCTTCACGCTCGTCAAAGACAAAACATCTGCCCTGGTAGTGGGCGCCGCCGGCCAGTTCAAAGTACTTGAGGATGCCGCCTTCCAGCTGGTAGACGTGGTCCACGCCGGCTTCAGCCATGAACAGCGCTGCTTTTTCACAGCGGATACCGCCCGTGCAAAAGCTCACCACGGTCTTGCCTTCAAACTCGTTTTGGTGGGCCAGCACCGCATCTGGAAACTCGCTGAACTTGTCGATGCGCCAGTCAATGGCGTGCTCGAAGGTGCCGAAGTCCACCTCGAAGGCATTGCGCGTGTCCAGGGTCACCACGGCACGGCCTTCATCGTCATGACCCTGGTCCAGCCAGCGCTTCAGCGTCGGGGCATCCACGGCCGGAGCACGTCCCTCCACCCCCTCGATGTCGGGGCGGATCGTGGGGTGGTTCATCCGGATGATTTCGTTTTTGACCTTGACGACCAGCTTTTTGAACGGCGTGGCGTCGGACCAGCTTTCCTTGGGTGTGAGGTCGGCAAAGCGCGCGTCCTCTTTGAGCGCGCTGACCCAGCCCCGCACACCTTCGGCCGATCCGGCCAAGAAGAGGTTGATGCCTTCTTGGGCCAGCAACACCGTGCCTTTGAGGTCGCGCGATTGTGCTTCGTGCAGCAGGCGCTCGCGCAAAGCGTCGGCGTCATCGAGGGTGACGAACTTGTAGGCAGAGATGTTCAAAATGGCGCTCATGCCGCCATTGTAGAAACCCCTGCCAAGCTCAGGCCTGCCGGGCCAACGGCTCGGGCTGTTCGTCCTTCGCCGGGTCGTGCGCCTGCAGTCCGTATTGGCGCATCAAGCGTTGGCGTTTGGCGGGCAAGAAATTGATGCGTTTGACGTCGCCATGGGTGGCGGCGATCAGCCGCGGGTTCATCACGCGAAACCACAGCGGCGGCACGTAGGCCACCAGGAACATGCCAAAGTAGCCTGAAGGCAGGCGGGGCAGCTCCGGAAAGTCGCGCAGCGACTGATAGCTGCGGGTGGGGTTGGCGTGGTGGTCCGAGTGCCGCTGCAGTTGGAAGGTGGCCAGGTTAGACACGATGTGGTTGCTGTTCCAGGAGTGGTGCGGCTGGCAGGGCTCATAGCGGCCATTCGCAAGCTGCTGGCGCACCAGGCCGTAATGCTCAATGTAGTTGGCCGAGGTGAGCTGGAACGCGCCCCACAACGCCACCACCAACAAGATCGGGATCATTTTGACGCCAAAGACGGCGATCAGGCCGCCATACAAGGCCGTGGTCACCAAGCCGGCCTGGATGATTTCGTTGTCAAGACTCCAGGTGGATTGGCGCAAACGTTCCATGCGCTCAGCTTCCAGGTCCCAGGCACGGAAAAAAGCGCCCGGCAGCTCGCGAAAGATGAAGCGATAGATGCTCTCGCCCATCTTGGACGAGGCAGGATCTTCAGGCGTGGCGACGTGGCGATGGTGCCCGCGGTTGTGCTCGATGGAGAAATGTCCATACCCGCCCAGGGCCGAGTTGAACAAGCCGAGCTTGCGGCCCAGGAAGTCCTTTTTGTGGCCCAGTTCGTGGCTGAGATTGAGGCCAAAACCGAGCATGGAGCCCGTGATGAGGGCCGTGGACAGCCAGCTGCTCAGGGGCAGATCGTGCGTTGCCAAGTAAATGCAATTGAACAGCAGGCTGGCCCACATCACCGGGACCACCGCATAGTTGATATAGCGGTAATAGCGGTCAGCCTCCAGCTGAGGCACGGCGGCTTCGGGCGGGTTGCTCAAGTCTTCGCCGAGCAGTTTGTCCAGCAGGGGGATGCCCAGGTAGAAAAAAACCGGGGCCACAAAGAACCAGGCCTGATGGCTGGCGCCCCACAGATGCGCCAGCGGGCCGATGCAGACCCCGGCGGGCGCGATGACCGACAGCAGCCACAGGTAGCGTTTGCGGTCTTTGTAGGCGGGCTGGCCTGTTCGGGTGATGGGTAACACGGTGCTCATTCAAATCTCCTGAGGTTCAATCAACCATGGGGCGATCTTGCGTTTCAGTCTGGATTGGCAACACCGTTTGTGCTGGCACAATGTCGTCATATTGTGACAATGCGCGTGCGTTGAAAGTGTTCTGATGACGGCATCTAAGGCCTGGCTGACACCCTCCTTGCACCCGGTTTACGCCCGACTGATCTGCGCGGATTTGCGCCGTCGCGGCTTCAGCGAGGCGCAAATCCTGACCGGCACCCGCCTGGATTGGGCAGACCTGCACCGCGGCAATCTGTTCCTCAGTTTTGAGCAGGTGCGTCGTTTGATCGTGCGTGCGCTGGAGCTCAGCCAATGCCCTTGGCTGGGTTTGATCGTGGGCGGCAGCACGCAACTCTCGGCCCATGGGGCCTTGGGCTATGCCGGCATGGCCAGCCACAATGTGGCCCAGGTCCTGATGCTGATGCAGCGCTTCACAGCCTTGCGTCAAAAGCTGGCTTTCTTTGAGGTGGAGCGCAGCGAAGGGCTGGCGCTGGTGCTGCGTGAGGAGCTGATGGCGCCCGAGGTGCACGAGTACATGATGGGCTACTTTGCGACCGCCTTGCTGCACCTGCTGGAGACCATCACCGGGCAGGACCTGCGTTCTCGCGTCAAGATCAGCTGGCCTTTTGCCAAGCCGCCCTGGGGCCAGGAATACCAGGCGTTTTCTCCGCAGTGCGAGTTTGGTGCGCCGCAATTGCGCATCGAACTGCCGCTTGATTTCTTGGACTGCCCGAGCCTGGCGCCGGACCCCGAGGCCTATCGCCTGGCCCTGCGCGATTGCGAGCACCAACTCGTGCAGCAACATGGTGGCAATGTGACGATGCGCGTGCAGCAACGCCTGTTGGCCTGCGATGGCGACTACCCCACCTTGGAGCAGATGGCCGTGACCGAGCACGTGTCTTCCCGAACCCTGATTCGTCACCTGCGCGACGAGGGCGTCACCTACCAGGAGCTGCTCGATGGCGTGCGCGAAGAGCTGGCCTGCTGGTTGCTGGTGCAAACCCCGCTGAGCGTGGAGGCGATTGCCGAGCGCCTGGGGTATCAGGACACCTCTAATTTCAGCCGCACCTTTCGCCGCTGGCTTGGCATGACCCCGCGCGCGTTTCGCGAGGCGGGTGACGCGCAGCAATAGTCACCGGCGGTCACGAATCCTGGTTTTGCCAGCGACAAGCTTCTTACAATGCCGGGATGCCTTTCGTTCACCTGCGCTCCCACACCGAATACTCTGTTGTCGACGGCACCGTCCGTATCGACGACCTCGTCAAGGCTGCGGCCCAAGACGGCCAGCCCGCCGTGGCGGTGACCGACCTGAGTAACCTGTTTGGCGCGATCAAACTGTACTCATCTGCGCGTAAAAAAGGGGTTCAGCCCCTCATCGGTGCCGATGTGTGGCTGGAGTCCGAAGAGGCCGGTCGTGTCCCGACCCGTGTCTTGCTGCTGATTCAAAACCGCAAGGGCTACCTGCGCCTGTGCGAATTGATAGGCGAGGCCTGGACCGCGCCGGGTCAGCGCAGCCACGCCTGGGTGCATTGGGCCTCCTTGGCCGCCAGCACCGAGGGCCTGATCTGCCTGTCGGGCGCCGAGTTGGGCCCTGTGGGGCAGGCTTTGGTTCAGGGCGATCCGGTCAAGGCCGAAGCCCTGGCGCGCAAGTTGGCCGAGCTTTTTCCGGGTCGCTTCTACATTGAGCTGCAGCGCGCTGGTCACTCTACCAACGAACACCACATCCGCAGCGCCGTGCCCCTGGCCGCCAAGCTGGGCCTGCCCGTGGTGGCCACGCACCCGATCCAGTTCTCGACCCCGGACGACTTTGAAGCCCACGAGGCACGCACCTGCATCGCCGAGGGCGAAACCCTGGGCAATCCGCGCCGCATCAAGCGCTTCACCCGCGA
>JAZJZP010000201.1:6121-11464 GCA_040389805.1 Pseudomonadota bacterium
ATTGCTGGCGGCCACCACACCAGGGGAGAAATCCAAGTCCCAGGCGGACATGGAGGCGCTGTTTGCCGACATCCCGTCGGCGATTGCCAACACTGTGGCCATTGCGCGGCGCTGCTCGCTCACGCTGGTGCTGGGCAAGCCGCAGTTGCCCAACTTTCCGACCCCGATGCTGGACAGCGGCGAGCCGATGCCCATGTCGGACTATTTCCGGCAGCTCTCGCACGAGGGACTGAACGAACGGCTGATCCAGCTCTTTCCGGTCGAGGACGCGCGAGAAGCGCAGCGCGCGCATTACGTCGAGCGGCTGGACTTTGAGATCAACACGATCTTGAACATGGGCTTTCCGGGCTATTTTTTGATCGTGGCCGACTTCATCAACTGGGCCAAGAACAACGGCTGCCCGGTGGGGCCGGGCCGTGGCTCGGGTGCCGGCTCGCTGGTGGCGTATGCCCTCAAGATCACCGACCTCGACCCACTCAAGTACAACCTGCTGTTCGAGCGTTTCTTGAACCCGGAGCGGGTGTCGATGCCTGACTTCGACATCGATTTCTGCCAAGGCAACCGCGACCGCGTCATCGATTACGTCAAGGACAAATACGGCCGCGAAGCGGTCAGCCAGATCGCCACCTTCGGCACCATGGCCGCCAAGGCCGCGCTGCGCGACGTGGGCCGCGTGCTGGGCATGGGCTATGGCCATGTCGACGGCATCGCCAAGCTGATCCCTGCGCCGCCGGGCAAGAGCGTGACGCTGGCCAAAGTGCCGGCCAACCCCGATCCCAGCATCATCTATGCGCGCAAAGAAGCGCCCGAGCTGGAGCAGCGCGAAGCCGCCGAAGAAGAAGTGGCCGAGTTGCTGAGCCTGGCCATGCGGGTTGAAGGCATGGTGCGCAACATCGGCATGCACGCGGGGGGCGTCCTGATCGCCCCCGGCAAGATCACCGACTTTTGCCCGCAGTACATGCAGCCGGGCAGCGACAGTGCCGTCAGCCAGTACGACAAGGACGACGTCGAAGCCATTGGCCTGGTCAAGTTCGACTTTTTGGGCCTGGCCACGCTCACGATTCTGGAGACCGCCAAGGACTTCATCGTTGCGCGCCACCCGGATCAAAAAGACTTCGACTTTGCCAAGATTTCGCTGAACGACGCGGCGACTTATCGCCTCTTGTCCGAAGGCAAAACGGTGGCCGTGTTCCAGCTGGAATCCCGCGGCATGCAGGGCATGCTCAAAGACGCCAAGCCCAGCGTTTTTGAGGACATCATTGCCCTGGTGGCCCTGTACCGACCGGGTCCCATGGACCTGATCCCCTCGTTCTGTGCGCGCAAGCACGGGCGCGAAGAGGTGACCTATCCGCACCCGCTAATGGCGACGGTGCTGCAGGAAACCTACGGGATCATGGTGTACCAGGAGCAGGTGATGCAGGTGGCCCAGCGCGTGGGCGGCTACTCACTGGGCGGCGCCGACATGTTGCGCCGCGCCATGGGCAAGAAGAAGGCCGAAGAGATGGCCGAGCACCGCAGCATCTTTGCGGCCGGTGCGGCCAAGAACAACATCAAGCCCGAGCTCGCCAACGAGATTTTCGACGTGATGGAGAAGTTCGCGGGCTACGGCTTCAACAAGTCGCACGCGGCTGCCTACGCCTTGCTGGCCTATCACACCGCGTGGCTGAAGGTGCACTACGCGGCCGAGTTCTTTGCCGGCAATATGACCGTCGCCAGCGACGACACCGACAAACTCAAGATCTTTTACGACGACGCCACCCAGAACTTCGGCATCACCTTCACGCCGCCCAATGTCAACGCGGGCGCCTGGAAGTTCGAACCCATCGACAAGAAGACCATTTGCTATGCGCTGGGCGCCGTCAAGGGCACGGGCCAAGGCGCCATCGAAGCCATCGTGGCTTGCCGCAACGAAGGCGGGCCGTTCAAGAGCCTGTTTGATTTCTGTGCCCGCATCGACCGCTCTCGCGTCAACAAGCGCGTCGTCGAGGCTCTGATCAAGGCCGGCGCGTTCGATGCCTTGGAGCCGCACCGCGCCAGCCTGCTGGCCAGTGTCTCGCTGGCCTTTGACTATGCCGACACCCAGTTGGCCAACGCCGACCAGGGCGGGCTGTTTGACTTTGGTGACAGCCACGCCGCATCGACCAACGAGCCCGACCTGGTGCCCGCCGAGCCATGGGGACTCAAAGAGCGCCTGTCGCTTGAAAAAACCGCGATTGGCTTTTACCTGTCGGGCCATTTGTTCGACGAGGCCGAGTCCGAGGTACGCCGCTTTGCCCGCCAGCGCATTGGTGACTTGAAGGACAGCCGCGAGGTGCAGATCGTCACCGGCATCATCAGCGACCTGCGCGTCATCAACGGCTCGCGCGGCCGCGTGGCCTTGTTCAAGCTGGACGACAAGAGCGAGACCATCGAAGCCGTCGCCAACCAGGACACCTTGGACGCCAACAAAGACCTGCTCAAGGACGACGAGCTGGTGATCATCCAGGGCAAGGTGCAGATCGATCGGTTCGCGGGGGGCTTGCGCCTGACCGTGCAGCAGGTCTGGAGCCTGGGGGCCGCGCGTTGCCGCTTTGCCCGCTTTGTACGCGTCACCGCCAAAGACCAGCGCCTGCCCTTGGCCGATCTCTTGCGCGAGTTCCCGGCGCGCCGCGTGCCGGGGGCCCAGCCCGACCAGCCCGAGACGGTGCAGGGGCTGAACATCCGCGTGGTGGTCGAGCGGCACACGGCGGACCTGTCGGCGCGCGGTGAGATCGATCTGGGTGATGACACCCGCATCTATCCGAGTGATCAGGCCCTGGCGCGCTTCAAAGAACTGGTCCCGCTGGGCCAGCCCATGGTGGTGTACGGAGAGGGCTGAGACCCTGCCGCCTCAATCCCAGTGGTGGCGCCGGTGGTGGTGATCGCGCTCCCATCGACGGTCATCGTCCCAGTCGCGCAGGGGGGCATCGATCATGATCACCTCCTGTTGATCGGGTTGATAGTAGTCCGCCCGGCTCACGGCGGGCGCCTGCATGACCATGGGCGGTGCTGAATACACCTGCGGGCTCAGCATCACCTGCAAGGGGATCGTCTTGCCCGGCTCTTGCGGCATCTGGGTGCTGTAGCGCTGCCCGGCGTATTCATAGACCACGTCATAGGCCACCACCTGGTTTTGGTAGGACACCTGTTGTTCGCACTGGCGCACGGTGCGTGTGCCGCCTTGGCGTCCATCGTTCTCAATGTGATCGCCCAAGATCGCGCCGCCAATGACGCCGGCGCCCGTGGCCAGGGCTCGGCCACCACCCTTGCCCAGGGCATTGCCGATCACGCCCCCCGCAATGGCCCCCAGCAGAGCCCCGCCGCCGGACGAGCGCACGGGGGCTTGGCGCAGTTCGTCAAAACACACTGGCCGAGGCACCTCGACTTGGGCCACCACCGGGGTGGCGGAGAGGACGCGCGCCTGCACGGTGGCCGTGTTGGAGCTGGGGGTGCCAACGATGCTGCCAACACGAGGACCCGCACTGGCGGTCCCGCAAGCGAGGGCGCCGCTCAAAACCACCAGGGTCGAGAATGCAGTGGTCAGTGTTTGGTGTTTTTTCATACTCATCTCCGATGGAGGGCGAGCTTTGCGTCCGCCTTGAAACTTCAACGAAACGGCCCTGGCCTTCGTGGACAAAGCCGGAGTGAAACGTGCGTAAAGATGCGTGAAGCCAATGACCGCGCAGGCACCGTAAAATGTCGGGTTTTGGTTCAACGCTCAGAAAAGACCATGCCCAAATCTGCCAAACCCGTCTCATCTGCCAAGGCTCAAGCCAAGGCCCCTGCGGTGAAAGCCGCCGCGCCCGTGGCCAATGCCAAGGCCCAAGTCAAGAAGGTCGTTCTGGCCTATTCGGGCGGTTTGGACACCTCCATCATCCTGAAGTGGCTGCAAGACGAATACCACTGCGAAGTCGTCACCTTCACCGCCGACATCGGCCAAGGTGAAGAGATCGAGCCTGCACGCGCCAAAGCCATCAAGATGGGCATCAAGCCCGAGAACATCTTCATCGAAGACCTGCGCGAAGAGTTCGTGCGCGACTTCGTGTTCCCGATGTTCCGCGCCAACGCGCTGTACGAAGGCGAATACCTGCTGGGCACCTCCATTGCCCGCCCCCTGATTGCCAAGCGCCTGATCGAGATCGCCAAGAAGACCAAGGGCGACGCCATCTCCCACGGCGCCACCGGCAAGGGCAACGACCAGGTTCGTTTCGAGCTCGGCGCCTACGCCTTGCTGCCCGGCGTGAAGGTGATCGCACCTTGGCGCGAGTGGGACCTGCTGTCCCGCGAAAAGCTGCTGGCCTATGCCGACCAGCACAAAATCCCGGTCGACTTCAAGAAGCGCAAGGGCGGCGCGCCGTACTCGATGGACGCCAACCTGCTGCACATCAGCTACGAAGGCGGCGTACTGGAAGACCCGAACTTCGAACCCGAGGCCTCGATGTGGCGCCTCACCAACTCGCCCGAGAAGGCTCCCGGTAAGCCCCAGGTGATTGAGCTGACCTACGCCAAGGGTGACGTGGTCGCCATCGATGGCGTGAAGATGTCGCCCGCCACCGTGCTGACCAAGCTGAACGAAATTGGCGGCAAGCACGGCATCGGCCGTCTGGACAAGGTCGAGAACCGCTACGTCGGCATGAAGAGCCGCGGCTGCTACGAAACCCCGGGCGGCACCATCTTGCTGTCGGGTCACCGCGCCATCGAATCCATCACCCTGGACCGCGAAGTCCTGGCGCTGAAGGATGACCTGATGCCGCGTTACGCCCGCATGATCTACAACGGCTACTGGTTCAGCCCTGAGCGCGAACTGCTGCAAGGTTTGATCGACGCCAGCCAGGTGACGGTCAACGGCACGGTCAAGCTCAAGCTGTACAAGGGCACCATCTTGGTCGTGGGCCGCGAGTCCAAGACCGACAGCCTGTTCGATGCCAAGATCTCGACGTTTGACGACGACGGCGGCGCCTACAACCAGGCCGACGCGGCGGGCTTCATCAAGCTCAACGCTTTGCGCCTGCGCATTGGTGCCAATGTTCAGGCTCAGCGCGACGCGACGGCCAAGGCCAAAGCCGCCAAAAAGACGGCGGCTAAAAAGGCTGTAGCCAACAAGCCTGCTGCCAAAAAAGTGGCCGCCAAGAAGGTTGCCGCCAAGTAAGACTGTTTGAAAGGTCGGTGCTCAGACGCCGGCCTTTTTTATGATTGGAGAGTTCCGCATGACCACCACCACCACCCTCGCGGGCAGCGTCAATACGCAAGCCAGTGTTTATTTCGACGGCAAGTGCGTCTCGCACACCGTGACCTTGGCCGACGGCAGCCGCAAGTCGGTTGGCG
>JAZJZP010000202.1:0-9265 GCA_040389805.1 Pseudomonadota bacterium
GCCCGACCAGGGCGACGGCCCAGAAACTCACCGCTTGCGTCGCTCAAGTCATTGCCGACCACTGCGGCGCAGCCTTGCTCGTGGCACGCAAAGATGCCTCGCGCATGGCGACCATGCAAGGGCTGATCAATACCTTGTCGCAAAGTCCGGCACGCTTGGTCGGCATGGTCTTTAACGAGTTCAAGGAACCTGCCGAGAAGAGGCGCGCATGACACTCAACACTCACAGTAGCGTGTGCTTCGTTGGGCTGGAAAACTTACCCGTTTTGTCCCGCAAATACAACCAGCATGGCACCGGCGGCGAACAGGTTCAACACACGCTGCTGGCACGGGCGTTGGTCAAACGGGGCTTCAAGGTATCGATGATCGTGGCCGACTATGGGCAGGCAGAAGGCGAAGTTCACGACGGGATCAAACTGTTCAAGGCCCATGGTCTCACTGACGGCATCCCGGTCATTCGATTCATTCACCCGCGGCTCACCAAACTATGGTCCGCCCTCAAGCGTGCCGACGCCGATGTCTACTACGTCAGTTGTTCAGGACCTCAGCTCGGCATCGTGGCCTTGTTCGCCAAACAGTACCGCAGGCGGGTCGTGTTCCGCATCGCCCATGACAGGGACTGCGATCCAAACAACCTGCTCATCCGTTTCTGGCGTGACAAAAAAATATACGAGTTCGGCCTGCGCCACGCCCATGTAGTGCTGGCCCAAAGCGAGCAGCAGTTGCAAAGTTTGCAGACAAACTACGACCGCACCAGCCGCTTGGCGGCCATGCTGGTTGAACCATCAGAACGCGATATCCCGTTCGCTCAGCGAGACGTCGATGTCTTGTGGGTCAACAACCTGCGCCCCTTCAAACGACCACAGCTGGTCATAGACCTTGCCAAAAAACTGCCGTACCTGAGGTTCCATGTCATCGGTGGTCCACAAGGTGGCCATGAATCGCTTTACCAAGACATCCAGAAACAGGCCAGCACCATCCCTAATCTTTCGTTCCATGGGCCCGTGCCATATCACGACGTGAACGATTTTTATGCGCGCTCAAGAGTGTTCATCAACACCTCTGAATCAGAAGGCTTCCCCAATTCTTACCTACAGGCGTGGCGGCGAGGCACCCCCACGGTTGCGTTCTTTGATCCGGATCACGTGATCGAGCGTTTTGGGCTAGGGGTCAATGTCAGCTCGCTGCAGGAGATGGCCACTGAAGTGGATCGCCTGGCCATGTCGTCAGTGGCGTGGGCTGAGACCAGCACCCACTGCCAATCCTTCATGGACGAGCGGTACGCTGACCCGGTGGTCCTGGCGCCCTACCTCGAAGCATTGCGAGCCTAGACCTATGCGCACCACATTCAACTCTGCGGCCCACCATGGGCGAGCCTTCCTGATCACCATTGACACCGAAGGCGACGACCTGTGGGGGCAACCCAAAACGATCACCACGCGCAACGCCGCGTTTCTACCCCGCTTTCAGAATTTGTGCGAAGAGTTCGGGTTCAAACCGACATGGCTGACCAATTACGAAATGGCCATGGACCCTTCGTTCGTCAAATTCGGTCGCGATCTCGCCCATAGAAACGTCGCCGAGATCGGCATGCATCTGCATGCCTGGAACAGCCCTCCGCTCAAGCCCCTCACCGACGACGACTATCGCCACCAGCCGTACCTGGTCGAATTCACACCGGAGGTCATGGAGGAGAAGATCAACGTCATGACGGCGCTGTTGCGTGATCGGTTTGAATGCAACATCGTCAGCCACAGGGCAGGCCGATGGGCATTCGATTCAACCTATGCCAAGTTGTTGGCCAAAAACGGTTATCTCGTGGACTGCTCAGTCACCCCCCATGTCTCCTGGGCGCAGGTCAAGGGCGACCCCGCAGGGTCCGGAGGTACCGACTATCGGCGCTTTCCGGCCTTGCCTTACATGCTTGACCTTGATGACATCAGTCAAGCGGGGTCATCGCCCATCCTTGAACTGCCCGTGTCAGTGATCCGCTCCCGGCTGCATCAATGGGCCCCCCTGGCCTATGAGCTTCCGGTTGTGAGGCGATGGGCCTGGCAGCACCAGCCCGACAAACTTTGGCTCTACCCCAATGGCTCGAACCTGATGCACATGCTGACGGTGGTGGAACAAGCCCTGCGCACAAACAAGCCCTACCTGGAACTCATCCTGCACTCGTCGGAGCTCATGCCCGGCGGTGGGCCGCACTTTCGAGACGAGGCCAGCATTGATGGCCTCTATCGCGATCTGCGCTCACTGTTCACCGTCATTGCAGGGTCCTTCTCAGGACGCACGCTGACAGAGTTTCGCCATGCCTGGCTTGACGCACAACCCACCATGACACAAGCGGGGAGCGGCTCATCATGGGTGAATTGCCCATGACCCACATTTGCTTCATTGCCATCAACATCTATCCGGTTCTGGTCAAGGACAGCGGCCTTGATTTCGTGGGGGGCGCGGAGGTGCAGCAAACCGTGCAGATGCGCGCGCTCCAGCGTGCGGGCTACAAGGTGTCGGTACTGGTGAAGGACGTTGGTCAAGCGGATGTGGTGGATTGCGATGGCATCAGCATCCACAAAATACCCGACTCGGCCAACCGAGGATTGCCAGGGACACGGTTTTTCTATCCGCGCATGTCGGACACCCTGCGCTTGCTCAGACAGCTGTCGCCAGACATTGTCTTCATCCAGACCGCAGGGGAACAAGTGGCTTCTGCCGCGCTGTACGCAAGACTGGCGGGCAAGCGTTTCGTGTTCGCGGGCGCCAGTGATCCCGATTTTGCGCTCGGGCCCTTGCCTGGGATGCCGCCGCAGCATGCCTTCATGTACCGCCAGGGCTTGAAGGCAGCCCATGCCGTGATCGCGCAGAACACCGCGCAACTGGACATGCTGAAGGCGAACTTCGGGTGGGACGGTCATCTCATCCAGAACGGCTATGCGGAAGACAACGCCCAGCCAGGTTCATTCAACGGGCATATTTTGTGGGCCGCCACGGTCAAGCCCCAAAAGCACCCGGAGCGCTTCATTGAACTCGCCAAGCAGCTGCCCGATCGGCGCTTTGTCATGGTGGGCGGACCCTGCGTGGACGCCGACGCCGACCGCTATATCGAATCGATTGCCCGCGCGGCGGCAGATGTACCGAATCTGGAGATGGCCGGTCATGTGCCCTACGCACAGGTGGGCGCGTATTTTGATGGAGCCGCCCTCTCGGTCAACACCTCCGACTATGAAGGGTTCCCCAATACCTTCATGCAGGCTTGGCTGCGGGGCATCCCCACCGCCTCGTTCGTGCGACCGGAGTCAGCCCCTGGCGTGACAGGCACCCTGGCGTGCAGCAACCTGGGTGAGATGGCCGAGCGCCTTCGCCGCCTCACCCGCCATGAGCTGGACTGGTCCTCGGCCAGCCAGGCCTGTCAGTCCCACTTTCAGAAGTTCCACACCATCGATCAGGCGGTTGAGCGCTACGAAGCCGTGTTCTCAGAGGTACTCGCATCATGAAGGTCGAGCGCAATGCGTCCCAGGTGTTGATATCGGCCTTCGGTTGGGGCAGCACGATCGCAGCGGTTCGCATGATCTGCAGCTTCTTGAGCATCAAGGTGACGGCGGTCTACCTGGGGCCCGCAGGCTTGGCGCTGGTCGCTCAGTATTCAAACTTCGTCAGTCTGTTTCAGAGCATGCTGGGCCAGGGGCTGGTGACCGGACTGGTGCGCTTGACGGCCGAGTACGGCGTGGACTCACCCCAGCGACGTCTGGTCTATTCAACGGCATTGTGCATGGCCGTCGTGTTGACCCTGCTGCTGTGCTTGGGGCTGTTCATTGCTGCACCGCTCGTGTCTAACTGGCTGCTGATGGATCAAAGCCATGCATGGCTGATCGCGGTGACGGGCATTGCGGTGGGCGCTGCCATGATCAGCGACCTCTTCCATGGCGCCATGAGCGTATCCAAAGAGATCAACCTGATCGGCACCGTCACCATCATCTCGACCATTTTGTCGCTGGTGATTTTTGCGCCGTGCTCGTTCAAATGGGGCATCACCGGAGGGCTCTGGGCCTCCTTTGCCGTCATGCTCATCTCAGCGCTGGTGACCACCCTCGTCGTTCTTTTCAAATCCAAAGGGGTGAGGCTTTCCGAGTTCTTGGGGCCTTTCGACAAAACGCAATTTCGCCGCATCCTCAGCTTTTATCCCATGCTCATCGTCAACGGCATGTTGACACCTTTGGTGCTCATTTTGGTGCGAGACACCTTGACCAAGGAAGTGAGCCTGGAGCAGGCCGGCTTGTGGCAGGCCACATGGCGCCTGTCAGAGGTCTATCAAGGTGCCATCGTGTCATCCATCACCTTGTACTTCATGCCCAGCATGGGGGAGCGGGTCAATCACCCTGTGGAGTTGCGAAAGCATATCTTTCGCACCCTGCTGATCGCTACCGGCACCACTGGGGCACTGGCCCTGGGCATCTTCCTGCTGAGGGAGCCGATCATCCACATCGTGTTTCACGCCAACTTCCAGCGCGTGGGCGACCTGCTGCCCCTGCAGCTGGTGGGTGATGTCTTGAAGATGGCCGGCTGGATTCTCTTGATGTCCTTGGTCGCGGTCGTGCGAACCCGCTCGTTCATTGGCATCACCATCTTGGCATCGGTGGCTTTCACAGGTTTGTCGAAGTGGCTGGTGCCCAGCATGGGCATTGACGGCGTTCTCTGGGCCTACGTTTGCACGGGCGCCATTCAGTTGCTGTGCGGTGCCCTTGCCTTGCATGACGTCTTGCTACCGCGCGGTCACCATCGCGATAAAGCCGTGGCAGCGGTGGAGGCGAGTCCGCTGTGAAGCAAACCACTGGCCTTGTCTTTGTGCTCATGGCAGCGGCTTTGGGCTGCATGATCAGCCTGTATGGCGGAGAACTCGTCCTGCTCGCCCTGCTCGCCCTGCTGCCTTTGCCAATCATCTTTCGGGACTATCGAGCCGGTGTGATCCTGCTGACGTTTTTGCTGCCTGTCTCATCCATGCTGCCGCCAATCAGGGGGTTGAATATCCTGAATTTTGTGATCATCGCCACGCTCGGCGCCTTCGCTATCCGCACCGCTTTTTTGCACGTCAAGGTCGTGTGGCTACCCGGTGTGCTGATCGGGTGCTTCTTGCTCCCGGCCACCGTGGGCATCGTGATGGCGTGGCCGCATATCCACGAAGGCCTCAGAAACTATCCACTGCTTGAAAAGGGCCGCGAGCTCTACGATCCGCCCTCCTACGTGCTCACGCACTATGTCAAACCGTTTTTCTACTACTTCACGTATGCATTTTTGCTGGCCAATGCGGTTCGCGCCAGCAAACGGCCCGAACGCTTCCTTGCGGCACTGGCTGCGTCTGCGATCCTGCCATCGCTGGCGGTGTTCTACACGGTCGCCACGTATCCAGGCTCCTTGATCGATGTCTCCCGAGACCGCGAATTCATGGCACCACGTGGCCTACATGCCAATGAGTTTGGCATGCTCCTGGCACTGGCCAGCGGTCCCTTGCTGTTTTTGGCCTTCGGATCCAGCAAGCGCTCCTGGCGATTGATGGCGCTGAGCGCCTTCAGCGTCGTGACACTCGCGCTCTTGCTCACGTTCTCGCGTGGCGCCTTGATGGCCTACCTGATCGTGGTGGGCGGTTTTTTGTGGCATCACAAACGCGTCAAGACCTTCGTGGCAAGTCTGGCCGTGGTCGGCTTGGTCGTGCTGGCGGCCCCCGATGCGATGCAGGAGCGCTTCAGCACCGGCTTTCGCTCAGGCGCTTTCAGTGACGCCAGCAATATCGAACGAGACGATCTGACCGCCGGTCGCCTGCATGGCTGGACCCTGCTGGCCCCTGAGGTGGTGGACAGCCCCTGGCTGGGGCGCGGCGTGGGCTCCACGCAGTGGTCAAACGCCGTGGCCACTGGCCGCTACAAGGCCAACCACCCTCACAACATCTACCTTGAAATTCTGATGGATCTTGGCCTGATCGGCTTTGTTGGGATGGCCTACCTGCACTATGCCTACCTCAAAAAATTCAAGCAACTCTCCATCAATCCGACCGTGCCAGAAGAACTGCGAAGCTTCTTTTTGGGATCGATGTATGCGATGTGGGGCATGCTAGCGATGGCAGTGACCACCGCCTACTATCTGCCCAACGGCGCACAAACCTACCTCTGGTTTTCGCTTGGCGTGGCCTTTGCCTATTGGCGCCAAGCATCGCCCGTCAAAATGGCAGTCAGCCCAAGCATGCGCGACTCAACGCACACCAGGCCCATGACGAACCGCCCCTTCGACAAGCTTGGTGCTTGACTGGATGGCACCAGGGGCGGCTTCACAAGGACACCTCAAAAAGCCTGACGATCAAAGAACACCAGCCGAATGGTGCGCAGGATGATCTTCAGATCCAGCCCCAATGACCAGTTCCGCAAGTACGCGAGATCAAATTCCACGCGGGCCTGCATTTTTTCGATGGTGTCTGTCTCACCACGATGCCCGTTGACCTGCGCCCAGCCCGTGATGCCAGGTTTGACCTTGTGTCGAACCATGTAGGCCTTGATGATGGGCCGGTACTGCTCGTTGTGCGCCACCGCATGCGGACGCGGCCCGACCACACTCATGCGCCCCTGCAGCACATTGATGAACTGCGGCAATTCATCCAGCGAGGTGCGGCGAATCCAGGCCCCAAAGGGGGTCAAACGGGGATCTCCCCTCGTCGCCTGACGCACCACGAGGCCATCGTCTGTGGTGCACATCGAGCGGAATTTGTAGACCACAATCTCCTTGCCATCCAGGCCGTTGCGCCGCTGCCTGAAGATGACAGGCCCCGGTCCGCTGAGCTTCACCCCGATCGTCACGGCCAGCATCACGGGGGCAATCAACACCAGGATGACACTGGCAAGCACGATGTCGGAGATGCGCTTAACCAATTGATTGATGCCGGTAAAAGGCGTTTCGCAGATCCCGACAATCGGGATGCCGTTCATGTCTTGCAGCCGCCCCTGAATCACCCCCACCGCCGTCACGTCTGGCACAAAAAATATGGACGCCGTCGTGCCTTGAAGCTGCTCGATCAACTCGACCATCCTCGGCTGTGAACTCAAGGGCAGCGTGATGTGGACTTCACCCACGCCATGCTCACGGATGTAGGCCGCGGCTTGACTCAAGCGACCCAGCAGCGGATCGCTGATCCCTGGTCCCACGCGATCTCCGGTGCGGTCATCGAAAAAGCCGATGAAATCGCTGATGCGTTCAGGGCTCGTTCTCATGGCCTGAGCCACCTTCACACCCAGCGCACCCGAGCCGATGACCACCACGCGGCGATGCTGGCTGGGGTGCGCCGCCCGCCGCGCCAGCACCTGCTGGCCCAACAAGACGCCCCCCCATTGCGCCACAGGGGTCATCAGGGCCCAGCCCCACAAGACCGGCACCAAAAAAAAGCTCAGGCTGTTCGTTGCGTAGCCGATCAGTCCCAGCACGGCCAGCACCACCAGCCATGACGCAGCAATGTCGATGGCCGCTCGCAAAGTCGACATGTGAAAACGGTTGCGCCCGGGAAAAGTGAGGCCAAAAACAATCAGGCACAGGATAAACTCGGCGCGTCCGGCGGGCGCGTCGTGCCAGTACGAGGCGGCCTGATAGACGAAAACCGTCACCACAGGATCCAGCATGGCCGCGATCAGCCATTCCACCGGTTGTGGCGCACGGCGAAAGACAATCTTGTCGCTGATTTGTTCGTACATGATGAAAGGTCCCGTTGAATCTTGTGCTCTGTGTTTGGACACTACTGCGACAACTTCAGCGACCGTTGAGCCCGCTCAATAGAAAGGAATCTGAGCTGGGAATGGGGCCATCCGCCTTCGAGTTTTCGATGACAAGCCGATTGCGAATGCTCAAGCAGCCGCGCTGATCGCGACGGCATGATTTGCCGTTGCAAGGTTGTTCAACGTCGTCAACAAGTTCATCCAGGAGTCGGTCATGAACAATGTCGTGGTCTCGGTTGTATTGGCTTTGTGGTCGCTTCCGGCCACGCCGCTGTCCGTGACACCGCTCGGCGAGCCTGCCCCGATCACCGTGCTCCTGATTGGATTGGTGGCGGGGTGTTTCATCATCAGGCGCCGCCTGGACTGATCCAGCATCGATATGAGATCAACTCCCCAGCAACCCGTCCAGACCCTGTTCATCCTCAACTCTCTCAGCGTGGGTGGCGCGGAGATGCAGGTGGTTTCACTGATCAACCGGATGGACGAGACGCAGTTCAAGGTCTCACTGGTCTGCATCAAGGAAGGCCATGCGCTGCTCGACAAAATAGAGCGAGCCCCTTGCTTCCAAGGTTTGGAGTGCCTGAACGTCAGCAGCGGCCTTGAATGGCCCGCCGTGCGCAAGCTCGCCCAGTTGGTCGACGATCACCACATTGATGTCCTCGTCTGCACCAACATGTATGCATTGCTGTACGGATGGCTCGCACGGCGACTGTGCAGGCGCAAGGGCCACGTCCGTTTGGTGGAGGTCTTTCACACGACAGCCGTGGGCTCACGCAAAGAGCATTTGTCCATGCTGCTGTACAAGCAACTGCTGCGCGGCATCGACCTGTTGGTCTATGTCTGCAAGGGTCAAGCCGGTCATTGGCACCGCCGGGGCTTGCGTTCCCGACAGGAGCAAGTGATCTACAACGGCGTGGACACGCTGCATTTCTCGGATGCCTGGTCTGACGACGACAAGGTCGCGTTGCGGCACCAGTACGGTCTGCAAGCCTCGGACTACGTCGTCGGTCTGTGCGCGGTGATGCGGCCAGAAAAAGCGCATGGCGATCTTCTGCTCGCACTGACAATCCTCAAAAACGAAGGTATCAACATCAGGTGCATGCTCATCGGAGACGGCCCCGAACGGGCCCGCATTGATGCGCAGATCGTGGCACTTGACTTGGCCGATAACGTTCGGATCACGGGCATGGTTCAAGACGTGCGCCCGCTGATCGCTGCCTGCGATGTCATGGTGCTGGCCTCACACGCGGTCGAGACCTTCTCGATCGCAGCACTTGAGTCCATGTCCCTGGGCAAACCGATGGTGATGACCGACATCGGCGGCGCGCCAGAGCAGGTCACTCAAGGCGACAATGGTTTGCTCTTTCCCGCAGGGGATGTTGGGGCGCTGGCGCAATGTTTGCGCCGACTCACCGATGCCACACAGCGCCACGACATGGGCTCAAGAGCGGCATTGCGCGTGCGGCAAGACTTCGATGTCAAGCACATGGTGCTCCACTATGAGCACGCCCTGGCCGCGCT
>JAZJZP010000202.1:9275-13660 GCA_040389805.1 Pseudomonadota bacterium
CTAAGCTGCGGGCCCGGGTCGATCAGTGGGGCGTAGGCTCCCGACTGGCCAGCTCCGCCTGGCTCACCAACGTGTGACCACATGCCCGCTCATAGACCGCCATCGTGGCACGCGCACTGCGCTCCCAACTGAACTTCTCTGCCGCCCATTGCCGCCGAATTTCACGCTCGATCAGTGCCTCACCATGGGCGGCATGCTCCGTCAAAGTGGCTGACAGCGCCTCAATGTCGCCCAGCTTGAAGTAGCAGTCTCGTGGGAGCCCCACTTCGAGGTTGGCAGGGATGTCACTGGCCAGCACAGGCACGCCAAAGGACAAGGCCTCCAGGATGGAAATCGGCAAGCCTTCATGCGATGAGGGCAGCACGAAGAACCCCGCATTCGCATACAAGGCCTGAAGGTCCTCACCCGTCTGGAACCCCGCCAACACCACATGAGGGGCATGCTCAGCAGCCTCCACGACGGATCGTGCATAGGCGTCGGCATGATCCGCCGCCCCCACGATCACCAACTTCCAGTCCGCCAGATGGGCGCGTTGAAAGGCCGCGATCAAATCAAGATGCCGCTTTTCAGGCACCAGCCGGCTGACCAACACCACGTATTTGTAGGGCTTGAGATCAAAGCGCTGCAAGATGCTGGCACTGGGCGATTGATTGGGCGCGGTGATGCCGTTGGGGATGACCTCGCAATGGCGACCGTACTTGAGCGCAACCGTATCCTGGATGACCTTGGAGATCACGATGAGCTGGTTGGCCCATCGCGCCGCACACGCCTCACCCCAACGCAGCGCTGTCCGCGCCAACCGACCCCACTTCTGGCGGTCGTAGTCGGGGCCATGATGGGTCACGACCACGCGCATGCCCAGCACACGAGCCCACAGTGTCCACAAGCTGGGCCCGATGGCCTGAATGTGCAGCACGTCCGGACGCAGCACCAACCCGGCATAGGTGACGGCCAGGAAGGTATGCACGATTGCTTCGAGGTGCTTGTGCCTTGGCGCCCACAGCCTCACAAAATGCACGCCTTTCCAGTGCTGGCCGGTACTCTCGGACTGGTAGCTTTTGCGCGTCAAGACCGTGACGTCACAACCAAACTCATGCAGCATCGGGCACAACTGCTCAGCGTGCGTTTCGACACCACCCTGCACATTGGGAAAGCCGCGCAGGCCCACCCATGCCACCCGCAGTGGCGCGCTCATTGCGCCACCTGCACGGTTGACGGCATGGTTTGCACCAACGCGCCGTGCACATTCAACAGCTGCCTGGACAGTCGTCGCCAGTCGTATCGTTCATGGACATGAACCCTGGCTTGCTGCCCCATGTCGTGGGCACGCGCGGGGTCTGCCAGCAACTGCTGGATACCGGCCACCATGCGTTGGTGGTGATTGGTCTCAGCCACCAGACCCGTCACATTGATTTTGACCAGATCACGGTAGAAGGGCAGGTTCCACACCACCACGGGCAACCCCACCGCCATCGCCTCAAGGCACGTGCCCGGCAGGCCCTCGTAATAAGAAGTGGAGGCATACACCTTGCTGCGTCGGTAGTAACCCACCATGTCGCTGAACGGCACCTTGCCGGTCAACACCACATTACTGGGGAAGGCGCCAAGCTGCTGACGAACGTGATCTTCATCGGCACCATAGCCAACGATCACAATCCGGACCTGGCTGTTTTCAGCGATGAGTTGCTGGCAAACCTCGACCATGGCGCGGCTGCCTTTGGCTCGTTCGATGCGTCCACAAAAGAGAAGATCAATGTCCTTGACCCCTGCGCCCGCCGATGTGAACTGGGCCAGGTCGACGCCATTGGGAACGATGGCAATGCGGTCCCGCCGTCCATACCGCGCCAGCTGCTCTTGTCCATCCTGGGTCAGCGTGATCACCATGTCCGCGCGGGCAATGATGAAGCGCTCCATCCGGACCTTCAGCCACAGCGAGAGCGCTCCCCACAGACCGCGAAAGTTCCGCTTGCCATCAAAGCTGCTCGACATCCCCAGGTACGTTGAGTGCGCCGTCAGCATGATCGGAAACTTGCGACTCATGAACAGCCCCGGGATCAACGGAGGCACATGCAGGTTCACGGCAGTGACCGGGGCACGCTGTTGCAGGGTCTCAATGCAGCGCCGCGCTTTCCAGCTCCACCAAGCCAAGCCCAGTCGACTCTTGCCCATGGGCAGGTGAATGAGCTCAACGTTGGGGTAGGTCTTCGCGCCCGCCACCGCATCCCCCGTGATGAGCACCACCTCAGGGGCATCAGCCGGAAGGTTGGAGAGAAAGGAGTCGAGGTATCGCGCGATCCCCCCAACACCGTAAAACTGCGGATAGACGATGACGATCATGAAGACCTCCACGCACGGTTTATGGTGTCAATGAAGTGGGGTTCCCTGCCTACCGATGGCTGCTGAGTTGGCCCACTCTTACGCTGTCAGTTGAATCCTAGGATCGCCTTCAAGGGCACCATTGACTAGCCGCAAGTTTTGAGTGGACCGTGTCGCTCAAACCCGTTGGGTCAGGCTTGTCGCGATGTCGTTGGACAGCCGCTGGTAAGAGAAGCGCCGCAGCACGTCTTGGCGAGCGGCACTGGCCAGTCGCTTGCGAAGTTCGGCGTCAAGCACTACACGCGTCATGGCGCTCACCAAGCCCTGCGCATCATTGGGATCGACCAGGAGACCGGTCTCTTCGTGACTGATCACCTCGGGGATGCCACCCACCCGCGTCGCGATGACACAGGTCTGCGATGACATCGCCTCTATCACGACGAGCCCAAAGGGCTCCTGCCAGATGGAGGGAACAACGACCGCATCGGCATCCGAGTACAGGTATCTCAGCTTGTCGTGGGGGACAAAGCCCGTGAACTCAATGGCATCGGTCAGCGCAACGGCCTGAATGGCCAGTCGTCGCTGATAGTCGGTGCTGGGCGCGTCGGCGAAGAAGGACGACCCCGTGATCACCAGCCTGGCTTGAGGGAACCTGCTTTGCACGGTCGTGAACGCATCGATCAGGACGTGAGCCCCCTTGTCCGGTGTCAACCGCCCGACGTAGAGGAAGTGGAAGGCCTCTGCGTCGCCATGAGTGCGTCGAACTGCTTGGCTCGCTTCGTCGTTTGAATAGTGTTTGAAGAAGTCGGGGTCCGTTGCATTGAGGACCGTGGCCAACTTCAACACGTGCTTGGGAGCAGCATCGCAAGCGCTGCGCCTGATGTGCTCGCTCACACAAAGTACCTGATCCGTTTTTTCAAGCACCGCGTTCAGGATCGGCTTGAGCAACAACGCGGCCAGATGGTCGTTGTGCATGTGCAGCACCAGCCGCTGTCCTGCACGTTTACGGATCAGCAGGACCAACAAGGGATCGTTGTGAACATAGATGATGTCGGGATTGAGCAATCGCACGAGACGGCGAACCCCGAGGGCATAGCCCAGCACATTGGCCACCTTGGCAAGGCTTCTCAGCGGATTGCGCCTCGAACATGTTTGCTTGATTTTCAAGAGCAGCCGTGCGGCACGCGTCCAAGGCACCCCGAGATAGGCAATCTTGGGCTGGCCATCCATGTCGTGCGCAGGCCTGGAAATGACGGCCACCCGCAGCCCCATCTCAGCCAGCTTCTGCGATACCTCGTGGACCCAATGCTCCACCGCCCCCCCTTCGGTGGGCGGAACAGGCAGCAATTCGGGGACGATGAACAGGACCGTTTGCATAGGTTTCGAGCGGCGCGCATTGCGCAGTGGCCCCACTGTCCATGCTTGTATCTGCGATGGGCATGAGAACGCTCAAGCCTTACCCCAGTCGGCCCGCCACGTTTTAGGGGGCCGCTTTAGCGATAAATAACCCATATAAGGGATTGACAAATCACAGTTTTGTAATATTTCACATTACCAAATGCCATTGAAACTGGCGACCAAACGCCACGTCGCACCGCGCAAAGCCTCGCCAGAAGGCCGCCAACGCAGCAAGGCCTCCCCCCATCGCTTGCTACATCTTGTTTCGAGCGCTCACGGCCCATTACTGCGAAAAACCAACGCCCCCATAGCATCCCCCCTGAGTCGAAAAGAAGGTCGGCAAGCCGCCAAACAGGTTCGCTGAAACCACCTCCGCCTTCGAGGCGCTCTGGAGCCCTGTGCTGCCAAAGCGTCTATTTTTTAACTGGTCGGTTATTGCCGACTTTTTACGCGGCGTGAACGTGCCGCGGAGATTTAAGACATGATGAGCAAACTCTCCAATTCCCGCATGACCGTTTTGTGCGAACTCATGGCCACCGCCGCTCTTTTGAGCGCGTGTGGTGGCGGCACGGTGACCCCAACGCCGGCACCAGCGCCTCCCACGGCTCCCGCAGGAACTCCTGCTCCTGCTCCTGCTCCTGCTCCTGCTCCTGCTCCTGCTCCTGCTCCTG
>JAZJZP010000203.1:0-12867 GCA_040389805.1 Pseudomonadota bacterium
GCGAACGAAATGTACCAAGCCATTTCGAGTGATAGGGTCCAGGAGGCGCCGACGCAGTTGAATATACCAAGGTATTCTTGGAGGAATAATAGGTGGCTTAAAATCAGCCAAATTTGAGATCCTGGTGATTTTTCAAGAAAACCAGCGACGTCAAGAATTAGTATATTTATGAAGAATATTGTGAGGTAAAGTGGGTACAACCTGAGCGCTCGACCAATCCAGAATATCTTCAGCGATCCACGCCGCTCTAGTCCCAGTGGAATTACAAAGCCAAGAAAAATGCAACCACGCCAGCTTGACCAAGATTGAGCCAAGTTGATCCAAAGCCTCCTTCAACTTGAATAAAACCAGAGCTTTCGAGGCCGTGTTGAACCAAGACAATAAATGCAGCGATTCCCCTAACCGCATCAATGAAGCCGAATCGACCATGGCCGGCTTGGCCTCGTGGTAAGGTGTTTTCAGGTGTATTCATGGGTGAGCGATTTTAGTATGCTCTGCAAGCGCTTTCATGGAAAGTGCTTTTGGTGGTGCGAACAGGAATCCGGCGCCTATTTTTCTCAAAATATTGGAGGTAATTAGTGGCCCACCTATTCCGACTAGCATTCCGGTAAAAATGTAAACCCCGAGGGTTGGCGCTCCTAATAATTTTGTAATCAACATCCGAGATGACGGGACGAAAAGCAGGTGCAGCAGGTAGATGTCCATAGAACGACTGCCTAGTTTTTCTAACCAAGCTAGACCTGTTTCTGGGAAATTCATGGCTGCGGTCAGTGTAAGGCCGAGTACTACGACGGTTGTTAAGGTCGCATTTGGTGTTATGGAATTGTAGCTGAAACTGCGTTGCTTGAATATCCAGTGGTATGTGAATATCACCATTGCGGTTGCAATGGTGGCGCCTATGGCGATGGCCTTGTTGCTCTTGATATTTATTTGGAAAAAATATGAAGATGCGAATAGGCCGATTGCAAAATAAATAAAACTCATTGATATTTCGTTGGCGGCAAAAATCCTTAATTTAAACGGATAAAGCATTAATAAAATGAGGCCGGTGAAGATTGCTGCTGGTTTGGCATTGCGTTCCCCTATGAATTTCACCAGCATGGCTGCGATAACGAAAGATGCGAACAGCGCATATAGGAACCAAAAAATATGGCGAGGCTGCCAGAGCAATGTCAATAAATTGATGGGCTCTGTGGGGGTGTTTTTGAGAGGTGAGAATAGTAGCTCTACGCCCCAAAATATGATCGACCATATAAAATATGGGTAGGCGATGGCATCAAATTTACTTGAAATGGAGTTCAATGCAGAGTCACGTCCAGCGGTTCGTCCATAGAGTAGTCCAGATGCGAAGAAAAATAATGGCATCGATAGCATGGTGCACGAACTACTCACGGCGTAGTAGAGGTCATCCGTGGGGATTATTCCAGCTGAACCTAAACCCCTCCATAGGTGTGCCAAAACAACGATCAGGATGCCAAAACCCTTTGCGTAATCCAGCCCTGAATTTCTTTTAATGGAGGTCATAGTGGTGACTGGTTAATTTCGGTCGCAAACAGCGGTGAGGGGTTTTGGGATACGGCGGATTTTAACTTTGAGACTGTTGAGCGCTAGTGGTTAAGAATTTTAATTCTTGCCATAATGACTATTGGTGTGTCACTTTGGTCTTGGGTAGGGGAGGCGGTTTAGGTATTTTAAATTATTTATTTTTTTGGTTAGCCAATGAAGGCATGGTTTTTCAATTAGGCGGTAAACGAAGTATCCGCCTATGAATGAAAATACGGTAAGGTAAACAATTGATGATGCGTTTGAGCATTGAGGCTCAATTTTTTTGAGGATCAGTGCACCAGCTGAGAATGAAATTCCATGGAATAAGTAAATGGAGTAGGATGCATCCCCAAGGAGGCCACTAAGGGCCGCCACTGGTCCTTTGAACCACTTGTCGTTGATGATGGCAAGCCATGCTACCAAGACTGATGCTGCCCCCCAGGAGAGTGATCTTGCAAGTGTCCGGTAGCTCGAATAGTCAATCAAGAGGGCAGCGCTGACGGCCGCTGTTGCGGCCAATCCAAGAATAATGTGTTGGCGAAGAGATAACTTTCTGCTGCTTACTATACTAAGCAGGCAGCCCATTCCAAATTCAAAATTCATTCCTGAACCCATCACAATGAAATTGTCAGATGCGCCTGATAAAGTGATTGTGATGTATATGAAAATCAGTGCGATAGGCAATAAGGTGGCTGCACGTCTTGAGGCGTTAATCGCAATCAATGTGGACACCATTAGGTAAAAAAATAATTCGTGATGCAGTGTCCATCCTTGATTAACTACAGGACTTAAATTGCCAGAGCTTGAAATGACAGGGATGAATAGGATTGAATCTATAAATTTATCCGGGGTGATGATGAGATTTTGGAACTTGGATTTGAATGTCAGGTAAATTGTGTATAAAAATATAGTGGATAGCCAGTACATCGGTACTATCCGAGCAAGGCGTTTTAAAAAGAAATAGAATGCATCTTGTGGGCCTGTACTGTTGGCGTTTTTCGGGTTGATTGCGGTCATCATGACGAATCCGCTGATCACAAAAAATAAATCGACTCCGATTGCACCAAACGCAAAGGATAGGTCACTTGCCGGAGAGCTGTGCAGCCGAACATATTCGCAAGCGTGGTAGATAACAACGAGCGCTGCCGCGATGCCGCGCAGGGATCTGATGGACTCATACCGCATTTGTTTCCCTGTTGTGATAGGGCCATGCACTTAGTACGCCGTAGATGATTCCGAAAAATGCATCTTCAAAAAGGGCGGTCGTAATGCCGTATGTGATCATCACAATAAGTATGCAAACAAATTCTCTGTTAAATGCAGAGGATTTTCTTGCTCCGATAATGGTGCGCTTGATAGGGGCTATGAAATAAATAAAAGCCACGATGCCAAAAACGCTGTACAAATACCAAAAATAGTTATCGATGGGCGTGAATTTCATGTAATTGTTCCCCATCATGACTGCTGAGCCTGCGCCGCCAAGGCCTTTCCCAATTAGCCAACCAAAATCCTCCTTCAGAAAGCCAAATGTGGTTGGCCATGTCACCGCTATGCGATCCCAAAATGAGGATATGAAGCCAGGTACAGTTCGGATGTCATTTGGGTTTGCTCCCGATAGTGATGCAACTATCGGGATGAGTATGCAGCAGACTGCGAGTAGGGGTAGTATTTTAGAGCCTTGTGTTTTTGTGGCTTGTTGTGGCGTCAATGTGGCCCACATCCAGGCCAGTCCAAAGGCCATGATCATCCCTTTGCTTGTGCTAAGGTAAATGGCTGCTGTTCCAAAAATAAAAATGACGATCTTTAATGTTATGGATTTGTAGTGTCCTAGCATGAATCCCCCAACAACGCCGATGATTAACGCTGCAGAATAAGATGCTCTGGCAAATCCAGAAAGTCGTCGCTCTCCGCCTGACCACCAAACCTTTGTTGATTTAACTGCGCCAAACGCAGATTCAAAAAGTTCACCTTCCCATGGGAAGGCCCCTATAAAATAGTTCGCAATGATGCCGGCTACGGTACCAATAAATAGAAATATAAATAATTTTGGTAGGAAATTTCTGTAGATGTGTACTTGGTCTGCGATGGATAATCCGTATAATGCGGTAAGAAATAATTTTGATGAAAACAATATTGAAAATATTGTGTTTCCCAGCCATATGGCGATGAATAAATGCACAAACAATAGGTAGATTGCTATGGTGCAAGGTTCTGTGATTGGCCTGGAGTTTGTTATTCCTTTGAATAGGAAAATTATGATACTTGCCACGGCAATGGCATCGCGTAGATATAGGAAGGTTTGTGCGTGGGCTAGAACAAGGGCATAGCGCACAGGACCTTCGAAAACTAAACTGAGTAGATAACAAACAAAGCCAATAAAAAGTAGAAAATCAAGGCGACTATGAGTACCCTCTTGATTTTTTAAATGTATAAATACCGACATGTCTTTGTTCATCGCTGACACTTACGTAGTGATCAAACAGTTGGAATGGAGAGATAGAACTTTTCCATACAGCGACATATAGTCACTGAACAGGCGGTTTTCATCCAAAAATGGCGCGGCAGACTGACGAGCCCCCTGGGCCAGGCCTTGGACCAACGCATCGTCGCTGAGCATCTGTGTGATGGCTTCGGCCAGTGCGTTGGCGTCGCTAGGGTTGTACAACAATCCGTTTACACCGTGTTTGACCATTTCCGGAATGCCGCCACGTGCTGCGCCGATCACGGGCAGGCCATGCGCCAGCGCTTGGAACACCACGCCGGGCAGCGGGTCGTCCCACACGGAGGGAACAATGCTGGCGTCAATCTGGGCAAACAAGGTGGCCGGGGCGGTGTGGCCCAAAAACTCAATGTCTGTCGATGCGTATTTGGTTTTCAGTCCATCGACAAAACTCTCAGGCCCAGTGCCGGCGATCAGCATGCGCATCCGGCGCGGGTTGGCGGTTTTAGCCTGCAACACGGCGTCGAGCATCTCGGTGATGCCTTTGACTTCGGTCAAGGCACCGATATAGCCAAAGGTGAAGGGGCGATCTGCCGGGCGATCAACGGTCGCGGGTAGCGGTGTGTGCTCGGCGTTGTAGATGACTTGCTTGTGGAGTACGTTGGCAAAATAACCCTGGTCCAGGTGCTTTTGCAGCACGGCCTGGCTGCACCCCACCACGGCAGAGACGTGATTGGACGCTGCACGGTGCGGCAGCCTGAACACGCCACAACTGCCACATTGGCCTTCGCAGAGATGACCATCGCGGTAGCAGGTGACTCGGGGGCAGATGTTGTAGTAGTCCCGCAGCACTTGAACCACGGGGATCCTCAATTGGCGTGCGGCGTGCCACACGCTGATCGACAGGCCCGCCAGGTTGTGGCAACTGATAATGTCCGGCTTGACGCTTTCTAAAACACGCCGGGCGCTGCGCTCTGACAGGGGGTTGTAGCTGTCGATTCCATGCCAAAGCATGCGCTTCCAGGCGGCGGGTTGGTCGGGTTGGCGGTGCCAGTAGATGTTGTGCACTGGTATGCGGTGCACGGCCACGCCGTCAACATCGTCCAGCACGGGTGCCTTGCCGCCGTGTGTGGTCAAGGCGCTGACTTGGTGTCCTGCCTTGTGGTGCAGGTCTGCCAAGCGCTTGACGGAACGCTCGGCTCCGCCAGCAATGTCTGGTGAATAGAAACTGTTGACGAAAAGAATCTTCATAGGGGTCGCAGTTCAAGCCAACAAAGCGTTAACCAAATCGGGTGTCTTGGCGGCCAGTGCCTTTTTGCCTTCAAGTGCCCGTTTGCGCCATCCAGGGCCACGTGACAGAGCATCTGCCCAGGCGTCTCGAATAGCGTCAGGGTCGGCCATGTTGAAGTACTCCAGCAGCGATGCGGCTTGAGCCAAGTCTTTACTCACCTTGGCTTTGAATTCTCCCGCGCGTTCACCCACGATCAACAGCTTGTGGATTGCGTAGCGTTGTGGCGCAGGCAAACTGACGACCACACAGCGCCCGGTAGGGTCGAACAACGTGGCCTGTTGAACGCCTTCTAGAGAGAACTCCATGAAGCGAAGCGGCTGCAGGGACACGTCTAGATTGTCGACTTGGATAGGGTCGTCGTTGTCTGCGACGCGGGGCGCCAGAAAATCAATCTGGAACTCAGGCTCATCGCGATGCCGATACGATGCGCCGGCACTGCCTTTGCCTTTGTATTGGACGAGAGGCAAGAAGCCTTCGGCCATGGTGGTCAGCGCCGAATGTGGCAGAGCTTTGATCGTTGCAGGCAGTGCGATTGAAATGTTTCGCCCCGCATGGGCAAAGTCGATGTCAGAGGTCTGGTCTGGGTTGTTCCAGCGCAGGCCCAATTGGTTGGCATACGACAAAAAGGCATGGGTACCAATGAGGACGCCGCCAGCTCTGAAGAATCCGAACTCGTTCAGCCGCAGGATCACCGAGAGGTGCTTGCGCTGAGTGGCTGTACAGCCCAAGGCCAAAGCAGACTTGGCCAATGGTTTGAGGCGCTCAAATGGCTGGGCGGCGTTTGCTTTACCGACGAGTGTACGGATGTCCTCGGTGTCTGGCCCCACGTAGATTTGACGCACGCTCTGGTCCGTGTCGCGGAATGCGAAATACCATTGCTTGGTGCCCTTGACCTGCTTGGTCGAGAAGCTTCCATGCAAGTGCGAGACATCCCGCGCCAGTTCGACGGCGAGCGCAGCCGTCTGTAACTGCGCGTAGGCAGTTGCAGCAGAGACCGGGAGTTCGATGAAGCGGTTTGGCATGGCGGCTTGGTTATACAACATATTTACATTTGTTGTATAACTTGATTGGCCGGATGGAGGGGCGCTGCATCGTGCATTACCGCGGACTGCGCCGCAGCAAGAACCAGATGGTTCCGCCAGCCATGAGGGCCAGTGCCAGTTGCGACACGTAGGTTGAGATGACGGCGCCATGCCAACCCATGCTGGGCACCAACGAGAAGTTGAGGGCCACACAGAGCGATGCGGCCAACACTTGGGCGATGCTGCGTGCGCGCTGATAGTTGGCCCCCGTCAGCGCCTCAGAACAAAGGGCCTGCAGCATCAAGGCCAGTGGCAACAGGGCCAGGCTTTTGAGAACCTCGGCAGACAAACGATAGGCGGGGCCGAGTGCCCACTCCACCAAGGGGGCGCAAAAGTAGACGGCAACGGCAAAGAGCAGGCAGTACACCAGCCCATAGCCGGCCAATTTGGTGGCAAAGCGCGTGGTGGCGCTGAGTCCTTGTTGGCTGCCGCCTGCTTTAAAAAACTTGACCTGCGATGCCAGCAGCACCGACATGATGGGCGTGAACGCCATGTAGATCAGCCGGAAGGCGGCGGTGTAGGCTCCGCTGTCGCTGTGAGCGGCATAACGGCTGAGGACGGCTTTATCAACGTCGGTATAGATGCTCTTGGCCGACAAACCGATCGAGAAGAACACGCCGACTTTGAGCTCGCGCATGGCCAACACGGGTTGAATCTGGGGGCGGCCCACCCGACGCACGGTCATGATGGAAACAATCAACAGCGCGATGAGGCCCGCCAGCAGGTGCAGCCATGCCCAGGTCGCCGCCGATGCCTGAGGAACCAGCAGGTAGTAGGCGCCAGCAACGACAAAGCGCGCAACGCTTTGGACGAACATGAATTGGCTGGCAATGGCGTGCTGCTCCAGCCCATAAAAAGCATGGCAGGCGATGTCGATGAATTTGGTGACCAAAATCTCGGAGACGCCAAAGATCAGGATGAGGCTGAGGGCGTCGGGATTTCGCAAAAACCAAGGGCCGCCCCAGGCAGCGAGGCCAATGAGGGCCAAGCCAGAGAACGTAGCAACCAACAGGGCGTTGCCCAGATACAGTGCGGCAGCGCCTTCTTGACGGGCCAGTCGCATGACCATGACGTTGCCGGCACCCAGCCCCGAAAAGGGCAGCAGTGCCGATGTGATGGCCAGCACCCCGGCCATCTTGCCGAATTCAGAAGGGCCGAGGGCCCGCGCGATCAAAAGGAACTGCAGGCCTTGAAACAGAGCAACAGATAACTGGCCCCCCAGCATGTGGAGGGCATTTCGTTTGAGGGACATGACCGGGCATCAATGGTCGTTGACGATGACCCCGGCGAATTTGGTGGGGCTCTTGGACAGCCGACCGACCAATTTTTGCAAGGCTTGGTTGCGGGTTTGATTGCAGCGTGCCAGGGCCACGGTTGCTCCGCAACGCGACGCCACGATCAGGCCGTCCGAGCCATGAGAGGCGGCGGGGGTGTCGATCACGACGTATTCAAACTTGGACGCCAGTTCTTTGATGAGGAGGCCAAAGACAGGGCGCTCGACCAGTTCAATGGGGTTGGGCGGTGTCACGCCGACGGGCAACAGGTACAGACTGGGCAGAGATGCCACGGGGCGGATGACGTTGGGTTCGGCGCGGCCAGACAGGATGCTGGACAGGCCGGTAGAGTTGTCAACGCCAAACAAGGTGTGCTGTACGGGGGTGCGCATGTCTGCGTCAATCAACAAGGTGCGGGCACCCAACTGTGCAAATACCACGGCCAGGTTGGCCGCAAAAAATGACTTGCCATCGCCAATGTCCGCGCTGGTCACCGCGACCGAGTTAGAGATAGCGCCCGATGTGAACACGTTCATGATGAGTTGGCTGCGGATGTCTCGAAAGAACTCCGCCTGATCAGAGAACGGGCTCTTGGCAGCCACCACTGTGTCTGACAGTTTGATGGTGTCGCCTTGGGCATAAGGGTAGTGAAATTGTTGGGCCAAGGCCCAGATCACTTCCTCACGTTTGAGGATGCCCAGAGCAACGGCTGCCTCGCCAAAGCGCACGTTGGCTTTTTTCTGGTGGTCCAGAATGCTTTGCACCTGTTCTGCCGACAGGTTGTTGGCGGCACGCAGGATGTCGCCAATGGACTGGTCGCCTGCGGGCTGGCTGGTGAAGTTCTTGCCTTGGTCGTGCATGTGGTCTGCCGGTGAAGGATTTATTTTGAACGCGAGGAGGCGGGCGGATGGATCACTTGGCGGGTAGTGCCGGGGATCGGCTGCCCAGCAGGCGAGACGACATCGCGTCATCGTGCGTTTTGCGGTTCAGTAAAGGCCATTTGCGGCTGCGTGTTGCACCTGCGTTGTCGGGCATTTCGCCCAAGATGGGCATGCCCAGCACATCGCTGATGTCGGCAAGGGAGCGCACGCAGCGGTCTGACAACTCACGGACCACCGCGCCACCAACGCCCAGCAACAGGCCCAATATCGTGCCAATGATGACGTTCAGGACATACATGGGTGACGAGGAGGTGTCGGGCTCAACGGCGGCAGTCAACATGGCCACGTTGGTCTGGTTGGACAGGCTGGTCAAGCTGGCTTGACTGAGTCGCGCCAGGATGGTGTCGTAGGCGCGTTGAGCGGCTTCCACGTCTTTGATGAGCACTGCGGCCGTGTCGCGGTCTTCTTTGAGTTTGAGTAATTTTTGGCGTTGGGCCTCGTAGGCTGTGGCGACTTCAGCTTCGCGCGCTTTGCTGATGGTGTTGTTGACACGAACGCCGCCAGTCACCCGTGCGGTCTCCTGGTCGATCTTGCGTTTGACCTCTGAAATGTTGGCGCGCAGTTGTACGACTTCAGGATGGGCATCGCCCAGCTTGGCGCTTATCTCGGTCAGGCGGGCTTCTTGACGTGACATGTCCGTCTTGAGGGCGCTGATCACGCCATTGCCCAGCACATCTTGCACCTGATCGGGGTTGCGCAAAGAGGCTGCCTGGCGGCTGCTGGTGTCGGCCGACTGGCCTTGCATGGCAATCAGGTTGGCGGCCAAACCGTTGAGGCGGGCGGTCTCCACGTCAAGGCGCTCGTCGCTGCCAATCATGCCTTTTGCTGTTTGAAAATTAGACAATTTGGCTTGCGCTTGCTCGACGGCTTCTTTGAGCTGCTTGGCGCGGGCGTCGAAGAAACTGTTGTATTGCTTGGCTGGCGCGGTTTTCAGCTCAATGCTGGTTTCAATGTAGGCATTGGCAAAGGCGTTGGCGAGGACTTCCGAGAACGTGGGGTCGACCGAGGCATAGTTGATGTTCACCACGTTGGAGTCGCGCGTGGGGCGAGCATCTAGGTTCTTTTGCAGGAAACGGGCGGCCCAGGACTCGAAATTGCCTTTGCCATCGGTGGTTTCTCTCCACTGCTCGCGGAACCCGGCGTTTTGATCCAGTCGCATCGCGCGAACCACTCGGCGGGCGACCTGTTCGCTGTTGATGATGTCCATTTGCGTGGACATATAACCGCCCGCGGCGCCTGCAGCGCCCAATGGCCCGTACCCATCAATGAGGTCCGGTGTGGTCACATTGACCACCAGTGTGGCGGTGGCCGTGTACTTTTTAGGCAAGACCAGATTAAGGGTCAGCGCCAGCAGCAGGAAGACGCCCACAAATGCGGCGATGGTTTTCCAGCGTGCTTTAAGAATAGTCAGTAACTGGCTGAATGTCATGTGAGGTCCTGAGGATCAAGGCTCTGTCGGTCAATTGATGAGCAGCTTTTGGCCGCTCGCGCTGGTGGCCTGAGCCAGGTCAGCAGCGAATTGTTCTTGCACTTTGAAAAGGTCTTGTGGGTCTTGGCCTGGCTTGAGCTGTTGTGAAACACGAACCAGAACACCATCTGTCCGGCGACCCTGAAGGCCTTCTTTAAGGATGTGTATGCGTGTTTTAACCGCATCTTGTGAGTAGATGGAGCCAATACGGATCCAGTAGCTCACGGCCTCAGTATGGTTGTTGTTGACATTGGTGGCGATCATTCGATTGCCGATGATTTGCTCGCCGTTCAGTGATTTGATCGGAAAGCTCACAGGTTCTAGTCGGTTGACCTTGAATCCCTGGGCCGGATAACACAGTTCTGGCCGGTGGATCTTGACCTCCTGGCGCTGGTTTCGACCATAAGCGAGCGCCAGCATCACTTGGTGTCCAGATGCATCGGAATAGGTGCGCGACACCGAGTCGTCATAAGGCTGATCGCGGCTGGTGCTTTCGTTCGGGACCGAGATGTCGACCTGCAGCATCGGGTTGGATAGTTCGCGCCAGACTCCAAACTGCTTAGGCACGACAGCGGCCAAGGCAGGGGGGGGCTCCGTATTCTTGAGCGTTGGGTGCAGCAATGACCCAAGTGCCACCGCCAATGCGAGGGTGGTCGCGGTCACAATGGTGCGCAGCGTGATGGCCTTTGGCGAGGAGGAACTCATGTTTGGCTCGATAAGAAATCAGCATAAGCAAGCTTGATGCCGTCTGTCAGCGAGGTTTTGGCTTGCCAGCCCAGGTTTTTCAGCCGGGTGACGTCCATCAGTTTGCGAGGGGTGCCATCAGGTTTGGTAGCGTCAAAGCACAAATCGCCCTTGAATCCAATCACATCCACCACGGTTTGGGCCAGCTCGCGAATGGTCACGTCGGTGCCGGTGCCGATGTTGACCAAGGGGCCGGTGTAGTCTTGCTCCATAAGGTAGACGCAGGCGTCGGCCAAATCATCGGCATACAGAAACTCGCGCATGGGGGTGCCGGTGCCCCACACCACCAATGAGTCATCGCCCCTCAACTTGGCCTCATGGGCTTTGCGGATCAAGGCGGGTAGCACGTGGCTGTTGTTGAGGTCGTAGTTGTCGTTGGGGCCGTACAAATTGGTGGGCATCACGCTGATGTATTGCCGGCCATATTGGTGGTTGTAGGCTTCGCACAGCTTGATGCCTGCGATTTTGGCAATGGCGTAGGGCTCGTTGGTGGGCTCCAGCTCGCCGGTCAGTAGGTAGTCTTCTTTCAAGGGCTGCGGGGCCAGCTTGGGATAGATGCAGCTGGACCCGAGGAACATCAGGCTTTGGACCCCCGCCATGTGGGCGCCATGGATCAAATTGGCCTCAATCATCAGATTTTGAAAGAGGAAGTCAGCACGATAAGTGTTGTTGGCCTGAATACCTCCGACCTTGGCGGCCGCGATGAAGGTGTAGTCAGGCTTTTCTTGAGCCATGAAGGCCAGGACGGCCCGCTGGTCGAGCAAGTCAAGTTCACTGCGTGAGCGGGTGATGACCTCGTTATAGCCCGCAGCCTGAAGCCGGCGCACGATGGCCGAGCCGACCATGCCGCGGTGTCCTGCGACGAAAATTTTGGCTGTTTTATTCATGACGCGGGGACGGGTTGCGGTGCGGTGTCAGTGTTTTTGATGAACAAGCCGAGCAGCGAGTCGGTGCTGATGGTCAAGCCGGTGGCTACCATGAACAACAAAATGCCTGCAAAGCCGTGAACGAACCCTTGTCCGGCCTCGTCACCAAAATAATAGGTAACCAGGACCAGCACCATCACGCGGGTGACATTGGAGACAAAGGAAATGGGGATGATGAGGGTGGCCAGAGCAATGTTGCGTAGCTGGTTGGTGTGCTGGGCAACGCTCATGTAAAAAACGCCAATGGCCTCCAGGGCGAAGATGGAGTTCAGCCCGGCGCAGGCATCGGCCACCAAGAGGCGATATTGCCCGATGGTCAGGGTGACGCCGCTGCGCCCGATGGGATAGCCAAGGTGGTAGAGGGCTGCTTCAGCCACGTAAGACACGGCCGCCTTGAGAGGGCCGGTGGCCACGTCGACCACCGAACCAGGCAAGGGCACCATGAACAAGATGGCGCCGCCTTTGTAGATCAGTAGTAAACCGGCCAGGGCGGGTATTTGGGAGGCGGTCTCGAAGGCGAGCAGGTCTTGAGAGTGCCCCACGATGTAGAGCAGTGCACCCAATAGGAGCATGCAGCCCCCCGTCACATTGGCGTAATGGTTCGGGAGTGCCGTGAGTGCTGGCCATCGCTGCCAGGCCAGCCACAGGGTCAGCGCGAGCATGACGGGGCCGTGCCCTTGGCCGACCACGTTCCAGACGGATTGATCCAGGGAGATGTACGTTGGGATGTACATCGCCAAAAGAGCAACTAAGAGTATGCCCAGCTCGATTCGGCTGGGGTTGCTTGCAGGGGATGAGGCCAGTGGCAGCGTGTTCATTGGTGGAGAGTGACCCGCAAGTCAGGCAAAGGTTCAATCCGATACAGCAATCCGGAGGCGCCCGCTAGTGTATAGGGATGTAAAAAGGCCTCACTGGTTTGCAGTGAGGCCTTTGTTCGAAAGAGTAACGGATGCTGTCCGTTCAAATTTTCTGATCTTTGGGGCCTTGCTTGAGCAGGGCTCGTTTGATGATTTTGGCCAGGAACAGGCTGTTGGTTTCAAGGTAGCGACGTGCGAGGCGACGTGGTTCGGTCGCAAAACGGTACAGCCATTCAAACCCACGGTGTTGCATCCAGGTCGGTGCGCGGCGCAGCGTGCCTGCGTGGTAATCAAACGCT
>JAZJZP010000204.1:0-15382 GCA_040389805.1 Pseudomonadota bacterium
CTACAAGGTCAAGCACGGCAAGCACGAGCAATATCTGAAAGACGCGCACGACCTGGACACCTACCTGATGAAGGTGGCGCTGGACACGGCCATTGTCGAACCCGGTGCGGGCAAGCCTGCCATCACGGGCGAGGCCCTGACCGAGCTGGCCCGGGCCTATGTGCTGGCCAATGACGTGGTCAACCGCCTGAGCAAGTGGATGGACGTGGACGCCCTGCGCGCGATGGCCAACGGTTTGACGCTGAACATGGACACGCTGGAGCAAGCCGAAGCCAGCGCCCTGGCCTTGAAGGCCGCGTTGAACAACGCCGAAGTGGCAGCCGAGTTTGACGAGCGCACGGACAAGCACATCCTGCGCATCAGCCGCATCTTCCATGGCAACACCAAGAGCAGCATCATCAACGCCGACTTTGTGCATGGCGCCGACTACCAGGCCCTGAGCACGGCCGGCAGCACCTTCAATGGCTTGCTGGGCGCTGATGCGTCCGTCAAGCGTGGTGAAGGTGATCGCCAGAAAGAAGCCAAGGTGGTGGACTTCCGCGCCGCGATGGCCTGGTTGATCACGCAGGCCGAAGGCGCTGTGGGACGCCAGCGCTACAAGGGACTGGGCGAGATGAACCCCGCGCAGTTGTGGGAGACCACGATGGACCCAACCGTGCGTCGCTTGCTGCGCGTGCAGATCGAAGACGCGATCGAAGCCGATCGGGTGTTCGTGATGCTGATGGGCGATGAGGTCGAGCCGCGTCGCGAGTTCATCGAGAGCAATGCGCTGCGGGCGGCGAATATTGACGTTTGATGCGTCTCGCCTTCTGAACCCGATAGAAAAACGCCCGGCATTGTCCGGGTGTTTTTACTTTGAGAGATAGTCAAGAAGTTACCTTGCACCCATGGCCATCAAGAAGTCAGACCTTTACTCATCCCTCTGGGCCTCGTGTGACGCCCTGCGCGGCGGCATGGACGCCAGCCAGTACAAGGACTACGTCCTGTTCATGCTGTTCATCAAGTATGTCAGCGACAAGTATGCTGACTCGGATGACTTCGCCCCGCCGGTCGTGATCCCCAAGGGCGCCAGCTTCAAGGACATGGTGGCGCTGAAGGGCAAGGCCGACATTGGCGACAAGGTCAACACCCAGATCATCCAGCCCCTGATCGACGCCAACAGCAAGCTGGCCCGCAGCGACTTCCCTGACTTCAACGACGCCAACAAGCTCGGCGAAGGCAACGAGATGGTGGCCCGCCTGAGCAACCTCATCTCGATCTTCCAGAAGCCCGAGCTGGACTTCTCGAAGAACCGTGCCGATCAGGACGATATCCTGGGCGATGCCTACGAATACCTGATGCGCCACTTCGCTCAGGATTCGGGCAAGAGCAAGGGCCAGTTCTATACCCCCTCTGAAGTGAGCCGCGTGCTGGCCAAAGTGCTGGGCATCGGCCCGCACAACACCACTGCCCGCACCACCGCTTATGACCCCACCTGCGGATCAGGCTCGCTGCTGCTCAAGGTGGCCGCGCAAGCGGGCAAGCCCATCACTTTGGAAGGGCAAGAAAAGGACGTGACCACCGCCGGCCTGGCGCGGATGAACATGATCCTGCACGACTTCCCCACCGCCAATGTGCTGAGCGGCAACACGCTCACCAGCCCTAAGTTCAAGGATGGCGAGCAACTGCGCACCTACGATTACGTGGTGGCCAACCCGCCGTTCTCGGACAAGGAGTGGAGCACCGGCTTGACCCTGGGCGACAACGGCGAGGCCGACCCCTTCAAGCGCTTCAGCTGGGGCGCGCCACCGCCCAAGCAGGGCGACTACGCCTACCTGCTGCACATCATCCGCTGCATGAAGGGCACAGGCAAGGCCGCGTGCATCTTGCCGCACGGTGTGCTATTTCGGGGCAATGCCGAAGGCCTGATCCGCGAGAAGCTGGTCAAGTCCGGCATCTTGAAGGGCATCATTGGCTTGCCCGCCAACTTGTTTTTTGGCACGGGCATCCCGGCCTGCGTGCTGGTGCTGGACAAAGAAAACGCCACCGCCCGCAAAGGCATCATGATGATCGACGCCAGCAAGGGCTTCATCAAAGATGGCAACAAGAACCGCCTGCGCGAGCAAGACATCCACAAGATCATCGATGCCTTCCAGCGGCAAGACGACCTGCCCGGCTACGCCCGCATGGTGCCCTTTGACGAGATCGCCAGCGACAAGAACGCCCACAACCTCAACCTGCCGCGCTACATCGACAGCACCGAGACAGAAGACATCCAGGACCTGCACGCCCACATGAACGGCGGCATCCCTGAGCGCGACATCGATGCCCTCAGTGCCTACTGGCAGGTGATGCCCGGCCTGCGCAAGCAATTGCTCAAAGCCCTGCGACCCGGCTATGTGCAACTGGTGGAACCCATTGCTGAGGTCAAGGCCGTGATCCTCAAGCACCCTGAGTTTGTGAGCTTTCATCAGCAGGCGCAAGGCAGCTTCAAGGCTTGGCAGATTCGCAACCAGCCCGTGATGCAGGGCCTCAAGCCCGATGACCACCCCAAGGCCTTCATCGAACAACTGAGCGAAGACCTGCTGGCCAGCTTCAAGCCCCTGCCCCTGCTAGACGCCTATGACGTGTACCAGCACCTGATGGACTACTGGGCCGAGGTGATGCAAGACGACACCTACCTGATCGTGCAAGACGGCTGGGACAGCGCCCGCACCCTGCGCGAAGTGGTGCAGGTGCGGAACAAAGACAACAAGCTGGTGTGGCCCGAAGATCATGACTTTGTGGTGGCCAAGCGCCGCTACAAATCAGACCTCATCCCCAAGGCCTTGATGGTGGCGCAGTACTTCGCCACCGAGCAAACAGCGCTGGAGGCCACGCAAGCTGAGCTGGACGCCGTGAGCAGCCAACTGGCCGAGCTGGAAGAAGAACACAGTGGCGACAACGCCGTGTTTGCGGGCTTTGAGAAGATCAACGACAAAGAAGTGCAGAGCCGCATCGCCGAGATTGGCGCCGATGCGGACGGTGCTGACGAGCTGGCCGTGTTGAAGCAATGGCTGAAGCTGAGCGAGCAGGAAGCCAAGCTCAAAAAGGCCGTGAAGACCTTGGAAGCCGCGCTGGAGCAAAAGACCTTTGAGCGCTATGCCACCTTGAGCCTGGCCGAGATCAAGGCCCTGGTGGTGCAGCACAAGTGGTTGGCCCGCTTGCATGCCGACCTGCAAGGCGAGCTGGACCGCGTGAGCCAGACGCTAACGCGGCGCATCCGTGAACTGGTCGGCGACGGTGGCCGAGCACCTGAAGCGGATGGGGGTGGTATGGAGCTGAACACAAACCAGGAATACGGCCAGTTGCTGGAGCAGATTTCTGGCACCTTCAAGCAAGGCCAAGCCAGGGCAGCACAGGCGGTCAATGCGGTATTGATTGACACCTACTGGCAAGTGGGGCGCCACATCGTGGAGTTCGAGCAAGCGGGCCTGCAACGGGCCACCTACGGCAAGGCCCTGCTGGAAGAGCTGGCGCGAGACCTGACCTTGCGCCACGGCAGGGGGTTCAGCCGCAGTAACCTCAGCTACATGCGTTTGTTTTACGGGCGCTACCCGATTTGTGAGAAGGCTTCTCACAAATTGAGCTGGTCGCACTACGTGGAGCTGCTCAAGCTGGATGACGAGCTGGAGCGCAGCTTTTACGAGCGGCAGGCCATCGCAGAACGGTGGTCGGTGCCCGAGCTCAAGCGGCAAAAGAACAGTCAGCTCTTTCTGCGCCTGGCCACTAGCAAAGACAAGGCCGGTGTGCTGCAACTAGCCCAGCAAGGCCAGCTGATCGAGCAGCCTGCCGACCTGCTGCGCGAGCCCTATGTGTTCGAGTTCTTGAAAATACCCGAGCCGCACCAAGTGTCTGAAACCCAGCTGGAAACCCTGCTGTGCGACCACCTGCAGCCCTTCATGCTGGAACTGGGCAAGGGCTTCACCTTTGTTGGGCGGCAATACCGCATCAACGTGGGCGGCACCCACTACCGGGTCGATCTGGTGTTCTACCACCGCATCCTGCGCTGCTTTGTGCTGATTGACCTGAAGCTGGGCGAGGTGCAGCACCATGACATTGGCCAGATGAACCTGTACCTGGGCTACTTTGCCGCCGAAGAAAACACCGAAGGCGACAAACCGCCTATTGGCATCATCCTCAGCCGCAACAAAGACGAGCTGCTGGTGGAATACGCCACCTATGGCATGAACAGCCAGCTGTTCGTGCAGCAATATCAGCTCTACCTGCCTGACCGCGAAGCGCTGCGTGCCGAGCTGGAGCGGGTGATGTGGGAGGCGGGGCGATGAGCGAGGCAGCAAGTACGCAGGGCATTCCTGATGGGTGGTCGATCCGTGCTGTGCGGGATGTAGGCGATGTGATTGCCGGAAAGGCCTTGGCCGCCACGGCCCCCGGGCGCATGCGCCCGTATCTACGCACTAAAAACGTCTTCGACGGTCGAGTCCTCGTAGACGATGTCCTCTCGATGCCGATGACGGAAGAGCAGTTCGAGACATTCAGACTTCGCTATGGCGATGTCTTGTTGAACGAAGGTCAAAGCTTGGAGCTGGTTGGCCGTTGTGCCATCTACGCCGACGAGTACCCGGTGCCTTGCGCCATTCAGAACGCCTTGCTGCGGTTTCGCGCAAAGTCCAACGTTTCGGCGCTGTTCGCTTCCTACGTGTTCCGACACTGCCAGCACACTGGCGTTTTCGCACGCATAGCGCTTCAAACCACGTCAGTAGCGCACCTGGGAGTGAGTAGGTTTGCTGACCTGAAATTGCCATGGCCTCAGACGGAGACAGAACAACGCGCCATCGCCACCGCTCTCTCCGACGTCGATGCGCTGATCACTGGGCTGGAAAAGCTGATCGCCAAGAAGCGCGACCTCAAGCAGGCCGCGATGCAGCAACTCCTCACCGGCCAAACCCGCTTGCCGGGGTTCAGTGGGGAGTGGAACATCAGAAAGTTGGCAGAGCTTGGCGATACCTATGGCGGATTGGTTGGCAAGAGCAAAGCCGATTTTGGGCATGGCGCCGCCCAATACGTTCCATTTGTGAATGTCATGGCGAATGTGGTCATTGATTCGGCCATGTTCGACTCCGTTGATGTTGCCATATCCGAGTTGCAGAACAAGGTCATAGCAGGTGATCTGCTATTCAATGGGTCTTCTGAGACGCCAGAAGAAGTGGCAATGTGTTCGCTCATGTCAGAGCAGATCGAGAATCTCTATTTGAACAGCTTCTGCTTTGGATTTCGGCTCAAGTCCAATACGTCAGCAAATGGACTGTTCTTGGCCTATTACATGCGCAGTTCGTTTGGGCGAAACTTGATGAAGTCTTTGGCCCAGGGATCGACTCGATACAACCTATCAAAGACTGCGTTGTTGGATACGAAGATGCCCCTTCCCGATATCAATGAACAAGAAGCTATTGCTGCTGTGCTTGCTGATATGGACACCGACCTATCCACCCTCGAAGCCCGCCTCGCCAAAACCGGCGCCATCAAGCAAGGCATGATGCAGGAGCTGTTGACGGGCCGCACGCGGCTGGTCTAGCTGCTCCGAGTCCATTGACGGCAGCAAAAACATATTCGATCAGGGGCAGGCTCATGCAATCAACCAGCGAAGACATCCGCCAATGGCTGCTCAAACAGCCAGACTGGCTTCAAGAAGCTGCAGATCGGCTGCTGAGCAAGGGGCCACTGAGCCAAACCGATGTGCAGGACCTCGTGGCCATGCTGAAAACAGCGCAAGGGCAAAAGATCACCAACCACCGATCCTTTGCTGGCTTGCTGCAACATGCTCACTCCAATGCTGACTTGCGCTTGAATAGCATTGGCGAGATCGCGGGCATCGAAGGCCTTGCGCCACGTCGTCCATTGACTTTTGGGAAATCGAATCTGACGGTGGTCTATGGCCACAACGGATCGGGCAAATCCAGCTACGCGCGGCTGCTGAAAAAAGTGACCGGCAAGCCCAGGGCACAAGAGTTGAAAGCCAATGTCTTTCAGCCCAAGGCAACTCAGAGCAAGTGCAAATTCACATACGAGCTTGCAGGCACAGAGACGCAAACAGACTGGGTAGCCAATGCCGCGCCAATTGAAGCGCTGCGCGCGGTTGACATCTTCGACGCGGATGAAGCTGCCCATTACCTCAGGAGCGAAAGTGCAGCCGCTTACACGCCGCCCATCGTCTCGATGTTCGAGCGCTTGGCAGGTGCATGCGATCTGGTCAAGGCGAAGCTACAAGACGAGCAAGACAAGTTAACCAAGGCCTTGCCAGCGCTGCCACTTGAGTTCACCGCAACAGCCATTGGCAGGAGCTATTCGTCGCTCAAGCTCGATGTGAACCAAGTCACTCTGAGTGGCTGGCTCACTTGGACTGAAGAAGACCAAAAGGTACTGAACCAGACCATCGAGCGATTGAAAACGAGCGACCATGGCGCGCTTGCCAAGCAGAAGCGGGCGAAAAAGACTCAGGTTCAGCAGATTGCAACCAGCCTGCAACAGGCATTCGATGCTTACGGCGCCATCGCCACGGAAAGCCTGCGCGCATTGCGTGCCACCGCTCAAAGCAAACGCAAGATCGCCATTGAATCTGCGAAGGTTGAATCTGCGGAGTTGGACCATGTGGGCTCTGACACCTGGCGGGCCATGTGGAAGGCTGCACGCGAATACTCACAAGACGTCTACCCGGCGCAACCATTTCCAGCCACGGAGGGCGCGCGCTGCGTGTTGTGCCACCAGGAACTGTCAGATGTCGCCCAAGAGCGGTTGAAGGCATTTGAAGGCTTTGTGCAGAGCAAACTGGAGTCGGAGGCAACTGAAGCAGAAACCGCGTACACGAACGCGAAGAATCAGATGCCCATCGCGTGGACACCCAACCAGATCGACACACAGGCTCAGGCCGCAGGGCTGTCTTCCGAAGAGACATGGCCGAAGTACCTGAAAGAATTCTGGACAAATGTTGCCAACACCAGATCAGCATTGATCGATGACGAGAAGGCTGCTCCAGCCATTCCAGTCGTAGAGGTCACAGAAGCCGTCAAGACATTGACAGACTTTGCTGACCAGCTTGAGAAAGAAGCCCTTCAGCACGATGCGGATGCTCAAAGCATCGATGTGATCGCGCTGCAAAAGGCGAAGCTGGAACTGGATGCGAAGAAATGGGTTACCCAGCAAGCAGTTGCCGTGCGTGCCGAAGTCGAGCGCCTCAAGCAACACAAGGCATACGACGACTGGAAGTCATTGGCGAACTCACGAGGCGTATCTCAAAAGTCCGGTGAAGTGGCCGAGCAGGTCATCACTCGGGCCTATGTGAAGCGTTTCAACGGTGAGTTGCAGGCCTTGGGCGCCACCCGCATCAAGGTTGAACTGGTCAAAACGAAAGCCGAAAAAGGCAAGGTGCTTCACCGCTTGCAGCTCAAAGGCGTTGTCGGCAAACAGACCATCGACGCTGTGTTGAGTGAGGGTGAACGAAGAATTGTTGCACTCGCGGCCTTTCTCGCCGACCTGACTGAAAAGCCAAACAACGCACCGTTCATCTTTGACGACCCCATCTCATCGCTTGATCAAGCATGGGAGGAGCGGACCATTGATCGACTGGTTCAGCTCAGTGAATCGCGCCAGGTGATCGTGCTCACTCATCGAGTCAGCTTCATGGGGCTGATCGGCGAGAAAGCGAAAGACGTGGACTCTATCCACATCCGACAAGAGACCTGGGGTGCCGGTGAGACTGGTGATGTGCCTTTGTATGGCAAAAAGCCTGACCCGGCCCTCAATGACCTACGGAACACCAGACTCACACAAGCCCGAAAAGTGTTTGAAGCCGAAGGCGGTGAGGCCTACTACCCCTTCGGTAAGGCCATCTGCAGCGACTTCAGAATACTGCTGGAGAGAATGGTGGAGTTCGTGCTGCTAGCAGATGTCATCCAGAGACATCGACGTGACGTCACCACAAAAGGCAAGATTCAGAATCTTGCCAAGATCAAACCCTCTGATTGCAAACTGATCGAAGAGTTGATGTCGAAGTATTCGCGATACGAACACAGTCAGTCCAGCGAGGCTCCTGTGGAACTACCGACTCCCGATGAGCTTGGGGAAGACATCAGTCGATTGCTCGTTTGGCACGGCGAGTTCAACAAGCGGCCAGTAGAGGTGATGTAGTCATGTCCGGAGCCTTTCCTTCAACAACGAGTGCGCGCAGCCGCGCCGCCGACGCATCAATGGCTAGCTCAACCCAATGGGGACGAGTACGTCGCTTGGAGCAACCAGCTCAGCGCGCCAGCTTGATGTGTGGGAACCGCGTGGGATGTTGCAACCGCCGCTCCAGTTCGGCTACGGATTGGCCCGTTTCCAAGGCGGTAGAACTGGCCACCGAGCGCAGCACGGCCCTTCGGCTGGGCTTTTTGCGTAGGGGTGTGGGCGTTTTGGGCATGAACAGGGCCTTTGGTTTGATCATCAACAGCCGCTTGGATTTTGGCGGACCCCGAGCCGGGGGGAGCAATGGACATGACCGAGCTTGAACTGCAGCGCATCCTGGCCCGTGGCGAAGACAGCCGCCACCAGTTCAAGCGCGACCAGACCAACGCCGACAGCATGGCTGCTGAGTTGGCGGCCTTCGCCAACAGCGGTGGCGGGCAGGTGTTCCTGGGTGTGGCCGATGATGGCGCGGTCATCGGCCTGGATGCGGTGGCCGTGCAGCGGCTCAACCAGCTCATCAGCAACGCGGCCAGCCAGCATGTGCGCCCTCCCGTGCACCCGCTGACCGAGAACGTGCAGACAGCGCAGGGCCTGGTGATCGTGGTCACGGTGCCCGATGGCCTGAACAAACCGTACATGGATTTGCAAGGTCGGGTGTGGGTCAAGAGCGGGGCCGACAAGCGGCATGTCACGGCCCGCGAAGAAATGCAGCGCATGTTCCAGCGCGCCGGGCTGTTGCAGGCCGATCAGGTGCCGGTGCGCAACGCCACGGCGGCTGACATTGACGAGCGGGCCTTTGGCCGCTATTTCGAGCGGCGTTATGGCCAGAGCCTGGAGGCGGCTGGCTTGCCGGTGGTGCAGTTGATGGAAAACCTGCAACTGGCGCAAGACGGCGTGCCCAACCTCGCCGGTTTGCTGCTGTTTGGCAAGCAACCGCAACGGCTGCTGCAGGTGTGCCAGATCGGGGCGGTGTGGTTCCCGGGCACCCACCTGGGTGACGTGCATTACCTGGACAGCGAAAACATCGACGGCACGCTGGCCGAGCAGTTTCAGCGCGGCATGGCCTTCATCAAGCGCAGCCTGCACCATGTGCAAGCGGGTCGGGGCTTCAACACGCTGGGGCAGCTGGAGGTGCCAGAAGAAGCCTTTGTGGAGCTGCTGGTGAACGCGCTGGTGCACCGAGACTTTTTTGTCAGCGCCACGATTCGGCTGTTTGTGTTCACCGACCGGGTGGAGATCATCAGCCCCGGCCACCTGCCCGACAGCCTCACGCCCGAGCAGATCCGCACGGGTGTATCGAACCGTCGCAACAAGGTGCTGGCCGAGCACGCGGCGCACATCCTGCCGTACCGGGGGCTGGGCACGGGCGTGCCGCGCGCGCTAGACGCTTGGCCCAAGATCGATTTGGTGGATGAGCGCGAGGCCAACCAGTTCCGCGCCGTGGTGTGGCGAGTGGTGACGCCGCAAGTCACCGGGCAAGTTGCCGGGCAAGTGGGCGACCCGATCACCCCCGAAGTCACCCCCGAAGTCACCCCCGAAGTCACCCCCGAAATTCTGCGCCTGCTGGCGGCGTTGAGCGGCGAAATGAGCCGCACCGAACTCATGGCTGCGTTGAGCCTGAGGGATGAGAAGCACTTCCGCGAGCACTACCAGCAAGCCGCCGTGGCGCTGGGGCTCATCGCGATGACCATCCCTGACAAGCCCAAAAGCCGCCTGCAACGCTACCGCCTGACCACCGCCGGGCAAGCCTGCCTGCACGCCCTCCCGCCCAAGGACTAAGCCATGCCACCCGCCCTGCGCCCGGAACGGGTCACCCAGAACCGCGTCATCCACCGCCTGACCAGCCCGCCTGCCGATGGCGGCCTGGGCTACACCAACCTGGGCGACTGGAGCAAACGCAGTAACAACCGAGGCATCGAGCTTGAGTTGCTGCGCGCCAATCTGCAAAAGCGCGGCTATGGCGATGCCCACATCTCGCAAGCCCTGCACAAGCTGCAGGCCGCTGCCGATGTGACCGGCATCACTCTGTACCAGGCCAACCTGCGCACCTACCAGTTGCTGCGCTATGGCGTGCAGGTTCAGGTGGCGGCGGGCGCACCGCATGAAACCGTGCACCTGATCGACTGGGCCCAGCCAGAGCGCAATGACCTGGCGCTGGCCGAAGAAGTCACACTCAAAGGCGGCCACGAACGCAGGCCCGACATCGTGCTCTACATCAACGGCCTGGCCGTGGTGGTGGTGGAGCTCAAACGCAGCTCGGTGGACGTGGCCAACGGCATCCGTCAGCTCATGTCCAACCAGGAGGCCATCTTCAACCAGGGCTTTTTCAGCACCGTGCAACTGGTGCTGGCGGGCAGCGATGCGCAAGGGGTGCGCTACGGCACCATTGGCACGCCTGAAAAGTTCTTCGTGGAGTGGAAGCACCACCTCAAGGATGCCGCCGAAGGCGAACTGCTGGACACCCCTTTGTGCCGCATGCTGGAGCCCACGCGCCTGCTGGACTTGATGCGCAACTTCGTCATCTTTGATGCGGGCCAGAAGAAGGTGCCCCGCCTGCACCAGTACGAGGGCATCAAGGCCGCGCAAGAGCGCATCAAGAAGCACGAGGGCGGTGTGATCTGGCACACCCAGGGCAGCGGCAAAAGCATCCTGATGGTGCTGCTGGCCAAGTGGCTGCTGGAGCATGACCCGCAGGCCCGCATCCTGGTCATCACCGACCGGGACGAGCTGGACAAGCAGATCGAAGGCGTGATGCGCAACGCAGGCGTCATCTCTGAGAACGAGGTCTCGCCGCGCATCCTGTCGCGCCGCGAGCTGGTGGACAAACTGGGCCAGCATTCGCCGCGCCTGATGTGCGCCCTGATCCACAAGATCGACGTGTCAGACCTCAAGGGCGAGCCGCCCAAGCTGGCCGGCCGCTTCTATGTGTTTGTGGATGAATGCCACCGCACCCAGGGTGGCGACATGAACAAGCAGATGAAGCGCTGGCTGGCGGGCGCCATCTTCATTGGCTTCACGGGCACGCCGCTGTTGCGCAAGGACAAGCAGACCACGCGCGAGGTGTTTGGCACCTTCATCCACACCTACAAGTTCCACGAGGCCGTGGCCGACAAGGTGGTGCTGGACTTGAAGTACGAGGCCCGCACCGTGCCGCAGCGCCTGACCTCGCAAAAGGCCATTGACGACTGGTTTGAGAACAAGACCCGAACACTGGGCAACTTCCAGAAGGCCGCGCTGCGCAAGCGCTGGGCCACCATGGAAGAGCTGATGAGCTCTGAAGACCGCAAGCGCCGCATCGTGGTCAATATCAACCACGACTTTGGGCTGCAGCCCCGGCTGAATAACGATCGCGGCACGGCCATTTTGGTGGCGGCCAGCATCTACGACGCGTGCCACTACTTCCGCTTGTTCCAGGGTACGCCGCTGGGCCCGCACTGCGCCATCATTACCTCGTACGAGCCCAACCACAACGCGATCTCGCAAGAGCCACCGCACAGTGACGAGCGCTACAAGTTCGACACCTACACCAAGTTCGTTTTGGCCAGTGGCCAGACCACGGTGCAATACGAAGCCGAGATGAAGCGCCGCTTCATCCATGAGCCGGCCAACTTGAAGCTCTTGATCGTGGTGAGCAAACTGCTGACGGGCTTTGATGCGCCCAGCTGCACCTACATCTATCTGGACAACGAGCTGCGCGACCACAACCTGTTCCAGGCCATTTGCCGCACCAACCGGCTGGATGGTGAAGACAAGGACTACGGCTACATCGTGGACTACAAGGAGCTGTTCACCAAGGTGCAGGATGCGATCGCTGTCTACACCTCGGACGAGCTGGACACTGAAAGCTGTGGCGACGACGGCAACGTCACTGTCAAAGATTGGCGCGAAGAAGGCAAGGCCAAGCTCGATGCTGCCCGCGAAGGCCTGATGTACCTGTGCGCGCCCGTCAAGCAACCACAAGGCATTGAACAGCACATCCAGTACTTCTGCGGCGATGCGGCCGTGCCTACAGCCCTGAGCGATACCGAGCCCTTGCGCATTTCGTTCTACAAGGCCGTGGCCACGTATGTGCGGGCTTATTCAGACCTGGCCACCAACTTGCCGGAGGCAGGCTACACGGCCGACCAGATCACGGCCTTCGAGAAGGAGGCTGCGTTCTATTGCGATCTGCGTGCGGCCATCAAAAACCATTCGGGCGAAGAGCTGGACATCAAGCCTTACGAGGCGGACATGCGGCACCTGATCAACACCTACATCCAGGCCGACATGGCGCAATCCCTGGGTGACTTGAGTTCGATGTCGTTGACAGAGTTGATCATCGAGACGGGCATCCACGATGCCATTGCCAAGAGGCTCAACGAGAAGGGCAAGCTCTCGAAGAACGGCATTGCCGAAGGCATCATCAACAACGTTCGCAAGACCATCATCCGTGACCAGCTGACGGACCCCAAGTTCTACAAGGAAATGTCGAAACTGCTGGACGACCTGATCCAGCAAAAGCGCGATGACACCGAGTCTTACGAGCAGTTTTTGAGGGATGCCGAAGCCTTGGTGAAGAAGCTGGCCAAGGGCAAAGGTGAGCATGATGTGCCCGCTGCACTGCATGGCAACCGGGAGGCGACCACGCTCTACAACAACCTGCCCGATGTGCTGGCCAACACGGCTGCGATGCACATGGCCGAGAGGTCGGATCAGGCTTTCCGGGACGAATGCCTGGCACTGGCCGTGGCGCTGGATAAAGCGATCAGAGAGCGGGCGCCCGCAGGGTGGAAAGGCGATGAAGTGAAGGAGCGGGTGGTGCAGAACCTCATTCATGCGATCTTGATTGAGGAGGCCCTCGTCAAAGAGCCCAAGACCACTCTGGCCGTGTTTGGACTTATCAAAAATCAGCCAGGCTACTGATGAGCGAGTGCATTGAACTGGGCGAGATCACGATCACCTTGACGCGCAAGAGCGTCAAGAACGTGCATTTGACGGTTCATCCGCCAGAAGGACGTGTCACTCTGGTCGCGCCGTCAAGCACGCGCACAGAAGTCGCGCGGGCTTATGCGATTTCCAAGCTCGCCTGGATTCGTCAGCAGCAGAAGGCGCTGCGTGAGCAGGCCCGTGAGATGTCTCGTAGGTACGTTGAACGCGAGAGCCATCAACTGTGGGGCCGCAGGCATTTGATGTCGGTGGTGGAGGCCAATGAGCGGCCTTCAGTGAAGCTGGATCACCGGCGTATCACATTGACGGTTCGACCGGGCAGTGACGTGGTCAAACGTGAAAAGGTGATTCACGCGTGGCACCGTTCCCTGTTGCATGTGCTCGTCAAGGAATTGATGGCGCGCTGGGAGCCCAGGCTGGGTGTGAGGGTGTCTGGCCATTACCTGCAGCGCATGAAGACCAAGTGGGGCAGTTGCAACCACGCGGCAGGCAACATTCGACTGAACACCGAGTTGGTCAAAAAGCCCAAGGATTTGGTGGAGTACGTCGTGGTGCACGAGATGCTGCACCTGATCGAGCCAACCCACGGCGAGCGCTTTATGGCGCTGTTGGATCAACACTGGCCGCAATGGCGAGACTCCCGGCGCGAGTTGAATGCCTTGCCGCTGGCGCCAGAGACCTGGACCGAATGACCATGTCGTCCTGACCAAGGACATTTGGCAATCCAGTCAACGGGTACGGCTGTGGCTTGATCAGACCATGCCCTGACCCTGATTGAGCCGTGACTGGAAGCGGGCCGTGTCCGTCAAGCACAAGGGCTTGGCGTCGGCCAGCCCGAGCTGGCGCAGCGTGCTGGCCATGGGGTGCTGGCTGAGGCCCACACTCAAGCGCACACGGCCTGGTGCGTGCAGTCGCACACCACCCCTCACGTTCACGGTCGTGCGCAGCCAGTGCGCTTGCAGCTGCGAATACAGCACCAGGCTCATCGACGGGCTCGGTATGGAGGCCCCCAGCTTGCCGCTCAAGGTGAGGATGGCCGCCTCAGGGCGTGTCGGCTGATCAGGGTCGCACAACACCACCTTGACTTGCGAGCCCGCACGCTCGTACTGCATGGGTGCGATGAACTTGGGCAGGCCCCAGATCTCGCGTCCCGCCGCGCAGGCGGCGGCTGTGCTGACGGGCAAGTGCAGCACATAAAAGCCCAGCTCGCGCTGTGGATGGTCGACATCGCCCAGCGCTTGCAGCCAATGGCCCATGCGGGGTTTCACCCCATGGCGAACCACCGGCACGGCGAGGCCGATCTCGTGATACGGACCAATGCTGGTGTCTTCGTACTCGTAGCAAGCCAGGGCCACCATGGCCTGGCCACGCCAACGACAAGCCGCCTGCAACGCATCACCCGCGGTTTGGCTCAGCACGGCTTGCACCTTGTCCGTATCGACCATGAAGAAGGCATTCACGTTGCGCGTCTTGCGGTACAGGATGGGCAGTTGCACCTGGCCCTGGCTGGTGTTCACGCTGGTGCGTGGCACATGGAAGAAGGTCTCGTGGTCGACAAAGCTCAGGGTGCTGCTCATGGGGTGGGTCTCCGTGTGTGGGCCAGCAGGTCTTCCTGCAGGTCTTCGATCACCGACAGGCGGTTGATCTGGTTGGTGCCTTCGAAGATCTGGGTGAGGCGGGCATCGCGGTAGAGCTTTTCCAGCCGTGCGCCGTGCAGGATGGCGCGCTCGCCCATCAGGTCCATGGCCTGGTGGATCACGTTGATGGCGGTGTCGGTGCAGTGGAACTTGGCCATTGAGGCCACGCCTTGGCGGGGCGACCAGGTGCGTGCGCCTTGCCAGACCAGTGCGCGTGCGGCGCAGGTCTCGGCGATCATGTCGGCCAGGGTCAACTGCACGTCCTGGAAGTCGATCAGGCGCTTGCCGCCCAGCATGGTCTGGCAGGCGTGATCGGTGGCGATGTCGACGGCCGCTTGCGCTAGGCCCACGCCCATCGCGGCGACCGGCAAGCGCGACAGATTGAGCGTGCTGCGATTGAGCGACCAGCCCTGCCGCAAGCCGCCGACCACGGCCTGGTCACTGACCCAGACCTGGTTGAGGGACAACTGCGCGGCGCTCGACGCCCGCATGCCCATCTTCAACTCGGTGCGCACCGACCTGAAACCCGGCGTGCCCTTGTCGACCAGGAAGCAGGTCCAGGAGTCGAAGCCTTCGCCTTCCAGCGCACGGTTTCCCGCCTGATCGAGATGCGTTCCGCC
>JAZJZP010000204.1:15392-30252 GCA_040389805.1 Pseudomonadota bacterium
TCGGCCAGATCGCCGCCGCTGATGAAGACTTTGTCGCCGTTGAGCACCCAGCCGTCGCGTTCTCGGCGCGCGGTCACGCCTGGCTTGCACGCGGCGGCGCCATGGCCGTCTTCGGCATCGGAGCCCGCACCCGGTTCGGTGATGGCAAAGGCGAACAGATGGGGTCGCCCCTGGCGCGTGGCCCGTGCGGCGGGCACGAAGGTGCGCAAGATCAAAGGCAGGTCACCGGACAGCAAAATGGGCGCCATGCCCAGCTGGTGCGCGCACAGCAGCAGCATCAGGCCACCGCAGGCACGTGCGAACTCCTCGACCTTCAGGCAGGCGCGCCAGACCATGGGATAGGGCATCTGCAACCAGGCGCCCGAGCCCATCGGGGGCGGCAGGAGGTCATAAAGCCAGCCTTCGCGGCCCGCCAAGGCCAGCAACTGGTGCGCTGGTGGATGCATGTCGCCCGCAGGCACATGGGGCAGGGCATCAATCGCCAGTGCCTGTGGCTGCAACTGCGATTGCGCAAAGGCCCGCGCCTTGCGCCTCAAGGCCTGCAAGGGACGCGGCAGGCGTGCGGTTTCCAGCTCCCAGATGGATTGCGGGTTGTAGGCCAGCAACTGATGCGTGATCGCCGGCAGGCCGGCCATGGCCGCCCGTGACGACAAGGGATGGTTGAAGGGCACATGGCCGTCGATGTGGGCAGCGAGAACGTGGCTCATGGCCTTGGCTCCTCCTGCATGGCATCGGGCCATGGGCTGCACAAGGTGTCCCAGCAGGCCACGCACATCGCCAGTTCAAACGGGCTACCGCCCAGCAGGCGCAGGTGATGCGTCTGGCGCAGTAGTTTTTCCATACCGGTGTCCTTCATGTAGCCCATGCCGCCAAAGACCTGCAGCGCCGCGCTGGCGCCCATGGACAGCCTCACTTGATGCCGTGCCCGCATGCGCCATAGCTCGCGCAAGGCAGGCCAAGGCGCATCGGGCTGCGTCATGATTTGCAGATCACGGACCGCCTCGCTGGCGGTACTGCACGCCAGGCTGATCAATTGCTGCACGGCCGCGTGTCGGGCAATGAGCTGGCCACCTTGCTGCCGCAGATGCGCCTGCTCATAGGCCAAGGCGCCGGCCCGGTGCACACCTGCTTGCGTGATGGCCAGCAGGCCCATCGCATGCACGGCTTGCAGGGTCGACCAGGCCGATGCGGCCGCTTCACCGCTCAGTGACCCGCTCAGTGAGGCCGTGGCCACGCTGGCGTCCGTCAATGCGTGAACGGCCTCAATCGGCAACTCGTCCAGCCCAAAGCCTGGCGCCATCGGCGTGCCGCTCAGCGCCTGTCGATCCACGCGGTGCCAGCCCCAGCCCGCGCCATCACGCCAGGTGCACAGCCACAGCGCCGTCCAGTCAGGCAGGGCATTGAGTAAACGGGGGTGCATGGCATCGGGCCAGCACCAGTTGTCGGCCAGCATGGCGGCCTGATCGGGAGGCAGCACCGCGCCGTTGATGTGATGCACTACCGCTTCACGCCCCAGGCCCTGATGGCCTTGCAGCAACACCAATGGCAGGCCTTGCGCATCGTGCACACCGGCCAGGCGATCCAGATAACGCGCCATGGCCTGCAAGTGCATCTGGTAAGCCAATGCGGCCGATGACTGGGCCACCACCTGCAAATAGGCCAGCGACAGGCGGCGCCCCAAAGCCGATGCGGGCAGATCCCACAAACCCAGACCCGCATCCGGCCCGGTGTTGAGCACCCCCAGCTCCAACAGGCCATCCAGCGCCCGCCTGCAGTCTTGCGGCGAAGCGATGCGTTCGGGCCGCGCAAACAGGGGCGCGATCGCCTCATGGGTGAAACGCGCCACGGCATCGGTCCAGGCGCGGGCTTCGTCGGGTTGCAGGTCGATCACGTCATTCATGGCCCGATGCTAGAAGCCACCCACCCCGAAGCCAATGACCAATGCGGTTCCCGATTAACCATTGTGGCCAAACCCCCTTGCGTGGGGCGCCCCTTGGGCTATTCTCTGGGCTCATGTCAACCCAAGCCCTCCAGCGCGAGCGCTCGCTGTCCATCATGGCCGTGGCAGACCTGCTGACCTGGCAGGCCGAGTGCGGCCACCTTGCGCAGGACATGCTGCAGGGTACCGGCATCACGCTGGCGGATCTGCACGACCCGAATGCCTGCATCACGCCGCTGCAAGAGCAAGCTTTTTTTCGCCATTGGCTGGCGCGCGATGGGCGCGCCCACCTGGGCCTGTTCATCGGGGTCCGCTACCGGCTGATGCACTTCGGGCACCTAGGCCTGATCGTGCCGCATGCGGCCACGCGCCGCCAGGCCATTGAGCTGTTCCTGCGTTTCATCAACCTGAGCTACACCCACCTGTCACCCGAGGTGGATTTCAGTACGGGCACGCTCACCTTGCGCGGCGGCGAGCACCTGGGCGACCTACGGCGCTTCTACCTTGATCGGGACGTGGCCTTCGCCGTGGGCCTGGTCAAGGCGTTTTTTCCGGCCAAGACGGTGCCCTTGCTGCGCGTGTGCTTTGACTACACCCCCCAGGACCCGAGGGCGGCCTGCTTGTACGAGGCCGAACTGGGTGTGCCCGTGCGCTTTGGCGCCCCGGTGACCCAAGTCCAGCTGGACCCGCGCGTTCTGGATGAGCCGATGCCCGAGGCCAATGCCCTGCTCGTGCAAATGCTGCAACCCCAGTGCGAAGCCCGAGAAGCAGAGATCCTGCCCTGCAGCCTGGTGACCTGGGCCCAACGTGTGCGTGAAGCCTTTGCGCGCCATGGCGATGCGGGGCCCTGGCCTGATGCCGCCGTCATCGCTGAAAGACTGCGCTGCAGCAAACGCACACTGCGTCGCCACCTGGCTGACGAGGGCGTGAATTTTCAGGAGCTGTCAGATGCCGCACGCTCACAACGCGCACGGCACTGGTTGGAACACACTGACAAAGACCTGGCCGACATCGCCGTCGCCATGGGCTACAGCGAGGCCGCCGCCCTCATCCGCGCGTACAAACGCTGGTTCGGGCACACGCCTCGTGGCAAGGCTTGATCGTCAGAACTTGCCAATCAGCAAGGTGTAGCCAGCGCTGAGAGAGGCTTGAACCTTGCCACCCGCACCGATGCTGATCGAGATGCCGGGAATGGCGCTGTCCGGGTTGGGCATGCTGGTGGGCACGCCCCATGACACGCCCACCTCCAGGCCTTCTTCCAGCACGGCGCCCAGGGCCACACCGATCGAAGGGCCCGCGTTGTCGCTGATGCCGCCGGGGCCCCAGAACAGGCCAAATGACACATCTGCGCCAAAGTCAGAGGGGACGGGGCTGGCGGCCACGCCGACGGACTGTGCCAGCCCGACCTTGTATTTGCCGTTTTCCAGATAGGTCTGCATGATCATCATGAAGCAGGTGTCGGCACCGCCATACCCTGCGCCGGCGCTGGTGCACAGCTGAATGCCGAAGCTGGAGTTCTTGACGGAGTCGGGCACGATTTTCTTCATCAAGACCTGCATGTCGGCGCGTGCCTGCTCGTCCAGGTCTTTGGACGTGATCGCGCGTTTGACGCGGTTCAGCGCAGCCTTGCCGTCCGCATCAAGGTTCATGGCGCGGTGCTTCATCTCCAGAATGGTCGACTGGTTTTTCTTGGTGAACTTCTTGCCGGCCTCGCGCCAAATGCCGTCCAACAGCGAGGTCATGATGCTGTTGAGTTTGTTGACCGACGAGTCGTAGCCGCTCTTCACCGCACCGGCGCTGTCCCCATAGACATTTTTGGCATCGCGCAGCATCTCCGTCATCTCTGACTTGGAGATGGCCGCGCCTTGCTCCGCCAGTGTCCGGGCGGTTTTGTCGGCCAGGTCCTTGGCATCTTTGGTGGCCTGGTCCGCGGCGGAGATGCCGCTGTTACCGGTGTCCTTGACGCTGTTGCCCACGTCCTTGGCACCGCTTGTTCCAGACTTCATGCACCCCGAAAAGCTCTTGCACTTGGCCTGCGCCTGCATGCCGGCGGTCAATGCGCACACCACCAACACAGCCTGCGCACAGCGCGTCATCACGTTCAATTTTGATTTCATGGTCATCCTGTTAGTAGTACAAAAAGTCCAACGCCTGACGCAGACGGTCGCCCGTGCTGTGCATGCGATCCCAACGCTCTAGAGAGACATCACCTTGCCGAAAATCTCGAAAGAGAGTGGTGCTCCTCAGGTGATTGAGGATGGATTCGATGTTGGAAGGCGTCTTGGCGGAGAAGCCGAGCTTTTCTCGCAAGGCCTTCATGCTGTCGCTCATGCCCGCGTTGGGTCCGCGACTCGCCTTGTCCGTGTAGATGGGCGCGCGTGGCGTGATCAGGATCAGCACCGAGCGCTGAAAGTTGCTGTTGCGCTTGGTCGAGAACAGGTACTGAACGCCGGGAATGTCCTGCAAGCCAGGCACCCCCGTGCGTGAGCTCGACGACTCTTTCTCGCTCAAGCCACTGAGCACCAGCGTGTCGCCCAGGTTCATCACCACATTCGCGTTGGAGCTGGTTTCCGAGATCTCGAGTCGGTAGGCAAAGCCCGCGGTGTCCACGTTGGCGTTCAGGAAGGTGCGCTGTGCTTCGACCTTTAGTTTGACCATGCCATTGGGCAAGAAGCCGGGCGTGACCGCCAGCTTGACGCCAAAGCGTTTGTCCACGGGCACGGCCGAGGCATTGCCCAGCGAGTTGGTGGACACCACCGCCGCATTCAGATTCGTGCCCGAGAAGAATTCAGAGGTTTGACCGTCGATCGCCGCTAACGTGGGCCGCGCCAGCACCTCGCTGAGGTTGTTGGCGGCGTTGGCGATGTTCAAGGAGTAAGCCAGCGCCGGGACGGTCACTGCACGCGTGATGACAGTGGTGGCATCGGCCACGGCGCTGTTGACGGTCACACTCTTGCCGTAAGCCGGCGCAGAGCTTGAGCCGAGTTGAAGGGACAAGGCCGTGAGCAGGTTGATGCCCTTGGCGGTGGTGACCAACTCCTGCGTTGAGACCATCACCACATCGACCAGCACCATGCGGGGGGTGCCATCGTTCACGGCCTCAGGTCGCTCAATGGCAGTGGGTGCGGAGGGAGGGGCGTCCTGACTGGCCGCCGAGGTGTCGCTTGTCTTGAGCCATACCGGTGGCTCGGCATTCGCGCCCCGCGTTCGGTAGACGGACTTCCAATCGGCCAGACGCCGGTCCACGCGCTCGACTTCAGCCGGCTCACCCTTGAGATGGCCCAAGGCCACGCGCATCTGGTCAGCCTTGTCGAACTCGCCGCACGAGGCGTAGACCGCCACGCTGGAGCGGATGAAGCCTGCATGCACTTCATGCGAAGCTTCGCGGAATCGGTCGGCCATGGCGCACGCCGTCACCGGGTCGCCCGTCATGTACGAGGACACCATCCGCCCGTACACAGACACCTGGCTGTCAGGCGACAGCAGGAGCACGTCCGAAAACTGCGTTTTTGCCTGGTCAAATTGTTTGAGGTCCAGGTAGGCCAGGCCCAGGAACTCCTGTGCAATCCAGTTGCCCGGGTCCATGCGCAGTGCCTGCTGATAGCCCTCGATGGCCATTTCGTTCTTTTGCGTATCACCCTGCCGAGCTTGCAGGTGATAGACGAAGCCATTGAGGAAATGCAGGTGCGTGTTTCTGGCATCCAGCTGCAAGGCTTCGTTGATGGCTTTGCTCGCCTGCGGCAACTCCATGCGCTTGATGAAACCCACGGCTTCAGCCGCTTTGGCCAGCATCTCGGACCCAGGCTCGCCGGATGGCATCAGCGTGAGTTTGCTGATCATGTCCGCGAAAGATTTTTCGGGCGACTGGGCCCAAGCCAATGGGGAGATGCAAAGCAGCGCAGCCAGCGCGGCGGAGACTCTTCCGACGCGCAAAACGCGGGCAATTTTTTTCATGGTGGGCGTCGGAGAAAGTGCAGCAGGCCAGAATATCTGGCGGCCAGAAACCCGAGGCGCTCAACAAGACCCGAATCGCGGCGTATATCTACAGCCAATGGCCCGGCATGGCAATGCGCCAGTTGTTACCGCACACCATCTGCATATGAAAACCCTGAAATCCGCAGATAGGTGCCAATTCGGTCCAACAAAGTCGGCACGATGTCTGCATGATGGTGATCAGTGACCTGTGCTGTACCGCAGAGGGCACCTTCCTGAAACCGATTGAACGGAGGACGGCGCCATGAACTGGTTTGACAACGTTTCGTCAGACAGCGATCAACCGATCGCCCCAGCTTGTCTGTACCAAGGGCACTGGCGACACCGCATGCACGCCTATGGCGACCTGCTGTTGTGCCGCGTGGTGATCGATGTGGCCGAGCCACGGGTGGTGGCCGCCCAGGTGCTTGAACACGGCCTGAGCGAAGACCTGGATGACAGCGCGCTGGAAGAACTGAACCAGGTGATGCTGGACCAAGAGGTGCACCACCGCCCCTCTGCCTGGGGCTTCACCGAATGCCCCATGCTGCCGACCTGGGCCAAGCCCACCTTCAGCGAGCGCCAGATCGAAGAGCTGGAACGGCTCCAGGACTATTTGATGGAAGTGCCCGACGAGGCGGTGGATTCGGTGCTGCTGTTGCGTGACCAATTTTTGCAGGGCATCTGCATGACCCCCCACGATGTGAACCGGGCGATGCGCCAGTCTTATGAGCACGGCACGGGCTCGCGCAAGGGCGGGCGGGGATTGGTCAGCTGAGCAGACAAGGCTACTGAGTGTCAAGAGCAGGTCAAAGCGAGCCCACCCACGCCGCGCTGGACATCACGTCCAGCGCGGGCGAGTTCACCTTCCGCTCCACAGCGCATGCCGGTGCCAAACTGCAACGGCAATCGGGTCGGGCCTCATGGGCTCAACCGTTCATCAAGCTGGTGCTGTTATTGAGCGTGTCGTTGATGTCGACGGCGGCGTTGGCGATGCAAATATTTGTCAGAACCTTGACAGGTCGAACCATCACGCTGGAAGTCGAGCCGAGTGATTCGATTGACAACGTCAAGCAAAAAATTCAGGACAAGGAGGGCATCGCTCCTGATCAGCAGCGGCTCTTCTTTGCGGGCAAGCAGTTGGAAGACGGCCGAACGCTGAGTGACTACAACATTCAGAAGGAATCGACGCTGCACCTGCTCGATGCCCAGCCAGTCAGCGCTGCTGATGTGTTGTCAGACAGTGCCTCGATCAAGAACCAGCTCTCGGCGCAGAGTTTTGCGGCCCACCGCTTCACCCAAGCCCAGGTGTCCAATGTCTGGCGTCGCCTGGAGGCCATCCACGAAGGCGCGAGCCAGCCGGCCCATCAACACGCGCTCTCCTTCCAATCCCGAGAACGGCCTGTCGGGCCCTCGATCGAAGGGGGCATCGAACACGGCACCCTCCATGCCGATGGCCATGACAATCACTTTCATGCGCGCAGCATCACGCTGGCAATGGACGGCAAGCTCAGCCCGCATTGGCTCATCGGGGCGGCCTTGGGCCATGGCCGCGACCGGACCACCCTGGATGATCAGGGGTCGCAGGTCAAGTCACACCAGACCACCGCGTTGATCTATCTGAGCCATGAGTCGCCTGAGCATCTCCTGTGGGATGGGGCGATTGGCTATGGCGACATCGTGTCCAGCAGCCTGCGGTATTCGGACGTGCTGCTGGCGTCCCGACGCCGTGGCCATGCCGCCTTTGCGGCCGTCAAAATCAGTCAGCGGTTTGAGTCGAATCAGATCTCGTTTCAACCAGACCTGAGCCTCCACGTGAGCGAATCCGAATGGGGCGCTTTCAGCGAAACTGGCTCAGCCTTGGCGGTGAACTATGACCGGATCAAAACCAGCGCAAGCGCAGCATCGCTGGGCATGAAGGTCTTCACGGAGATCGCCACGGCAGGGGGCCGCCTGAAGCCTTCGCTGAAGCTGCAGTACCTCCGCAACCATCATGGCGACCTGCATCAGACGGTGCGCTACGTGGAGGTGGCCTCAGGCGCGGGCGATGCGGTCGTGTCGGTCAACGGCATCCCGCGCGAGCAACTGTCGGCGGGATGGGGGCTGGCCTTTCAAAGCCACCAAGGCACCACGGTTGAGTTCAACTATGCCTATGCGCAAGGCTCGTACCACTACCGCGCTCACGCATTGCAGGTGGGTGTGGTCATGTCTTTTTGACACGCGCCTCATGAACGCGGCGGACCTGCTGGCGCAATTTCGAACCCTGGGGGGTGTTGCCGACAACGTGATCGTGCGCCAGGGGGCTCATGGCCTGGGCCTGTTTGCCATCGACCCTCGCCGGCCGGTGCGTGTGCTGACCCCCGCGCAGCTGTTGATCTCGCCACAAAGCCTGTGCCTGGATTCAGCGGGGCAGGTCAAGGTCAAGCCCGATAGTGGCCTGAGCGCAGAGGTGGTGTCCTTTCATGAAGGCTATCAGCGCTGCTTCGGCTGGGGCGCCGGCGGGTGGGAGCACATCAGGCAGTACCACCAGCAACTGCGGTCGTTGCCCGATTTGGTGAAGAACTTCTTGTTGATCCTGGGCTGTGCAGACGACCTCAACGGCAAGCCCACCCTGGCCGATGGGTTCAAGGCCCATTGCGGCAGTCGGCAGATCAGCGTGGAGGCGAGCTCGAAGCTGATGCCTGTGCTGGAGCTGATCAACCACGCAAGCGATGGATCGCCCTATGTCATGGATCAGGGGGTGAGCCTGTCAGGCACCTTCCAGGATGAAGTGTTCGCGCGGTATCGACGCCACATGGACGCCTTCCACTTCTTCTTCAACTACCACTTTGCCTCGCCCTGCCGATCGACCCTGTCGTGCGACGTCACCATTGGCCTCCCCCGTGTCGGGACGCTGCGGATCTCACGCTTGGACGGCCTGGCGGAGGTCAAGAACGGTGTCAGGGTGCCCAAGTTGGTGGCCAGCCAGGGCGAGATCCATCTGTCTTATCTGGAGCTGGTGAACCTGGATGAACCGGCCCTGCCCAGACGCGTGTTGCTGGACTTGATGGCCTCGCAGGGCATGCCAGCAAACAGTGCGCATCAGCTCTTTGATGGCTTACTGGCGCACAACCGGCAAGTCTTGAATGACTTCGTCAAGGCGTGCGATGGCAGCGAGGGGGAGATCGTTCGCAGCCTCCAGGCCATCGCCACCCAACAGTTGTTGAGCCTGACGCAGACGGTGGCCGCATGAGCCACGCCACGACTTACTCGCGCTCGCCGCCCAAGGCCTCTTCAACCGAGGTGGTCGTGTTGACCGCGTGCTCTTCAATCTGATCGAGGTTGGCAGCGATCACTTGCAGCGGATAGGTGCCCGACACCACGCCGCGGTACCAGACCTCGGCGACGCTCACGTCGGGGGCCATGCCTTCGACGGCGGCGACCAGGCAATCGAGCATCGACTCCAGGCCGGCATCGGCGTAGAGCTCTTCGGACTCGTAGCTGACGCGGTATTCAAAAAACCCGGCACGGGTTCCGTCGATTTCAATGCGAACGATCATGGCGTAACTCCAGTCTCAAAGAGGCTGTGATGGTACCCATGATCAATGCAGGTGAGTGTGTCTGGGCTCCATTCGCTTTTTGCGGAGAATGCGGCTCATAATCTCCGCATGAATAGCGGCGATTGCAACTACATCTGGCAGGCCAACAACTGGCCGAACTGGCGCTTTGACTTGGCTGCGCTGGCTGGCCCCCTGGCCGAGGTCAGTCGTGCCCAGGGCCTCCTGATCGGGCGTCTGGCCGACGTGGGCATGGCGCTGCGCAATCAAGCCAGCTTGGCCGCTCTCACCGAGGATGTGGTCAAAACCAGTGAAATCGAGGGCGAGACGCTCAATGTCGCATCAGTGCGTTCATCCATCGCACGTCGCCTGGGACTGGACATCGGCGCACTGGCGCCGGTTGATCGTCACGTCGAGGGCGTGGTTGAGATGGTGCTTGATGCCACCGCCAACTGTTACGCGCCTGTGTCGCGCGAGCGGTTGTTCGGCTGGCACGCCGCGCTGTTTCCCACCGGATACTCTGGCCTTTCCAAGATCAGCGTCGGGACTTGGCGTGATGATGCCCGCGGCCCGATGCAAGTCGTGTCGGGTCCTGCGGGGCGCCAGCGTGTGCATTTTGAGGCTCCGCCAGTGGCTCGTCTGGACGATGAAATGAGCCGATTCCTGGACTGGGTCAATGGCACCTCGAATGAGCATCCGCTGATCAAGGCAGGACTTGGCCATCTGTGGTTCGTCACCTTGCATCCATTCGACGACGGCAACGGTCGTATCGCACGTGCCATCGGCGATCTACTGCTGGCGCGCGCAGATGCAAGCCCACAACGCTTTTACAGCCTGTCAGCGCAGATCCAGCGCGAGCGCAACGGCTACTACGACATCCTGGAGCGGACACAGAAACAGTCGATGGATGTCACCGAGTGGCTGGCCTGGTTCCTCAATGCCTTGTATCGCGCCGTTGATCAGGCGCAATTTACCCTTGACGCCGTGCTGAGCAAAGCGCGCTTCTGGCAGCGGTGGGCATTGACGCCGCTGAACGAGCGGCAAGTGAAGTTGCTCAACAAGTTGCTAGACGGCTTCGAAGGCAAGCTCACCAGCAGCAAATGGGCAGCCATCGCCAAGTGTTCACCAGACACGGCGTTGCGCGACATCAACGATCTGCTGGCGCGCGGTGTGCTGCGCAAAACCGAGGCGGGTGGGCGCAGTACCAGCTATGAACTGAACGATCTGAGGACGCACGCTCGCGTACATTTGAGCCATGACTGATGCCCTCCTCCCACTCGCACAACGCCTGGAGCAGTTCGCGCAGGAGCGAGACTGGAAGCAGTTCCACTCGCCCAAAAACCTGGCATCGGCCCTGGTGGTTGAAGCCGGTGAGTTGCTGGAGCATTTCCAGTGGCTGACCGAAGATCAAAGCCGCCACCTGGACGCCGACAAGAAGCAGGCCGTGGCCCATGAGATGGCCGATGTGCTGCTGTACCTGGTGCAACTGTCATCGGCCCTGGGCATCAACCTGATGGAGGCGGCGCAGCGCAAGATGGTGATCAACGCGCAGAAGTACCCGGTTGCGCAGGCCCGCGGCAGCAGCAAGAAGTACGACGAGCTGGTCAGCCCTGCCGGGTCCCAGGACTTGAAAGCTTAAAGCTCGACGCGAATTGCCCAAGCCCCAGGTGCATCGCACCCTCAAGGTTGGGGACCTCGCCCACCAGCTCGGCGTGCTCTCGCATGACGGCGTTCGCGACCTCAATCATGTGGCTGATGCGCTGGCGAGCTTGCGCCTGCGTGAGGTTGCAGCGTGGCGCGAAATCGAGCAGTCCTTGCCTGCTGGCGAACAGCGTCCTGTTGCCGCCCAGGGACAAAGCCAGACTGTCCTGAGGGATGTAGCAGGTCGTGTTGACGATATCGAATGCGGGCGAGAGCGTCACATGGTCGAAGTCGTCGTAGAGCAGCCCGAAGTTTTTCAGGTGCGCATCGCCGTTGCCGAGCATGCATGACAGGGCCACCATGTCGAACAGCTGCGCCAGGGCAGCGCCAACATGCTGGGGTGACGCGAATGCGCCAACCAATTTGGCAATGTTCTCGTAGCTGCCATCGTACTTCTGGCTGGCATCCTTGCCTGCCACCGCGGCCATGTCCTCGAAGCCGAGTGCGCGCCCGTCGGCTGCCCGGTCAAATCGGCGCATCACAAACAGCTTGCGATCATCGGACAGGAAAAACTCCGGCGTCCTGATCCCGCACCGGGCCGCAATCGTCATGCACACGAATTCGTTGATGGCCAAGCCAGGGAAGTCGCTGAGGCCGGACTTCACAATGAAGTCGGAGACCATCATCGACGCCTTGGCGGGAGGGAGCTCCGGCACCAGCACCTTGGGCTGGACGCCACTGAGGCCACTGCGCATCAGGTACCGGTCGATGAGGGAGTCGAAAAGTCCATGGGCGCCGCGGTAGGACAGCAGGTCGCTCAGTCGCTCGCCCGGTGGCGGCGTTGATGTGGACGCACCGGCAACGGGCGCACCACCGGGTAGTGCGAACCGAAGGCGACCAATGGACGCCTCGCCACCCAAAAGAGCAAGCAGCAGCATGGGGTCGGTGCCGGAGGACTTGCTCAGTTGCTGGCGCAGGCGCTCAAGCAAGAACCCCTCGGGCAAATTCATCTGGAAGACCGGATGCAGGCTCTCGCGTGAGTACGACTTGGCCCTCACAGGCATCGTTAACGAGACGGCCGCATCGGGGCCCGCGCCCAGGTCGTAGGTGAAGTCGTAGGCGGCGCTCTTGTCCAAACATCCAGACAGGCCCGAGGGGGTTAGGACATAAAGCCTGGAGGGCGTCATTGGAGGAACTCCGCCATCTCATCGAGCGTCGGACGTCGTGATGGCGTCAGTGAAAACTCGACACCCAAGGCCGACGCCACCCTGGCGTACGCCACCACCGAAACGGTTGGTTTGCCGGCTTCGACATGGATCACCTTGAGTCGCGGCAGGCAGGCCATTTGCCCGACCTGGGCCTGCGTCAAGCCGCGGTTGACGCGTGCCAGTCGCAACTGCTGTCCAAGTCGTTGGGTAATGGTCTCGTAGTCCATGTATTGCAAACAGATCAAATGTGATTCATTGTATCGTTTGCGACGCTAAAAAGGCAATGCGGGGCGGTTGCTCGGTCGGTCGCCGACTTGCATCTATCTGATGACGGTAACGTTCTGCTGCTGCTGCGCGCTAAGCTGCTGCACCTGTCATCGGCCTAGGGCATCGATCTGATGGATGCGGAGCAGCGCAAGATGGAGATCAACATGTGATCGGCGAACCATGTGTGAACAAGAATGACTTGTGGGCCTGAGCGCCGTAAGTCTGTACGGCACCCTGCATAGCCAAACAATGGAGTGATCACAAGTTGTCATCTACCAAGTTAACGAAACTGAGCAGGCCAGCGGTTGAGGCGGCCATGGACTCGTCATGAGAATGAGTTGATCGTCGCCGACTATCTGGACATGCTTTTGCGGGAGTTGGCGGGCCAGAAGTTCAACAAGGCTGAACGGGCCAGAGCTTTGATGCCGTTGTTGAACCAACGCTCAAAGGGCTCCATAGAGTTCAAGCGCGCGAACATCAGCGCGGTGATGATTGAGCTCGGGTTTCAATCGTTACGAGGGTACACGCCACGAAGCAATTTCCAGCGCGAAGGCTTGGTCGAAGTGGTGATTGAGCAGGTACACCACCATCCGGCACTGGAAAAGGCCGCAGGTCTAGCCGTGGACATGCCAGCTGTTGTTCCAGAGCTGGCCTCTTTTCACCGCGTTAAGGCTGATGCCCCCAAAAAACACGATCGGGAATCGGCGAGGCCTCCTGCATACCACCGTGGGCCAGTGAAAAGGGACTACCTAGAGCGTGAGGCACGTAACCGTTCTTTAGGCAAAGCGGGTGAGTTGTTTGTCTTGGCTTACGAGCAATGGCGCTTAGCAGACCTGGGATATGGGCAGCTTGCCGAAAAGGTCACGCACGTTGCTGAAGACTTGGGGGATGGCCTGGGCTATGACGTGTTGTCATTTGAAACCGATGGATGTGAACGCTACATCGAGGTGAAGACCACGGCAAGTGAGGCGATGACACCATTCTTTGTGTCCGCAAACGAGATGGCATTCGCGCGTGAGCGTGCTGTGCAGTTCAGGCTATATCGCCTCTTCCATTTCAGAACGGAGCCCAAGTTTTTTGAACTGTCTGGCGCCATTGAGCAGCACTGTCACCTGGACGCGGCCAATTACAAAGCGTCGTTCTGATTTCATCGCCCCCCCAATCATTCACATACCCTGATCATTCCCTGCCCATAGAATGAAGCTCGCAAGGGCGGGCTTGAAAGCGCAATGCAATGATCACCATCCTGGAGGCCAAGCGGGCCGGTCTGTTTGGCCGGGGCAAACTGCTGCCCAACATCGTGGCCGGCGTCATCGTCGGGGTGGTGGCGCTGCCTTTGGCGATGGCCTTTGCGATTGCCTCGGGCGCGCGGCCGGAGCAAGGCATTTACACCGCGATCATCGGCGGGTTCATGGTCTCGCTGCTGGGCGGCAGTCGCATCCAGATTGCCGGGCCGACCGGCGCGTTCATCGCCATCCTGGTGGGGATCACGGCCAAGTACGGCATCCATGGCTTGCAGCTCGCCACCCTGATGGCCGGCTTCATGTTACTCATGATGGGCATGGCCAAGATGGGCACGGTCATCAAGTTCATCCCGGCGCCCGTCATCGTGGGCTTCACCACGGGCATCGGGGTCGTCATCTTTGTGGGGCAGTGGCGAGACTTCTTTGGCCTGCCCCCAGTGGCCGGCGAGCACTTTCACGAAAAGCTGCTGAACTTGCTGGCCGCGCTGCCGCAGCTGCACCCGACCACGCTGGCCCTGTCCGTGCTGAGCCTGCTGCTGGTGTTGTTCTCCACCCGCGTGCGGGGGCTGCAGCGGGTGCCGGGGCCTTTGGTGGCCATGGTGGCGGTCACGGTGTTGCAGGCGCTGTTTCACTTCCCGGGGGTGGCCACCATCGGTAGCGCGTATGGCGGCATCCCGCAAGGCTTGCCTTCGTTTGCCATGCCGGTGTTCACCCTGAGCGAGGTGATCCAGTTGATCGGGCCGGCGTTCACCATCGCCATGCTGGGCGCCATCGAGTCGCTGTTGTCGGCGGTGGTGGCCGATGGCATGGCGGGCACCAAGCATGACTCCAATCAGGAGCTGATCGGGCAGGGGCTGGCCAACATCGTGATCCCATTGTTTGGAGGATTTGCGGCCACGGGGGCGATTGCGCGCACCGCCACGAACATCCGCAATGGCGGCACCAGCCCGCTGGCCGGCATCACCCACACCTTGACGCTGGTGGCGGTGCTGCTGTTCCTGGCACCCCTGGCGAGCGACATTCCGCTGGCCGCCCTGGCCGCGATCTTGTTTG
>JAZJZP010000205.1:0-357 GCA_040389805.1 Pseudomonadota bacterium
GTAACGAGGGACGCATTGTTCGTGATCGTATCAGCGTTGGTCGTGCCCACCGTGCCCAAAACCTTGGTGGTCAACCAGCCTGTGAGCCGTAAGGTGGCGGGCAAGAAGGTCGCGGCTAAAAAAGTTGTGGCCCGTAAGGTTGCTGCCAAGAAAGTGGCGGCCAAGAAGGCTCCGGCCAAGAAAGTGGCCCGCACCGCCTCATGAAGTTGACGGTGGTGGCCATTGGCCAGCGCCAGCCTGCTTGGGCGGAGACCGCGTGCGAGGACTACCTCAAGCGGTTTCCGCCGGACTGGAAGGTCGAGGTCAAGGCCCTCAAGGCCGAGCCCCGCGAGGGCAAGCCCGTGCCCGTCATCATGC
>JAZJZP010000205.1:367-2170 GCA_040389805.1 Pseudomonadota bacterium
CCGTGTCATCCTGGATGAACGCGGCAGCCGCCTGACCAGCGTCGAGCTGGCACAGCGGGTCGAGGTCTGGCTCAACGATGGCCGCGACGTGGCTTTTGTCATCGGAGGCGCTGACGGGATCGACCCGGCGCTGAAAAAAACCGCCGACGAGACCCTGCGTTTGTCCGACCTGACGCTGCCTCATGCCCTGGCACGCGTGTTCTTGCTGGAGCAGCTCTACCGAGCCTGGTCCTTGCGCAACAACCACCCCTACCACCGGGCGTGATCGCCATCTGCCATGCCGAACTCCCGCCCCGCCTCCGATCGATTCATCTACCTTGCTTCGCAAAGCCCGCGTCGGCGCCAATTGCTGGATCAATTGCGCGTGCGTCACGAGTTGCTGTTGCCCGAACCGCATGAAGACGCCGAGGCCCTGGAGGCCGAGCGTGCCGGTGAGTCGCCTGAAGACTATGTGCAGCGGGTCACGCTGGCCAAATGGGGCGCCGCTCAGCAGCGCTTGATTCGGCATCGGGAGCGCTCGGGTCAGCCGCTGGCGCCGGTGCTATGCGCCGATACCACCGTGGCCATTGATGCCGACATTCTGGGCAAGCCGGTGGATGCCGCTCATGCCGCCGACATGCTGACCCGCTTGTCGGGCCGAGAGCATCGGGTGCTGACGGCGGTGGTGGTGGATGGCGCGCTCATGCTCAGCGTCTCGCATGTGCTGTGGCGTGAGCTCAGTCCCGATGAAATCGAGCGTTATGTGGCCAGTGGTGAACCCATGGGCAAGGCCGGCGCCTATGCTATCCAGAGTCAGGCGGCCGCCTGGATGCAGCGCATCGACGGCAGCTACAGTGGCATCATGGGCCTGCCCTTGTATGAAACGGCCGAATTGCTCAGACCCCTGGGCTGGCAGTTTTGAGCCCGCATGACAACACCCCATTCGCCTTTGCCTGATCCATCCGCTGCGGCCGTTCCCGCCCGCCCTGTGGCCTTGCTGGTAGGGGCGACGGGCCTGGTCGGGCAGCAGTGCCTGCAATTGCTGGCGGATGACCCGGCCGTTGGCCTTGTGCGGGCCTTGGTGCGCCGGCCCATGCCGGCCCTCAATCCCAAGGTCCAGGTCTGTGTGGCCGACTTTGACCGCCTGGAGGATCATGCCAATTGGCTGGCGGTGGACTGGGTGTTCTGTGCCCTGGGCACGACCATCGCCAAGGCGGGCTCTCAGGCGGCGTTTCGGCGGGTGGATTTTGACTACCCCTTGCAGGTGGCCCAACTGGCCCGAGCCCAAGGGGCGCGGCACTTTTTGCTGGTGAGCGCCCTGGGTGCCAATGCGCGCTCGCGCGTGTTCTACAACCGGGTCAAAGGTGAGCTGGAAGAGGCCATCATGGCCTTGGGTTTCGAGTCGGTCACGTTTGCTCAACCCTCGTTGCTGGCCGGTGACCGTGCCGAGGTGCGGCTCGGCGAGCGCATCGGCTTGATGCTCGGTTGCTTGATGCCGGAGCGCTGGCGCCCGGTGCCGGCGCGCCAAGTGGCGTTGAGTCTGCTCAACGCGGCCAAGGCGGCACGGCCGGGTTTGCAAGTTCTCAGCAACATCGAATTGCGGCGTGCGCGCTGAACATCAAATTCACAGGTCTGGACATGGCAAATTCTCATGATATTTTGATCAACTGGACACCGCAAGAAACGCGCGTGGCCATTGTTGAAAACGGAGCGGTTCAAGAGCTGCACGTCGAGCGCACCTTGGAGCGTGGACTGGTCGGTAACGTCTACGCGGGCAAGGTGGCTCGGGTGCTGCCGGGCATGCAATCGGCCTTCATCGACATC
>JAZJZP010000206.1:0-313 GCA_040389805.1 Pseudomonadota bacterium
CTCGAAGACAAGCTCGACGACACCAGCCGCCAGTTGCTGACCCGATCTGTCAACACCATCGTCACGCAAGTCCAGGCACTCAAAACCCTCATCAACGAATTTCGCGACTACGCCCGCCTGCCCACCGCCAAGCTGGTCCCGCTGGATCTCAATACGCTGATCAACGACGTGCTGGCGCTGTATGGACACGCCATTGACCAGGGCACCCTGGTCGCTGAACTGACGCCTGATCTGCCACTGATCCAGGGCGACGCGACCTTGCTCAGGCAAGTCGTACACAACCTGGTGCAGAACGCGCTGGACGTGGTGACCG
>JAZJZP010000206.1:323-2311 GCA_040389805.1 Pseudomonadota bacterium
CCACCCGCCGATCAGCCCCGTCGCGTCCTGGTGCGCACCGACATGCCAAAACATCCAGATGGATCGATTCGCGCAGTCAGGCTCACAGTGCGCGACAATGGGCCTGGTTTTCCTGACAAGATCCTCAAACGTGCCTTCGAGCCTTACACCACCACCAAGGCGAAAGGGACAGGTTTGGGGCTGGCAGTCGTCAAGAAAATTGCAGATGAACACCATGCCCTGGTACGCATCCGCAACCTCGAAAGCGAAATAAACATGCCCCGACCCCCAGGCAAATCCCTGGATGAAGGTAGTTGGAGAGGGGCACAAGTTTCGTTATCATTTTCAAAGCTGTCATCCACATTACCTCAGGCTGGTTCACACTAGCGGTGTTCCGTCTCCTGAGGACACAAAATTCATGGCCACCATTCTTGTTGTTGACGACGAATTGGGCATTCGCGCCCTGCTCTCCGAGATCCTGACCGACGAAGGTCACACCGTCGAAATCGCTGAAAACGCCGCGCGTGCTCGAATCATGCGAGAGCAATGCAAGCCCGACCTGGTATTGCTCGACATCTGGATGCCTGACGTCGACGGCGTCACCCTGCTCAAGGAATGGTCCGCCAACGGCCAACTCACCATGCCCGTGATCATGATGTCTGGACACGGCACCATCGACACGGCGGTCGAAGCCACCAAGTTTGGCGCGCAGGCCTTTCTTGAAAAACCGGTCACCATGCAAAAACTGCTGCGCGCGGTCGAGCAAGGCCTCACCAAGCCCGCCCCGCGTGCGGCCAGCACCGCACCGGTCCACTTGGCCACGGTCACACCGATCACGGCAGCCCCGTCTTACAGCACACCCATGCTGTCGGCCGTGCGCATTGAAACGCACATCCCCGCCGAGACGCACCACCACCACGCGCCCAGCAACAACTTTGCCCACAACGCCCTGTCGCACGAGCAAAGCTTTGAGCTCGACCGCCCACTGCGTGAGGCCCGCGACGATTTCGAGCGCGCTTACTTTGAGTTCCACCTGGCCCGCGAAGGCGGCAGCATGACCCGCGTCGCCGAGAAGACCGGACTGGAACGCACCCACCTCTACCGCAAACTCAAACAATTGGGCGTCGATCTCAGCCGCAACAAAAAAGCGGCTGCGAACTGAGGTATACTTTTGCTCTTCGCTGATGAGCTTATAGCTTGATCAGAGTGAAGAAAAGGCCAAGTAGCTCAGTCGGTAGAGCAGCGGATTGAAAATCCGCGTGTCGGTGGTTCGATTCCGCCCTTGGCCACCAGTATTCATGGGCCTCGCAAGCTGTTTCAGCTCGCGGGGCCTTTCTACAATTCGGGCCTCTGTTCTACAAAACAGCCGTTCTTGATGTCGCGACCACCTCCCCGGGTCCGCAATGTTTGGGTGCTCGCGGACTACACCGCAGTGCGCCACGGTGGTCAAGTTTGAACCAACCCGGCCAAGGCCACCGGCAGTAAGGCGCGGGCCACGCCCATCACGCGATCAATGGGGCTCGCTGGCATGCACGCTGATGCAGCCCCCACCGGGTGCATGAAAAAGGCGCCCCACCGTTGCCAGAGGGGCGCCCAATGCCGCGGTGTGCTGGCCGTTACCCGGCCCTGACCTCGCCCAGCAAATCAGGGTGACGGTCAAGCACCTTGAGCAGCTTCACCAGAGCCAAGGGCGGCCTGGTCTTGCCGTTCTCGTAGCGAGAAAACGCATTGACGCCGCCGCCGAAAATCTCAGCGGCTTCTCGCTGATCAAGTGCCAGCTTCTTGCGCACTTGGGCAATGAAGCCAGGGTCAACAATCGCCGCGTTCACCTGCTTATTGAAGTCCAGCATCGCCGCGCTGGTGCGCGTCGATTCCGCCACGTCAAGCACCACCTCGCCACAAGCCGGGCAATAGTCGCCGCTCACGGCCGGGATGGTGGTCGATTCACCTTTGTAGGTGTAAGGCATGTCACGGGTGTCATGCACCAGTTTTGCCACCGCACAAGTTGG
>JAZJZP010000206.1:2321-2589 GCA_040389805.1 Pseudomonadota bacterium
GGGCACTTCATGTTCACAACTCCTTGAAGGACACGATCAGCACGTCATCAATGACCGTGAGTTTCAGATAGACCTCACCGACTGGCGTGCTGGGCCTGTACACGTCTTGCCAAACACGGTGATCGGCGTGCGTGGTCATGCTCTTGTAGAAATCTGCCGGGGTCATGGCCTGGATCACACCGATGATTCCACCGAAATCCAAACCCAAAGCCGCACCACCCGCCAGTGCTGACATGGTGGAGCGGACTTTGCCCGCTTCGATCAATGC
>JAZJZP010000207.1:0-3085 GCA_040389805.1 Pseudomonadota bacterium
CGAGCGCCGCGCCGGGCTGGACCACAACCACCCCGCCGGCCCATCCGTGGGCACCGTGGGCGTCTTGAACGTGCCGCAAGGCTCCATCAACGTCGTGCCAGGGCGCTGCCAGTTCACGCTCGACCTGCGCGCCCCCACCAATGAGCAACGCGATGTTCTGGCTGACGACGTGAAAGCCGCTTTGCAAAGCATCTGCGCACGTCGTGGCGTTCAATACAGCCTGGAGCTGACCCTGGCCGCCTCGGCCGCCCCCAGCCATCCCGATTGGCAAGCCCGCTGGGCCGACGCCGTGCAGTCGCTCGGGCTGCCCGTGTTTGAGCTGCCCAGTGGTGCCGGACACGATGCCATGAAGCTGCACCAAGTGCTGCCCCAGGCCATGCTGTTTGTGCGCGGAGGCCATGCAGGCATCAGCCACAACCCGCTGGAAACCATCACCAACGACGACGCCCAACTGGGGGTGGACGCCTTCATGCACCTGTTGAACACGCTATGACGCCGAACGATCACACCCGCCATTACGCCGCGCTGGATGCCTGGATCGATGCGCACTTCGACGACGAGGTGCGCTTTCTGCAGGCCCTGGTGCAAGTGCCCACCGACACCCCGCCAGGCAACAACGCCCCGCACGCGCAACGCACCGCCGAGTTGCTGGCCAACTTTGGCTGGCAGGCCGAACAGCATGTGGTGCCCGAGGCCGACGTCAAAGCCTATGGCCTGCAAAGCCTGACCAACCTGATGGTGCGCCGGCGCTTCAGCGAAGGCGGGCGCACCGTGGCGCTCAACGCGCATGGCGATGTCGTGCCCCCCGGCGAAGGCTGGACCCACGATCCCTACGGCGGCGAGGTGGTCGACGGCAAGCTCTATGGCCGGGCCTCGGCCGTCAGCAAAAGCGACTTCGCCACCTACAGCTTTGCCCTGCGAGCGCTCGAAGCCTTGTACCAACAACCTGCCCCCCCGTCATTGCAAGGCGGGGTCGAACTTCACTTCACCTACGACGAAGAATTTGGCGGCGAACTGGGTCCCGGCTGGCTGCTCCAACAAGGCCTGACCCAGCCTGACCTCTTGATCGCCGCAGGCTTTAGCCACGAGGTGGTCACCGCGCACAACGGCTGCCTGCAGATGGAGGTGACCGTGCATGGGCTGATGGCCCACGCCGCCATCCCCCACACCGGGGTCGACGCCTTGCAAGGCGCCGTGGCCATCCTCCATGCGCTGTATGCACAAAACACGCGCTACAAAACCATCACGTCCCAGGTGCCCGGCATCACCCACCCGTACCTGAACGTGGGCCGCATTGAAGGCGGCACCAACACCAATGTCGTGCCAGGCAAGGTCGTGCTCAAACTCGACCGCCGCATGATCCCCGAAGAAGACCCCGTGGCCGTCGAGGCCGACATCCGCCAAGTGATCACCGACGCGGCGGCCACCTGCCCCGGCATCACCGTCAACATCAAGCGCCTGCTGCTGGCGCATTCGCTGCAAGCCTTGCCGGGCAATGCGCCCTTGGTCGCCGCCTTGCAAAAGCATGGCGAGATCATCTTTGGCGAGCCCATTCCCACCAGCGGGACCCCGCTCTACACCGATGCCCGGCTGTACTGCGCGCGCGGCATCCCGGCGGTCATCTATGGCGCGGGGCCTCGCACGGTGTTTGAATCAAACGCCAAACGCTCTGATGAACACCTGGTGCTGGACGACCTGCGCAAGGCCACCAAGGTGGTCGCCCGCACCTTGTTGGACCTGCTCAGCTAATAAAGCAGCATTGGCGTCAGGCTAACCGCAGCACTGCGCGGGTGTCAGGGTGCCCCAGCCATAGGGCGGTGCCACCTGGGTATTGATGCGCACAACGATGACCTGCGGGCGGGCGTGCTGGTCAGCGTCCTGCAAGGCTTGCTTCAAAGCCTGGCGAAACGCATCGGTGCCCTGGTCATGCGCCACGGTGATGGCGTTGGCCCCCAGTCCTTGCGAGAACATGGCCAGATCGGGGCGGCCCAGGCTGTAATAGTCGTCCCATTGCGCAGCCGGTGGCAGCAGCTTCTCCATGCCCTGGCTGACCATGGCCAGATCGTTGTCGTCCAGCACGATCCAGATGGCACCGACTCGGTTTTGAGCTGCCGTTGATATCTCGGCGCCATGCATCATGAAGGCGCCATCACCCACGATGGCCACATTGGGCAGCTTGGGTGCGGCCATCTTGCCGCCGATCACCGCGCCCACGGCAAAACCCATCGGGCCCATCGACAGCGCGCTGTGATAGCGAACCGGCGGGTCAACCACCAGATTGTTGAGCGACCAGCCAACGCAGTTGCCAGCGTCGATGAAGATGTGACCTTCGTGAACCAGCTCGTTGACGACGCGCATCATTGCGGCCGGGTTGACCGGCGCCGCTTCACTGTCGCGCCAAGCCGGGTTGGACCATGCCGTTTGACTGAGCTTGATCTGCTCAATGAGGGCCTTGCGGGCTTTGACCTTGGCGTCATCCGGGTGCAGGTGCTGGGCCTGCTCACACAGCACATCCAGGCTCGCACCGATCTCGGCCACCACCCCGCGGGTGATCGGAAAGTCGCGCCCGATGACATCGGCGTTGAGGTCGATTTGAACGAAGTGCTGGGTCGGCTCCAGCGACACGCTGTAAACCTCCGAGGCCACCACCGACGTGGCCAGCTCGCCCAAGCTGGAGCCAAGCACCACCAAGGTGTCGAACTGATCGGCTTTATTGGCCGGATGCATATAGAGACCGGGCCATGCGCTGCCGCACATGCCGTAATTGCGCAACGACAGCGGGTGCGACTCCGGGAAGATGCCTTTGGCATCAGGCGTGGTCATCACGGCAATGCCAAACCGCTCGACGAAGTGCGTAAAGGCCAGAAGGCGATCCACCTTGGCCAGTGCATCACGCGCCCCGTTGCCCAAGAAAATCAAAGGGCGCTTGGCGTGGACCAGATCATGCAGCGTATCGGCCATGGCGGCCGGGTCCGTACACGCGGTGCGCGGCCGGTACGTGCTGGGCCTGACGGATGCCGGGTAGTTGGGCACACAGGTCCCGGCGATGTCGCGGGCTATAGCGGGGCTTATGCCTACTGGGGTA
>JAZJZP010000207.1:3095-5620 GCA_040389805.1 Pseudomonadota bacterium
CGTTAGGCAGGCTGATGTGTGTGGCCTGTTTGGGCAATGACAAGGCCGTTCGCAATGCTTGCTGAAACAGCGTCTGAAAGTTCGCCGGACTGGACACCAGGGCGCTGTACTCCAGCGCATTCTGGAAGATGTTGTGCACATCCAGTTTGGCGTCGGTGCCCTCTTGCAAATAGCCTTTGCCGTAATAGGCCTCAGGCACTTCGCCCGTGATGACCATCACCGGCGAGCAACTCGCTTGGGCGTTCATGGCGCCGGTCAAGGCATTGGTAGCACCGGGGCCTGAGGTGGTCAGCACCACGCCCAAGCCCCCGCCTACCCGCGCATAGCCATCGGCAATGTAGGCCGCGCCGGTTTCATGGCGGCAGATGACGTAGTTGAAGTGGTCGGACTGATTTTTCAGCTCATTCATGACCCAGACAGCAGCACCGCCCGGGATGCCAAAGACCTTGTCAACGCCTTCGGCCTTCAAATAAGCCAGCAGCAATTGGGCGACGGTTCCGCAGGGCGCGGCGGGTGCGTGTGGGGATGACATGTTGGAGGTGCTCCTTGATTGAGTGCAAATCGGGCCGCACATCGCTGGATCAACCCAACACGCGGCTGACCAGAATGTTCCCACTACAACCACAGGGCCATGCCATGAAAACAGAGACTTTGAACCCCGTTCTTGATATCGCCATCGTTGGCGCCGGTGTGTCCGGCCTGTACAGCGGCTGGCGATGGTTGACCAGCGCCCAGGGAAAAGGCGGCGATGTCGCAGTGTTTGAGACCAGCAAACGCGTAGGCGGCCGCCTCATGTCAGCCCAACCACCGGGCATGCCCGAGGCCCGCGTTGAGCTGGGCGGCATGCGCTACACAACCGGGCAAACACGTGTCGCCGCCCTCGTCTCCTATCTGCAATTGGAGACCGAGCCCTTTGTCGTGTCGCAACCTCAAAACATGGCCTATCTGCGCGGCCAGCGCTTGCGCACCGCTGACCTGTCCGATCCCAAGAAGGTGCCCTACGACATCCCGACCGCCGACCTCGAAGGCTTCAAGATGGGCTTCACCGCCTTGGCGGCCGAGCGGTATTTGTGCGAGGTTTTGCATCAAAAGCATGTAAACCTGGAGACCGTCGACTGGGACAAGGTCGCCGAGACCGGGCGCTACGAAGGCCGCTCCGTGCGCGACCTGGCCATGCGCTACACCTTTTGCCGAGAAGTGAGCCACGAGGCCTTCCAGTTTGCCGAAGACACCAGCGGCTACGACAGCATCTTCTTCACCTGGAGTGCCGCAGACGGCTACCCCTGGAACCTGGGCGACTACGGCGCCAGCATCGAATACAAGCGCCTCAAGTGGGGCTACGAAATGGTGCCCAAAACCTTGCGTGATCGCTTTGAAGCGGTCGGCGGCAAAGTGCATTTCGATCATCGATTGCTGCGCTTTGACACCGTCAAACTGGACGATGGCAGCGAAGGCGTTGAGCTGCACTTGGAGGCCCACGGCAAACACCAGGTGGTGCGTGCACGCAAGCTGGTGCTGGCCATGCCGCGTCGGTCGCTGGAGTTGCTGGAGCCCTCAGGCTCGGTGCTTGGCAAGGCCCAAGACGAGGTGCATCGCCTGATCCGTTCGGTCGAGCCGATCCCGCTGTTCAAGCTGGCCCTGTGCTACCACCACCGCTGGTGGGAAGCGCTGGGCATCACCCAAGGCCAGTCGGTCACGACCTTGCCCGTGCGCCAGTGCTACTACTGGCCGGTGGGCAGCGACACCAAGGCGGGCGCCATCCTGATCTACAACGATGGACTGGATCTGGACTATTGGGCTGGCCTGCGCAAAGACCCCACACCGTATCCCAATGAAGACCACGGCAGCAACACCGCCTCGGTCGAGTGGAAGGAGCACCCCGCGCCTGCCTTGATGGTGCACGAAGCCCACCGCCAGCTGCTGGAGATCCATGGCCTGGAAGACACCCCCGATCGTCGCCCCTACGCTGCGGCCTACCGCGACTGGGGTGAAGACCCGTTCGGTGGCGGCGCCAACTTCTGGCCGCAGTACGTGGACAGCCAGGAGGTCAGCAAGCGCATCGTTCAGCCGGTGCCCGGCAAGCCGGTGTACATCTGCGGCGAGGCCTACTCACACGCACAAGGCTGGGTCGAAGGCGCACTGGCAACCGCAGAAGACATGCTGCAGAACCATTTGGGCCTGCAGCCGCCACCCTTCTAAGGTCAGACTCAACCGCGCTCTAACAAGAGCGCCGTCGCGTGCATTTCCATGCCGATCCCCAGCAAGACCAGGTACTTGGTGCGGATCTCGGCATGGCACTTGGCCAGGTTGACAGGCACCGAGGAGGACACCATATCGGCATACTCCTCCAGCGTGCTGATGTAGCGCGCCGGGGCGATGGCCGCATTCCAGGCATCTTCGACCGTCTTGGACGTCTGATGCGCAATCAGCGTGATGTCACTGCCCGTCAAACCATGTCGGGCCAGCAGGCGGTTGACCACTTCCGGCGGTACGTGCAGGCCAAACGCCTTGAAAGCTTTCTCGCC
>JAZJZP010000207.1:5630-7884 GCA_040389805.1 Pseudomonadota bacterium
CTGGTCATCAAGTTTCATCAAGGGCTTGCTGAACTCTCCATCGGGCTGCTCACGCGCGGCCATGCGAAAAGCGCCATACCACTGGCTCTGGGTATCGTTGTCCCAATCGATGAGGCGGAAATGATGCGGGTCTGCACTGCGCCCGATCACTGCGGCGCCCGCGCCATCCGACGCCGCCAGAGACACCGGCTCGTGGTAGTCCACAAAGTGGGTCCAGTTGTTGCCACAGGCGATCAAGGCATGCTTGATGGTGTCGCCGCGCACGAGGTCGGTGGCCAGACGCACGGCATCCTGAAAGGTGCTGTAGTCGGTATTGAGCGGCATGATGCGGCAGTGCCGTGGCAGGCCCAGCTTTTGATGGACGACGGCCAGATTGTTGGGCGCGATGTAGGCGCTCACCGAGCCCGCCCCCAGAATCATGTCGACGTGTTCAGGCTTGAGGCGAGCCTGCTCCAGGGCATTGCGGCACGACTCGACCATGATGTCGATGACCCCCTCGGGCGTGGCCAGCACGCGCCGGAACTTCAGGCCATTGAACAGGTCGGTGCCTGAGGGCGAGTTTTTCTTGAGCCAATCGAATATTGGCGCATCGTTGTCCCGGATAAAGGGCGGCACGGCATAGCCATGCCCAAGGATGGCGACGTGGGTAGAGGATGTGTTCATCCGCAAGATGTCGGCATTTGGCGCATCGACTAAAGCGCCACCCGACCGTTGAGACCGTTCACCCTGCCTGCAACAACCCCTCGTCCATCAACGACTGAACAATTTCTGCCTGCCGGCGATCACGGCCACGCTTGAGCGGCTCTCGGCTCGATTGCTCGGCCAACCACTGCTTGAAGCTCACAAATATTTTGGGGGAAACCGTCCGCATGAGCGCCATCTTCCCGGTCGCACCAATCACGATGTGCTCGAAGACAGGAGACTCGGTGAGCACCTGTGCGCGGATGACCTGGACGGGCCACACCTCCTCTTCGGCATCTGAAAACCGGAAAGGGTGCGGATCCCCATCTTGAGGCACGCGCCTCAGGAAATCGACCATAAACCCTTTGTCATTGACGGCGGTCTCGTTGTGGAGCTCTTTGCGCTGGAATGAGCGATCAACCCCCTGAAGCACTTGGAGCACGGGCTTGCCAAGGCGCTCCATGTCGGCAACGAAGCGAACCCGCTTTCGAGCGTCCCAAAGCATGTCCACGTCTTGTGTGGCCAAAGCCTGCTGGGCGATACGCACCCCCGCAGCCGCCTCATAGGCGTACAAGGCATGAGTCCCGACCACGGTGAAATACGGGGCCAAACCTGTAGCGTCAAAGGCATTGAGTATGTCGATGACGATCGTTGGCACCCGCCCGGCCTTGACGGCGCCGTTCAACCTTTGCGCCACCACCAACTCATCCTCCAGAGATCTGAGCCTTGGCTCCAGTGCAGCCTTGCGCACATGGAAGTCGGCGTAGATCTTCTCGGTCTCCGGTGAGCGCGACCCCATGCGCTCTTGCTTGCCGTGTGCTTTGGTCTTCACCAAATACTCGTAGTGGCCTTCCTTCTTCCAGTACATCCCGGCGTTATAGGGCTGGTACTGCCTGCGGACACGAGCGCACTCCTGCCACAAGGACATTGCGTCAATGGTCTGCCGGGCAGCAGCATCAGGGAGCGGAACGAAAAGCATGTTCACCGTCTATTTTGCAAAATACAATAATAAACGGTGAATCCTTACAAATCAATAGCTTACGACCACACAACCGTCAAGCTTCAACGATGCGGCCCCCTGTGCTTGCCAGCACCTTCAAGGACTGGTCCGTCGTGGCCGTAAAGTCGCGACTTTCGATGGTGTCCACATACACCCAGTCAGCCTGGCAAGCCTGCGGCGTGGCGGTGACCACCATGTAGCCACGACGCGAGGTATCGCAATACTTCAGGGGGCTGATTAACTGCTGCAAGGCACCGGCCAACATGGCGGGGTTTTCATTGGGCAGGTACTCCTCAAAGCCTGGCGATGTCACCGACGACGTGGCGAACTCGACGCCCACGGCGTGGCCATTCATGTCGTTGAGCTCGTTGGCCCAGGCGTTGTGGGTGTCGCCAGACAAGACCACCAGGTTCTTTTGCAGCGCACGGGCGGTGCCCAACACGGTTTCGCGGGCAACGTAGTAGCCGTCCCAGGCGTCCAGGTTGTACGGAATGGATGGCTGCGCCAAAACGTACTGCTCTGCCGCCGTCAGCGTGGCCGGCGCCGAGCGGGCCTTGGCAACCAAAGCAGCAT
>JAZJZP010000208.1:0-2909 GCA_040389805.1 Pseudomonadota bacterium
GGCTTACAGTCCAGGCGCATTCGAGCCCATGAAGGCGGTGGTCTACGACTTTGCCGACAGCCACAGCGGCGAGCATGCGCGCGCCTTCCTGGGCGAGTGGCGCGGCAGCCTGGTCTGCGACGACTACGGCGGCTACAAGGCCAGCTTTGTCAACGGCATCACCGAGGTGGGCTGCATGGCCCATGCACGGCGCAAGTTCTTCGACCTGCATGCCAACGGCACCAGTCAGATCGCGGGGCAAGCGCTGCAGACCATCGCTCTGTTGTACGACATCGAGCGAGAAACCCAGGAGCTCAGCGCCGAGGATCGCCAGGCCATCCGCCAGGACAAATCACGGCGCATTGCCGATGCGCTGCACGGCTGGATGCTGGCGCAGCGCAGCCAGGTGACCAATGGTGGTGCCACGGCCAAGGCCCTGGATTACAGCCTCAAGCGATGGCAGGCGCTCACGCGCTTCATCGACGACGGCAGGCTGCCCATCGACAACAACTGGATCGAGAACCAGATGCGGCCCATTGCCATTGGTCGCAAGAACTGGCTGTTTGCGGGCTCACTGCTGGCAGGCCAGCGCGCGGCCGCCATCATGAGCCTGATCCAGTCGGCCAAGCTCAATGGGCACGATCCTCACGCCTACCTGCGCGATGTGTTGCGGCGTCTGCCCACGCACAAGGAAAGTCGAATCGGCGAGTTGTTGCCGCATCGCTGGGCGCCTGCGGCAGCCTGATTCTGGCGGGTTGCGGGTTGTCAACATGCGTTCGCCGGACGCTTACGGTGGGACCGCAGGTTTTGAGTGTGGAAGTGTCGAACTCGGGCGACCTGATCGCCTCCGGCGACAAGCGCGATTTGCTGCCGTTGGCCAGCTATCAGGGCATTGAGATCGTCACCGCCCGCGAGGCCATCGAGAGAATCGGCGGCGGATCAACAGGCCAGCTTTAAGGTCACAAACTGTGACCTATCCCAGGCGATGCAGTTAAGGTTTTTGCCACTCATCCGTATATTCCATATAGGTAGGTAGCAAGCCTTCGGGCAGCGGCAAAATTATTGGCCCATCACTTACAACCACCTCGCAGCCAATCGCCATTGAAGAGTCCTGAAGCGCCCAGAACTCATCAACAATAAGACGAATAGCCTCTCGATCTTTTGCACTTTCCTGTCGTAAAACAAAGTAGACCTTGGATCGACCTTCTTCCTGCATTCCAAAAGCAGCACACCTAATGTTTGTCGACAACAACCCCAGGGTTGAGTCGACAAAAATCATTGCTTGTTTGTTTTTTTCATCAACATGCACGGTCATGGTCGCTTGCCTTTGCTTGGGGCCAATGGAACAACACTCGGGCTATTTGTTCCCTTAATCCAGAAGACATTTGTTGGCTGATCCACATAACCTGCACGAGGATTGTTGTTGTAGCCAGTTGCACCGTTATATATAACAATATGCCCCCCGTCTGAGCCTCGCCCCACAATCGTGGCCGCCCCCTGCTGGTACGCATTCAAAACATCCTGCGCCTGGCTAGGATCAGTGAAGTACCCGCCTCCCTTATAGGAGCTGCCCCCATCGTTAATGTGACGAGACTGCTTGCCCATATTGATATATGAGTCCACCTGAGTGTTGAGCTTCTCGTTTCCATATGGTTGCAGAGGCGATGCCTTTTGCGACCCGCCAATAGTGGCTATTGAACCAACCGCATCAACCATTGCCCCGGCACCGCCAATCTGCCTTGCAGTCTCCTCTGATGCACCACTTGCTTTTGCTACGCCGTAGAGACCAGAGCCGATTGGCGATTGATAGAGCCCCTCATTCTTCGACAAATACCGCTGAATTGGCGATAGCCCATCCCCCGTCGGGGCAGACATGTAAGCCCCCGGCGATCCACCGCCAACAGAGGGTGAGGGTGAGCGGCTTCCAGCAAAAATACCGGCCACAAACCCCGGGCTAACCAAACTTGGTTTTTCTAGCGGTGGCAAGCCCAATGCACGAGCAAAGTCAAAGCCACCGTCTTGCTGGCTTGGTCCTTGTACAGTTGAACTCCGCTGTGCGGTCGTTGCGCGGCGGTTCGTTGTGCTTCTGGTTGAACTGGTGCTCGGCGCTGTATTTGTATTTTCCGGCGTACAAAGCCCAGAGTTTTTGTTGAAGAACTCAATCGGCTCATCCTGCATGTACGGATCGGGCGCAACAGGAGCTTTCAGCGCTGCCAGGTTCGCGGCACGTTGAGCACCGCCAGCAGAGCCTCGGGCCTGGGTATCGCGCGAGAACGCGCTCCAGTCCTTATGGGCCTCTCCGTCCATGTCGACTTCATCGTAATTGATGTTGTCGCCCGAAGGCACCTTGTTGGCATCACCGCGCTGAATGGCCCCCACGACGGAGTCCCCCAGTGCACTGCCAAATGAGTTCGCTGCTATAGCCCCCCAATTGGCCTTTTTATGGCTTGCCATTGACCCAGCCCAGCTCCCAACCATGCCAGATGCCGTTTTGTAAAGAATGTCACTACCCCCGACGCCCTGCAAACTGGAGCCCAAACCTGATTGGCCAAAAGCACTGCCGGCCGCAGCTCCGGCGCCAGCCACTGCGACGGAAGTCCAGCTGAACTTCTTTTGAAGTCCCACTGCTTGCGCGACACCTTGGCTGATAACGTTACCCACCACTGAACGGCCCACAGCGACAGCAAGCTGTGTTGCCGTACTTGCCCCTTGCGCAGCAACTCCAACGATGGCCCCCGCACCCGCCCCCGCACCTGCCGAAATGGCCCCCACAGCTACGCTAGACCAGGAGAATCTCTCAACGTTGCCAGTGGCCATCCCGACCAGCTGACTGGCAATCGCGCCTACCGCGCCACCTACAACGGCCGCAGCAAGTCCTACTCCAGCAAGACTGCCCCCCAGTGCTGCCATCCCCGCCCCCAAAGCCGGTG
>JAZJZP010000208.1:2919-3462 GCA_040389805.1 Pseudomonadota bacterium
ACCGCCACAATCACCATCAAGATCCTCCCAACCCCGCCACAGCCCCCCTTCTTAGGCGGCGGTGGCGGCGGCGGTGGCTCTGGCAGAGTTGGCGAAAGGTTCCCCATCGCCTCTGCGGGGTTGTAGACCTTCTGCGTGGAACTGCTGTAGTGGAGGTTGGTCACCTTGTTGGGGATCACTAGCGATTGCCCGTCAGTCAATGCGGCATCTGCGCTGAGCATGCCGTTGGCTTCGGCAATTAGGTACCAGAGGCTGGAGTCCCCCCAAACACTCAGTGCAATGGACTGCAGCGTGTCTCCGGTTCTGACACTGTAGCCATTTGAGGTGAATGCGGGGTAGCCAGCGTTGATAGGCTGGTAGCCTGTATCAAAATTGGAGGTAATTGGCCGAACGGTCCCTCGCGCGTATTTATCAGGACCACCCGCGCCTCCACTCAACGCTTGGGAGTAATCAATCGTGCTTGCAGCTGAACTGGTGTCCGTACCAGTCTCACCAACCCGTTGACCATCTACATAAAAGTAGTATTGAGTTTTGGCACTCAAG
>JAZJZP010000208.1:3472-8960 GCA_040389805.1 Pseudomonadota bacterium
GGTGCTCGACTTCTCTATTCTGTTTAATATAAGACCCTGTGCGTTATTAACGTAACGCAAGGCTCGACCACCCTTGGTGTCCAGCGCCTCCTTGATGTGCCCATTGATGTCGTAGGCCATCAACGAAACCCCGGGTGCCCACTCTTGAGTCACGGAGGGACTGTATGCCTTGAGTGTGATGGTTGATTGTTGTGCAGAATCCCACCACTCGAATCCGTTGAACATCTCCGTTGAGGATGGCCCTGTGGTTGCCTTACTGTGATACAGCGTACCGTCGCTCAGCATATCGTAGACCGTTTTTGTTGTAATGGTTGCTGCCACTTGATGTAGGTCAACTGTATCGGATTGATCGCGCTCGGTTTTCCCGTCTTTATCGTACCAATACTGGCGTAGCACAGCTGTATTGTTGTCCAGTGTGTATTCGTTGTACGATTTTACTCGCCCCATAAGGTCAGTCGTACGCCTGGAAATCATATGTTCTACGGAGGTGCTTCCTGTTGTTGTTCCGTAGTATGTCTCATATAAAAATCCATCCAGATTATATGCAAATCGTTCGTAATGTTGATCTCTGGCATAGGTTGCCTTGGTTATTTGGTCTGTTCTGTTGTACTCGAACGAAACGCCAGAACCAGTGGTTCCTCTAGTTATTTTTGTGTTTTCGCCTCCCTGTGCCCCATCCAGCTGACCCATTGAAATGGATAATCTATTCATTCCATCGTACTGGTACCAGTAATCCTGTGATGGAGTTTTTGGGGTTGCCCCGACTAAATGTCGGCGATTCCCGGCTGCATCGTAGCTGTAGGCCAATGCGTATTTTGGATCAATGACGGATTTTATTCTACCAAGCTCATCGTAGGCGATGGTTGCTTGCTGGTGAAAATTCAGAGAGAAGTCTGCCGCATAAGACTCATTTATCTTGTTTCCATCGCTGTCGTATTGATAAGATGAGTACGTGGTCAATGCCTTGTCGTTAATGCGTTTTAGTTTCCCATTGCTATAATAATCGTAATTAATATTCTGCCCACGGCCGCTTGTCTGGCTAATTAAAAGTCCATCTATATTATAATTGTATCTTGATTCAACCCCACCAAGATCGGTGTGTTTGGTTACGTGACCAAACATGTCTAGCTCGTCAATCAGTGTGTTGTGGTCAAGATTTCCATTTTTGGTTGTGCGAAGAATTCCGGCCGTGGATTTTCCGCCTAAACCCACAACCGTTGCTGCCTGATAGGTAATTAGGGTAGTGCGCTCGGCAGCGCTGACGGTTTTTTCAACCCGACCCAAAGCATCGTAAAATGTCTTTTCAACAAAAACATTTGTTATCAGGCCATCCGGCGATGTTTTGTGATCGATGCGGTTGCCAACGCTATCGTAATCGTAATGATCATAGCCTCGAATGGACCCCAATTTCGGGCGATAGATATCAGTGACTCGATGTTCTTTGTCGTAGGTGTAGCTGGTGGTGTAAGCGAGTGACGTATCCTTAACGGTCTTCCCAAATTGAAAATTTTCGTTAATACTTTCAATCTGATCACCGAATGCATCAAATCGGCTGAATTTTTTCCCACCATCGACGTGGAATTCGGTTCCTATTCTTGATTTTCCATTGGCGTCCTCGGCAGTCCATGCTTGGGTGGTACGGAAGGTATTCTGAGCTAAGAAACTGTTGGCATCTTGCGTACCAACCAAACGACCTTGTTTGTCGTAAAAATACCGTGTGGTCGGACGTGCCCGCGTGGTGCCTCCATTTTCTCCCACAATATCGGTAAATGGATCCTGCTTGGTGGTTAGCTTGCCCAGTGTGTTGTAGCTAAGAATGGTTGCATTGCCCCTAGCATCTATCTGCTCACTTATCTCCCTAAAGGCATTGTGTTTCATTGTTTGCACAGAGGTTTTTTCTACGTCGCCAACTCCCAGCAATACATGTGTCGGTGCTGATAGGTTGGGTGCTAAATCCGATCCGGAATATGTACTGCCCACGCTCTTTATATTTATGCCATCCAGCCCCAGATTTACTATGCCTTCGCTTGAGTTTATCAATAAGTCATCAGCGTCAAAAAATTCCGCCTTAAACGTGTAGTCACGCGGTGGGTTCGGCATTAAATTGAGAACGTCCCAACTGAAGCCACCCCAGCCTGTCTTTTTAAGCACAGTACTCTTCCACGTTTCTGATGGAATCGACGCACCTCGATAAAGTAGACGACTGCTCACGGCGTTTTCTGGTTGATTCAGAAAATCGACCGAGCTCGTCACCCCGAAGGTGCTAAGTTTTGGCGTAGTCACAGTGTTGGCACTGCCTCGCGTGAAGCTTCCAAAAACACGATTCACAACGGTGATACCGTCAGCGGCCAAAGACTCAAGAACGTAGTCATAGCCCCCCGCCGCCAAAGTGGTGGTGTCTATTTGGAACCAACCCTGCGTCGGCTTACCACCTACGTTGGCTGGTGTCAGCGTCTTCGATGCGAGGAACGCCGAGTTCGCTGGGATCTGAGGCCTAAGGCGCAAATTTGCCGTGCTCGCATAACGGCCCTGATCGTTGACAATGATTGAGCCGTCTGTCGTCATCAAGGCGCTACCGCCACCGCCGGACTGGACGCGGGATTGTGTAACGCTCACGCCAGATGATGACACTACCATTGTGCCTGTAGAGCTGCTGAGTACAGATCCAAACTCATCAACCGTTTGGTAGCGAATTTCGTAGGAATTTTGAGCCAAAAGACTATTTTTGAGGTAAAAGCCACTGCTTGAAGGCTCAATCATGATGGCAGGCAACGCCATTTGCTTCCACACATCGTTGCTGTCGATTACGCGGTATGACAACACCAAGTCGCTTGCGCGCTGAGGTAGGTTTCCGAATATGGTTATCGGCGGCAGTGGCAATGATGTCACGACCCAACTTAAACCATCGGAGTTCGGGCTGATACGCAGGCCGCCATAAACTTCGATTTCTTTTCCGTCAATCACCTTGTAGAGCCGCACGTCTGCCTGGCCGGTAAAGGTGGCCCCTGTTTTCAGCAGAACCAGAGGCACGGACAGGCTGGAGCCTGTCAGGCCGGTGAAATCTGTAACACCGATTGAATCAGTTGCCCCCCCCGACAGCGAAGCAGAAATGTTCGTCCTCATTCTAAAATGAGCGAGCTCTGCTGTGCCGACGGCAGGAATGGTTATATTTAAAACTCCGCTTGAAATTCCGTTAATTGGCGGTGTCGTCACTGGTTTTTCCGCCGACGTGACGTTCCAGGTCTTCCCATCCGAACTTGGCGTTACTGAGATGGAGGGTCCAATATAAACTGGAATTCCATTGATGGCCCTGTAAACATGGTAAACAACGGATCCGCTGAATGCGCTAGCGGATGTTTTGAAAGTGATTAAGCCCTTCCCAATTGTGGAGTTGTTGTTTATTTTTTGTCCGAAATTTGATATGTATATATCGGAACTATTTCCATCTGCTGATAGTGAGCCCGGACGAATCTCACGTATCAGTAATGGGGGAGCGTCATAGATTTGATTATCTAGTGGGGTTTTTGGTTCTATTATTGAGTTTTCTGCAGAGCCAAATGCGCTGCCATCTACGTTTGTTATATAGAGTGTATTTGAGCTTGATTTGACGGTTCCTTCAAGGGAAACACCCCAGGGGGTCCCCATGCTGTAGTAGCTGACGGCCGCAGGTGCAGCCAACTTGCTTGTTAACAGGCCGAGCCCACCAGTTACGGATTTTGGACTGGAAAGGGAGAATTGGGTTAATCCGTTGTGAATGTTTCCTTGCGCAAGGAGTGTCACATTGCCAGCAAACCCACTGTCAATTTTCTGAGCACTGACTGCTAAACCACTCCCATCTGGGCCAATGGTAAGTATGCCACTTACCTGACCATTTTGAGAAGATAACTGGTATGTGTATGCGCCCGCTGATAGGTTGAAGATTTTTGGGTTCACCTGGAACCAGCCTGGAGGCTTCCCTGCAACGCTAGACAATAGGATGGTTGATTCGCCATCCTTCGTTTGTAATGTTAGGCGAGCTGTCGTCGTATCGAAGCCTTGTCCCGCAATATTAAGATATCCGTCAGTGCTAATGTGCGCCCAACCTTCCGCGCCTGACGTTGCGGAGGTCTGAAATGTATTTATGCCACTATCTGATTTGGTGCAATCGCTTCGTATTCGTCCTACGATGACTCCGTTGGTATCCAACGAAATTTGTTCCATTTCATACTTGCCTGCCTCGAGCGATAACAATTGACCTGAATTTAGTACGAAAATATTTCCTTTGTCGAAATCCTTCAGCACTGGGTCCAAAATCGCTTGGCTCCAAGCGCCACCGGAATTTTTCTCCCTGACGAGAATCACTAATTTCTGCGCGTTGCTATTTTGTTTGAGATAAACAATCGGGCTGATGGATGGGGTCTCCATACGCCACGCCAGGCCCTTAAAGTCTGACTGGATAATTTTTATGGGGCCGGAAATATTTATTTTTTCCCCATTTATATCTTTGTAGATGCTGATTGTCCCGGAATCCGTAAAGGCCCCACTGTCGGCATAGCCAATCATACGGTATCCCTTGGTTGGCGAGCCGCCTCCTTCAGGTTTTACAACCCCTAGTATCATACCTGGTATGGCAGAATTGTTTGGATCCGAATATTCAACCGTGACAAATCCACTTCCTAGAAGAGATGTGTCCGGCACAGAAACACGGAAATATGCGTCCCAACTGCTCGGGTCCCCAAAGAAATCAACACCAATACCAATTGGCTTGGACCAGATATCGCCCCATGGGGCCTGATCTACGCTATCAATGTTGGCGAGGGCGGGCATCGGCTTCTGGGCTACTACAGCTACGCCTCCAAGGGCGCCTCCAGATACGATAGTCTTGAAATTGTCTGAATTTTCACCTTGCTTCACTTTGTAAGTGTTACTCAGCTGGTTGCGTCGGTCAAAGGATGATGCTGTTTTATAAAAATCATCGCGTGCCAGCATGGCGTCGATGCTCAGCCCACTGAGATCAGCTGCGGTGGATTCGATGACCAATGTGGCATTGCCATTGGCGTCAAATAAATAGCCCTTGGTCACACCAGTAGCGGCGCTGCTGCTGATGGCATGCCCCGCTTTGTCATAGACCGTGATTTCTTGCCACGTTGGGGCTGTATTGCCGCCATACGTGCGTTTGCCGGTAAGTTCACCAAAGGTGTTGTACTGCACCTCTTGTGTTTGGATCGCAGTGGGAGTGGCCGGAAGTGCTGTATTTGAACCCGCTACGTTGTAAACTGATTGGCGGGTTTGTCTCCCAGACTGGTCATAGATGTAGGTCGTTACGTCTGTGCTGGTCACGGCATTGGCATCTTTGCGTGTGATGCTCTTGAGGGTGATGTTGCCCTGCAAGTCGGATGTATAGGTGGTAACGTTGCCTACAGCATCGGTCTCAGCGGTTCTTAACCCATTCATGCCGTAACAGGTTATGGTGATGCGATCATCGGCTGATGCCAAAAGTGCGTTGGCC
>JAZJZP010000208.1:8988-11512 GCA_040389805.1 Pseudomonadota bacterium
GTTCAATGCTGCGAGTAACCAAGCCCAAAGCGTTGTACTCTGTATCAGTGACTTGTCGTTGATCTACTTCGTCATCGTAGAACTTGAATTTTGCGCCGAGGCTCTCGATCTGTTGGCCCTTGGTGTCATATTTCCAGTTCAGAACTTCGTCGGTGGACTCTGTTTTTTGGGTTATTTGGCCCAATCCGCTGTATTCATATGAGGTTGTCGCGGTGTTGTCTGGGAGTTCAGTCAGATAACCGTTGGACAATTCTATTTTCGCAGCATCGACATTATATGAAATTTGCTGTGTCACTCTCCCAAGCTTGTCCCGGATGAATTGGGTGCGTCGCGCATCCTCAGCTGGTATTTGTAAGGAAAAAGTGCTTTTCCAATCTAAGCTGCTGCTTAAAATAATGGTGTCGGGTAGCTTGCTTGCGTAGAGGACCTGGTCCGTGACGTTGCCTGAGGCATCGTGGTTTGACCAATAGCTGACGTACCGCTCACCATCGACCATCACTTTGAGGTTGCCGGCTTTGTCGTAGTAGCGCCATGTGTCGGTGCCGCGCGCATCGGTTTCCCTGATGAGGTTGCCATTGGCGTCGTACTGCTTGGTGGTCACCAAGTCTTGGATGCGGACCTCGTAATTGCCGGTGATGGCGCTGAGTTCCCCAATCTCAACCGCCTTGACTGTGGTGCTGATCAGGAGGTGGTTGGCGTCGTAAGTGAAGAGTGTTTCACGGTAGTCGGTGGAGGTCGGGGTGGGCAAAGTTGGCCTACCCGAGTAGCTTGGGATGATCGGGTCTGTATATGTGCGCTGTGCAATTAAGTCGCCGCCGCTGTTGTAGGTGTACGTGGTCAGCGCATAGGTCCTACCAATGTCAGACATCTGCTCTACGGTTGCAATTGGGCTGAGCTGAGCGGTCTTGCGGTTTAGCGCGTCGTAATAGCTGTAGGTGATTGCTCCATTGGCGTCTGTGCTTGATATGACATTGCCTGCCGTGTCGTATTGCGTTGTATGTTTTGGCGCTGCGGTACCTGCAATGGGCACGCCGACCCCAGCACGGGCGTAGTCCATTGAATCACCGGTTTTGGTGAGTTCGCGACCTATTCCATCATAGGTGTAGGTGGTGTTTCTCTCTTCCTGTAGTCCTTTGGCTTCTTTGCTGGTGAGTCGGTTGCCGAGGGCATCGTAGGTGTAGGCATTGATGACTTCGACAGGGGGTAGCTCAAGCCCGCTGGTGGGATTGGTCGTAGGTTTGCCATCGGTACCGTACTGCTTGACCTTGATTGGCAAAATTTCTTCGATTAGGTTACCAACGCGGTCGTACTTGTAGGTGTAGGTGCCTGCTTCGCCGCTGACGTCGTGGGTGTTGGACTTTTGGGTGTAGCTGGTTTTGTTGCCCAGACCGTCGTAGGCAATGGTTTCAAAGAAGCCTTCGGCATCGGTGATTTTGGTTTGATGGCCGAGTTTGTCGTGCTCAATCTTGGTGATGACTGCGCCGTCCGTGATCAAGTAAGCGAAGGCGGTGGGCAAGGCTCCCCCGTTGCTTGCTGTGTACGCATCCAGGTCCGACTGTGTACCCAGCTCAGGCGGGCCTGTTGGGCGGCCATCGCTGTCTAACAAAGCCGACAGGTTTTGCACGGCACTGGCGTACTTGGTGATCTTGTCAACCTGGCCTAGGCCGTCGTAGTGTGTCTCAGTGGCATAGCCCAGAGGGTCGATATGCCAGGTGGCTTGGTTCAGCCGATTGAAGACAAAGTAGCCAACGTTGGTGTTGGGGTCGGTCACTTTGATGGCGTTGCCAAAGGCGTCGAACTCGGTCAGGATGCTGTGGGTGAGCGCGTCGATTGACTGGGTGATGCGCCCGTTGGCATCAAACACTTGTGTCGTGGTGTAGGCCTCCAGGAGTGTTTTGTAGTCTGTGCTGTCTTTCACCGGAACAGCCTCGGCGGCCACTGCGCTGATCTTCAAAATGCGCACGCGCTCGGCAATGGCCCAGGCGCTGCTGCCTTCAGCGGCCTCAATGCCACGGGGGTCAATGATTTTGGTGCGCTGGCCGCGTGCGTCCAGAACGTAGCTCGTGGTGGTCTGTTCGGGTGCCGTGTAGGCGTGGTACTCATCGGTCACGCGGCCTGCCGCGTCATAGATGTAGTGTGTGGTTGTGGCTTGCGCCAGATCGTAGGCTTGGGTGATATCGGTGGCTCGCCCGGCCGCGTCGTAGGCGGTCTTGGTCTTGATGCCAAGGGCATCGATCTGTTCTGTCTGACGGCCTGCGTTGTCGTAGTTGTAGGTGGTCACTACCGCGTTGGCTTTGAGCACATAACTGGCGCTGCCGCTGACGGGCGCTAGGTCAAGCGCCAAGGGGGCAGTACCTGCAACGTAGGTGTTTTGCAACTTGTCTGCGTAGCGCGTTGTGCTCTGAATGTGCCCCAGGCTGTCGTAGGTGTATTGCGTGACGTAGCGTTCAGCGTCAATGCTGAAGGTGGCCCGGTTGGCGCTGTCGTAGACGTTGCGCAGGCGCATATTCTGGCTGGACGGCGC
>JAZJZP010000209.1:0-5667 GCA_040389805.1 Pseudomonadota bacterium
CCATGATGGGTTGAAGAGACTGTCGCAGCTGTTGTTCACGTGGCTGGACCACGTTCCGGCGCGCATGACGGCGTTTGGCTTTGCGGTGGTGGGTAACTTTGAGGACGCCGTGGAGGCGTGGCGCCGTCACTCGGACCTGTGGACCAACAGCAACGAGGGCACGATTTTGTCGGCGGCCTCCGGGGCGGTCGGGGTCAGCTTGGGTGGCAAGGCGGCGCCTGCTTCTTTGCAAGAGCGCGATGTCAGCCGCACGCTCAACAGTGGTGATGAAGCGGATGCGGCCGCGGCCGTTGGCAGCACGGTGGGTGCCGCGCCCCAGATGGCGCACCTGCGCAGTCTGGTGGCCCTGATCTGGCGGTCGGTGGTGCTGTGGATGCTGTTGCTGGCGCTGTTGTCACTGGCCAACCTGATTGGTTGAGTGGGTCGCCGTGATGGCGGCCCCCATGTGAGCAGCTTGCGCTCATGCGCCATGCCTTACCAGCGGGTTTGACTGAGTTCGTCGAACAAGGCGGTGTACAGGCTGATGCGCATGGCGCTGATGAGCCCTTCTTTGACGGCGGCTTGTACGCCACAGCCGGGCTCTTGCCGGTGGGTGCAGTTGTGAAAGCGGCACTCGTTGGCGTGGCGGGCAATGTCGGGCATCAACTGGGCCAGCTGCGTGGGCTGGATGTGGTGCAACCCGAACTCCTGAAAGCCCGGTGAGTCGATCACGGCGGTGCGGCCGTCGGCGGTCTCTTCGACCCAATACCAAGTCGAATGGGTGGTGGTGTGCTTGCCCGAGTTGAGTGCCAGCGAGATCTCACCCACGGCGGCGCGGGCCTCGGGGGCCAGCGTGTTGATCAGGGTGCTCTTACCAGCACCGGAGGGCCCCAGGACCAGGGTGGCTCGGCCGCGCAGCTTGGGCAGGATCAACTCCTTGGCGGCTTCGCCCTGGTGCTTGAGCGACATCTCGATCACGTCATAGCCCATGGCCTTGTAGGGCTCCAGTCGTTGGCGTGCCACGTCGGTGCCGGGCAGGTCGGTCTTGTTCAGCACGATGCAGGGGGTGATGCCGGCCACTTCGGCAGCGATCAGGGCTCGGGTCAGTTGCGCTTCGCTGAAAACGGGCTCGACGGCGATCCACATCAGGAGCAGGTCGAGGTTGGCGGCGAAGGACTTGCTGCGCCATTCATCCTGGCGGTAGAGCAGGTTGCGCCTGGGCTCAATGTCGACGATGACGCCTTCGTCCGCTTGCGCTTGCGTGAGGTGCCAGGTGACGCGGTCGCCCACGACGACCTCGCTCTTTTTGGAGCGGGGGTGGCAGATCAGGCGGCGGCCGTCCGGGGTTTCGACGAAACAGTGCCTGCCATGGGCGGACACCACCAAGCCGGTTTGAAGTTCGACGCCCTCAGGGATGTCGTGGCGACGGGCGGTGGTGGGGGATTTGGTGGAGATCCGTTGATGGGCGCGCATGTGATCAGCGGTTCAGGGTATCGACGCGGGCAGCGCAGATGAAGTCATTGGCCGAGAGGCCGCCGACGGAGTGGGTGTTCCAGCGCAGGGTGCAGCGGTTGTACCCTGCGATGAGCTCGGGGTGGTGGTCCTGCTGATGAGCGATCCAGGCGACCGCATTCACAAAGGCCATGGTCTGGTGAAAGTTGGCAAAGGTGAAGGTTTGATGCAGCACACCTCCTGGCACGCTGGCGTCGACGGCCCAGCCGTGGACCTGGCTCAGCATCATTTGCACGCCGGTGTCGCTCAGGGGCGCGCCCGTGCGGTGTTCGCACTGTTGTTGGGCCAGAGAAAAAGAGGGGGTGCTCATGCCAGTCCCATCGCCGCCATGCGCTCTGTGGCGGGCGGGTGCGAGTAATAAAAGCCCGCGTAGACGGGGTCGGGGGTGAGCGATGAGGAGTTGTCTTTGTACAGCTTGACCAGGGCCTGGCGCAGGTCCGTCGCTTTGGCGTTGGCGCAGGCATAGGCATCGGCCTGGTATTCGTCGCGGCGCGAGAAGTAGGCGAACACGGGCGCTACAAAGAAGGTCACCATCGGCGCGGCCATCAAGAAGAGCAGCAAGGCCAGGGCATCATTGGGCGCGGACAGGTTGGGGGTGACGCCCAAGCCCTGGAAAAAGAACAACTGCTGCGACAGCCAGCCCAGCAAGGCAAAGCCCAGCAGGCTCATCACGAACATGCCGATCATGCGTTTGAGCACGTGGCGGTGTTTGAAGTGGCCCAGCTCATGGGCCAGCACGGCCTCGACTTCGCCGTGGCTCAGCTTGGTGAGCAATGTGTCGTAGAACACCACGCGTTTGGAGCTGCCCAGACCGGTGAAGTAGGCATTGGCATGGGCCGAGCGGCGGCTGCCATCCATCACGAAGAAGCCTTTGGCCTTGAAGCCGCAACGCGACATCAGCGACTCCACGCGGGATTTCAGGTGCTCGTCATTCAAGGGCGCGAATTTGTTGAACAAGGGGGCGATGTACACGGGGAAGAGCACCATCAGCAGCAGGCTGAAAGCCACCCACGAACCCCAGGCCCACAACCACCACTGCGGCCCTGCGGCCCCCATGAGCCAGAGGATGAGGGCCGCAATGGGCAGCCCGATGACGGCACCCAGCAGGACTTCTTTGAGTTGATCGCCGAGCCACATGCCCACGCTCATGCGGTTGAAGCCATGGCGTTGCTCAATGCGGAAAATGTTCCAGGCGGCCATGGGCAGCTCGATCAGGCTGCCCACGATGGTGAACATGGCGAGCAGCGCCAGTTCGTAGGGCAGGGCGCCATAGCGCGGCACGATGGCATCACGCACGGCGACGTTGAGGGCGTCCAGCCCGCCCAGCAGCGTCCAGGCCAGCAGCAGGGCGGTGCCGATGGCATTGCTGATCACCTCAAAGCGCAGTTTGTCGACGGTGTAGTCGGCGGCGCGCTGGTGTTGGGCCAGGGCCACTTCGCCTTCAAAGGCGGTGGGCACTTGGCCGCGGTGTCGTGCGACGTGCCGAACTTGTCGGCTGGCCAGCCAGAGTTTGGTGGTGAATGAGGCCAGCACAAAGGCGGCAAAAACCAGGGTCAAGGTACTCGATTGCATGGTCGCCAGTGTACGAGTTGCCTCACAATCTGGTCGTGCCAGGGGTTGTTATCTCTGGCCCTGTTGTTTGTGAGACCCTTGATTACCTGATTCATGACCGATACGACGCCCACCAGCCCCGCCCCAACCTTGGCCCGCAGTGACCAGAACCTGATCTGGATTGACTTGGAGATGACCGGACTCAAGGTCGATTCGGACCGCATCATCGAAATTGCGGTCATCGTGACCGATCCGAATTTGACCGTGCGCATTCAGGGGCCAGTGCTGGCCGTGCACCAGAGCGATGCGATGCTCAATGGCATGGACGCCTGGAACAAGGGCACCCATGGCAAGAGTGGCTTGGTGGAGCGGGTCAAGGCGTCTACTGTGGATGAGGCACAGGCCTCGGCGGCGGTGATCGAGTTTTTGAAGCAGTACGTGCCTGCGAACAAGTCGCCGATGTGCGGCAACTCCATCTGTCAGGACCGGCGTTTTCTGGCCAATCACATGCCCAAGCTGGAGGCGTTTTTCCACTACCGCAATCTGGATGTCAGCACCCTCAAGGAGCTGGCCAAGCGCTGGAAGCCGGGGCTGGCCGAGGGCTTCAAGAAGGCGCAGCAGCACACTGCGCTGGCAGACATCCTGGAGTCGATTGAAGAGCTGGCCTATTACCGCGAGCACTTCCTGGTGAAGTGAGGTCGTAAAAAGGCCGCCCTGTTGCCAGAGGCGGCCGATCTGCTGGGCGCGGGGGTTGACTCAGGCGCGACGGCGCTTCAGTCGTGTGCCCACGGTCAGGATGCCCGCCAGGATCATGGCCAGGGTTTCGGGTTCAGGAACCACGGCGCTGGGGGTGGCGATGATGCGGGTGTCACCCAATGCGGAGACGGCGGCGCCGTCGAGTGCATGGTTGAACACCTGGATGTAGCGCACCGTGCCGGGCGAGCGTTCGTAGCCCAGGGAGACCCAATCGTCCACAAACAAGTGGGCGACGTTGTTGGGGCCGTTGAACACGGCGCCGTTGGTGGCGTCGTTGAAGCTCAGTTCTTCATGGCCGTTGAGGTAGGCCGTGATCAGGTTGCTGGCGGATCGCGTGATGGTCAGGCGGGCTTCTTCACCGTCAGCGACGTGGGTGCTGCCATAGGTGGAGGTGCCATCCACAAACAGCTCGAAGGCGCCGTTGTTGTAGTACAGGCCGTTGTCAGAGCTGCGATCGCTGTAGTCGATCAATTTGCGCCAGTAGGCGGTCGTGTCCAGGCTCACTTTGGTGTCGATGGTGTATTCACCGCTGTTGAGCACGCCCGACAAGCTCACCCCAGTGCCTTCACCGAACTGCAGACCGTTGGCGGTGAGGGTGTAATTGGTGGCGGTGACGGCAGGGTAGGCCGCTGGGTTGTAGCCTGCATCGAACGTCACGGCAAAGTCGGCGGCGTTGGCCGAACTGACCATGGCGAGGGACAGCAAGCAGGCTGCAATGTGGCTGAGTTTCATGGGTCTGGCTTCCAGGGTGATCTGTCGAGCATCTAGATAACTGGGTGCGTGATGGATTGTCGCGACTTCGATGGATCGGTGGGAACTGATTAACCATCCACTTGCGGGGTGGCGTTTTTCCATTGCGAAATGGCTTGCTGCAGCCAGTCATCGATCTCACCGGCGTCTGCTGTGATCCCCAGCACCTGCCCGGCCTGGCGCAGCCCTGTCAACGGGGTGCTGATGTCCAGCGCTTGAGCGCCGTTCTGCTTGGAGAGCTTCTCGCCGTTGGGGCCGAGGACCAGGGGCGTGTGCAGGTAGCTCAAGGCGGGCAGCCCCAGACACTGTTGCAGCCATTGCTGGCGCGGGGTATTGTCGGCCAGGTCTTCGCCGCGGACCACGTGGGTGATGTGCTGATCGGCGTCGTCCACCACCACGGCCAATTGATAGGCCCAGGCGCCGTCCGCACGCCGGATGACGAAATCGCCCACGGTCAGTTCCAGTGACTGCTGCTGGGGGCCCAGTCGGCGGTCCTGCCAGCGCCATGGGCTTTGCGCATCGCTGGGGACGCGCAGGCGCCAGGCCCGTGCGGGTCGGCCCTTCAGGCCGCCGTTTTCGGGGCGGCAGGTGCCGGGGTAGATCAGGTCGCCGTGGCGGGGGCGTGTCCAGCCTCGCTCAAGATTGGCTTGGGCGATGTCAGAGCGGGTGCAGGCACAGGGGTAGGCCAGGGCTTGGTCGATCAGGTGGTCCAGCGCGGCTTGGTACAGGTGGCACCGCTGGCTTTGGTACACGGGCGGCGCGTCGGGCCGCAAGCCAAAAGCGGCCAGTTGCTGCAAGATGAGTTGGTCGGCTCCGGCGATGCAGCGTGGGGCGTCCACATCTTCCATCCGGACCAGCCATTGACCGCCGTGGGCACGGGCATCCAGCCAGCTCGCCAGGGCGGCGACCAGCGAGCCGGCGTGCAAGGGCCCTGTGGGGGAGGGGGCAAAGCGCCCCACATACCGAGGCGGGGTCACAGCAGAAAGTCTCCGTGCAAGGCCAGCAGGGCGCTGCGTGTGGTGGGGCTGCCGAGTTGTTTTAGCCACCAGTCAAGCGCATGACCGGGGCGACTGCCTGCCTGGCGCCAGGCGTAGTTGACCCGGGTGATGCGTGCGGGCT